>MEQJ01000012.1:0-11683 GCA_001770165.1 Bdellovibrionales bacterium RIFOXYD1_FULL_53_11 | reverse complement strand
TGAAAAATTTGGCCACCGGGGACTGGAGCGCCCCGTCCGGCTGCACCTTGATCCAGATGAGCCCCTTCGCGCCCATCGAAACCGCAACCCCCTGAAGCTCGTCAAGATCCTTTCTGGAAAATTTTTCTGCGGCTCCCGGCGCCACCACCGCCCTGATGGTGCGGGCGTTTTTGAAAACCTGGAATTCGCTCCCGGCAAAAACCTGCGTGACGTCCCGGAGCTCCAGACCGAATCTGACGTCGGGCTTGTCGCTGCCAAAACGGTCCATAGCTTCCTGGTAGGGCATGCGCGGAAAGGGCCGCGGGACATCAATGTCATGAACGCCCTTCCAAACCTTTGCGATCATCTCCTCCATGACGGGAAACAGGGCTTCCTCGTCCATGAACGACGTTTCGATGTCAATTTGCGAAAACTCGGGCTGCCGGTCGGCGCGCAGGTCCTCGTCACGGAAACAGCGGGCGACCTGGTAGTAGCGGTCCATTGCGCTGATCATCAAAAGCTGCTTGAGCGTCTGCGGCGACTGCGGAAGCGCATAAAAAGTGCCGGGCGTGATGCGGCTCGGAACAATGAAATCACGCGCGCCCTCGGGCGTGGATTTGTACAGAACCGGCGTTTCGATTTCCAGAAAGCCGTTTTCGTCCAGGTGGCGGCGCACGATCGAAAGGAATTTGTGACGGATCGACAAATTGCGCTGGAGACTCGGGCGCCGGAGATCGAGATAACGGTACTTGAGCCTTAGCGTCTCAGCGACTTCGGCCTCGTCGTCTATATGAAACGGCGGGGTTTTTGCATCCGAAAGGATCTCAACCTCGCTGCATAAAACCTCGATTCCGCCGGTGGGCATGTTCTTGTTGGCCTGTCCTTCGGGCCTCGGCCTCACGCGCCCCTTGCACCACAAGACATATTCGCCGCGCACTTTTTCAGCCGTCTTGCAGGTGGCGGCGCAATCCTTTTCGGCGGGATCAAAAACAACCTGGATGATTCCGTGCCGGTCGCGCAAAGTGAGAAATATCAGCCCGCCCAGGTCACGCCTCCGGGCAACCCAGCCGCACAGCATGACGTCAGAGCCGATATTCGAAGACTTCAATTCACCACAGTTGTGCGTACGCACCGTTCTTTTACGCATGGGGCCAAGTTACATTTTTATGGGTCAATGCGCAAGGTGGAGGTCGGGCGCGCTTCCATCCACTCCAGCAAATCCGAAAAACCGTCGTAATCCGTGTTTTCCTCGATGTTTGCTTCAAGCTCGGGGTTCGCGTCCGCCTCGCAGCCCGGCGGGCCGGCATGGGGGCCGATGCGGACATGATGATGATTGCGATGAAATTTCACGTGTCTTATAAACCTGCGAAGAACCGGCCACATCGGGTCATCCTTTGCGGCCTTTGCCAGCTTCCGGATGAGGCGACGGTCAAGAAACACCACTTTTATGCAGGCGTATGGATTTTGAAAAAGCTGTTTGAGAAGCCACCAGTTGGCCTTTGCATCAAATTCGCGGGTAAAAGTATTGGGCGCCGGCTTCTTTTCGACCAGGAATCCGAAATCAACATCAAGCCCGCTTGTATGCGATGCGTGCCCCCTGCGCCCGCTCCTGCCGGCAAGACAGCCGCCGCGGGGGGCGGAAATATCGCCCACGACAAGTCTGACCTTTTCAAATTCGGGTGCGTAATACCTTTCGGCAACACGGCGCCCGACCCACTCAATCATCCCGATCATGCGGTCAGTGCCGAAGTCCACACACCTGTCAGGGGATTTCAGGTGAATGCGGTTGCGGCTGTTCGGGATGAGCTGCCTGCCCCACGCGAGAAATCCGTTGTTAACCGAACAATACGACTGCCGCCCCTTGATGCCGAGATCGCTTTCAACCAGCTGAAGAACATCGATATTGGAATCCGCCAGAAGGACATCCCGGTAAAAGTGCTGGTCCTCCGTCATTTCGTGACAATAGTTCGAACGTGTCCGTTTTGGATCGCACCAGCTCCCGCGGCGCTTCTTTCGGGGCTTTGCCTTGGCACAGCAATGATGCCCCCGGTACACGAACTCTGGATTCCACTCGGCGCAAAACCCGAGGTCCTCTCCGTCTTCAAGAACCTCAAGATAGTCCGAGGACGGCTCGGGCGGCAGATCACCAGGCGCAAAAGCCTGCGCCGCCTGCGCGTCGGGTGGCAGAACTGATAAAAAAAACACCAAAAATGGCAGAGAAGCCATCATGTATCTAGTGTATCCCCTTGATTTCATAAATCAAGAGCCAATCGCGACTGCCTTTCAAGCGCCTCGGTTTCCTCGGACCAGTACCGGTGCGAACCGAACTCGGGAAATGCTCGAGGAAACGAGGGATCATCCCAGCGTCTTGCGATCCATGCGGCATACCGGATCATCCGCAGCCCCCTTAACGGCTCGATGAGCGCAAGCGTGCCGCGGTCAAAGGATCGCATTTCTTCGTAACCGGCCAGAAGCGCCCCAAGCGCCCCGACCGCATCCATACCCCTTCCGGGCAGGACCAGCCAGATGTCTTGCACGGGAGGACCGCTGAGCATGTCGTCAAAATCGACAAAAAACGGCCCGTCATCATTCCAAAGGATGTTTCCGAAATGACAATCGCCATGAAGCCGCTGGAAGGGCGCATTTGCCAGCATCGGGCCGGCCACGGCAATTATCGACTCGGCGGCCGCGCGATATCGCGAAACAAAGTCCGGAATTATCCAGTTTCCATTCAACAAAAAATCGAGCTCGCTGCGGCCGTAGGTGTCGGCGCCAAGACGGAGGCGGTGCACGGCTTTTTTCGCGGCTCCCGCGCCATGCATGCGGCCGAGAAGCCGGCCGAGGCGACGCAGCCGGTCTTCGTCAAGCTCGTCGGGCGACCGGCCGCCCACTTTTGGAAAAACAGTATAAAAGATGCCGCTCGAAGGGCATGCCCTGAGCGTGCTTCCGTCTTCAAAACGAACCGGGGCCACGGCGGGAATCTCGTATTCGAGAAGATCGTAGATGAACGCATGTTCTTCGAGTATCTGCTCCCGGGTCCAGCGCCCGGGACGGTAAAACTTTACAACGCGCCTGTTTTGCGGCGGACGTGAATCCTCCATCTCGACTTCAACTTCGTAAACCCGGTTTTCGTAACTGTTGAGGGCCATGCAAAATCCGGTGCAGCGAAGCCCGAGCGATTCAACCGCATCGAGCACCCGCTCCGGCGTCAGCGAGAAAAATTCGGATTTCTGGTTCATTTATCGCGTTCTTTCCCGAGTTCGCGAAGAATCCTGTCAACCGGCGTCTCCAGCCTCTTGGCCTGGTTGCATGGGCGGCAGGACGGAACGATGTTGGCCCTGTTGCTCTCACCGCCGCGTGCAACGGGCACGATATGATCCATGGTGAGTTCCGCCGCCGAAAACCGCCCGCCGCAATAATGACAAATGCCCGCCGCAAGTTTTTTGCGCCACCAGTCCGAGGCCTTCAGCTTGCGCGCTTTTTCGCGCTCGCGTTTGGTGCGTTTTGGATTTGTATGCGCCGGATCAAGCACAAAAAAGGGCTTTGCTCCGCCGCCACCCGGGCAATCATGCATATATGGAATACAAGATTTCCGCTGACCGGGGGCAAATGTCACGGAAAAAATTCAAAGGGCCCGCCCTTGCTGTCCGGCGCGTTCAAGTCTTGCGGCCATTTCAGCGTCCCGCGTCCCGATGCGCGACAATACGGCATCACGAACGGCCCTGCTGCCGACGCGTCCCAGGGTTTTTATTGCGACCGCCTCGATCTCCCGGGCGGCGATGCCGGCATCAAACATCCCCTCGATCGCAAACGCCGGCGTCATGTAAAAATCCCTGGCCGGAGGCCGCAAAGCCTCCTCGCGCAAAAGCGCCATTTTGTCGTCTCCCGGAACGCCTTCAATTTTCGTCACAAACTGGACGATGAACTGCCGTTCCATTCCATAAACCTCCGGAAGCTGCCTGAGACCGGTGTGTATTGCCTTGAACGCCTCACGCGGAGACCGCCTGATTTCTTCAGCCGCCGCCGCCGCCGCATCGCCGCCCGGCGCGCCCGCTCCTCCATGAATCGCATAATATGCCGCAAGTCCCGCCACCGCCCGGCCTGTCCGGTTCTTTCCAAAATAATGTTCAAGTTCCGCAGCTCTTGCCCGAACCGCATCCGCGTCCCGGTATGGCCGCGGCGCGCGCAGAACTTCCTCACGCATGCCGGTGCCAACTGGTTTTCCGGCCGACACAGCTGTTTTCATTGCCGCACCGGACGCAAAAACCTCCGTGCCTCTGCCGCGCTCATTGCTCCATTTATAAGCACCATAAAACGCAGCCACTGCCGCGAGCACCACGGCCATCAGCTTGAACGTTCTCATCCCGCCTCCCCATGGCCGCCGGCATCCGACACCAGCACCCCGCGCTGGCTGAGTCTTGTCCTGAGTTCATCCGCCATCGAAGGGTGAAGCGCGACAAACTGCGACGCCATGATATTGCGGACACCAAGATCTCGTTGCGCCACAATCCCGTCCACCGTGCCTTCGAGGGCGCGCTCCGGATCGGCTGTGGTCTTCAAAAACACCGAATGAGCCGTCACCGGCAGCGTCATCTCCGGCGTTGAGCTGAGGGACGCATCAAGCTCTTCCTGTGTGGTCGCGCGGGCAGGCGACAAGCGCGGAGCCGGAACGCTGGACATCAATTCCGTGAGCGCCAGCGCGGCCGCTTCGGATTCATGCCCCGGAAGTCCCGAGGCAAGAGCAATCAAGGCCGCACGTTCTATCGGAAATTCATCCGCCGGCATCGCGCCCAGCGCCTTTTTAACCGCCTGTAGCGTCTCAAGCGGCCTGAGTGAGAACTCCTCCAGGTAGCGGTCGCTCATTTTATCCGTTTCCGGAACCGCTTCGGCATGATTTGCTGCAATCACGACGCGCAAAATCATCCGTTCGATGCCGTCACCGTCAAGCGCGGCTGCAAGCCGCCTTTCCGCGTCGCCGATCCGGATGGCGTCAACCGCCTCTTCAATATGCGAAATATTTCCGCCCGAACCGCCGGCACCGGGATTTGCTGCGGCAATTCCCGCCACCGAAGCGCGGCCCGGCATGCCGACAGAAGGTCCGGCTTTGCCGGCACGGTATCCCGCCGTCACACTGACCGAAAGTGCCATTACCACCGCAGCCGCCCACGAAAAGCCCTGTCCCCCGGTTTTCATAACCCGACTCCCGTGCCCATGACGCCATCAATGATTTTTATCTTGTCGTCTGTCTGATAGAGATACGACGATTCACCGCTCAAACCCGGCAGGACGACAACTTTTTCAAGTTTATACGGAATGCCATGCCATTTTTTCCAGGTCGATCCGCCTTCTTTTTTCTGGATCGTCCGCTCCTCGCGCACCGCCCACCATGGGTTGTAGATCACGATCCGGCGGTTGTTGGGATCATCGGCGTTCACATAACCGTTGACCGCAACAAAATGTCCGCCCTGACGCTTATACCAATACCAGTCGGTGCCAAGGATGCGTTTTTTCTTTTCGACGTAATGGCCGTAGTTGAACATGTCGGCGCGGCGCTTGCCGGGATTGTCACGCAGATGTTTTATGAAATATCCGACTGTGACCGGCGGTCCCCACGCGCTTGCTGAGCCATATGATCCGTCTATTCCGCCTCGCGTAGCCGCATTAGGCACAAGATCGTTCACGGAGCGGAGACCGAAAAAGCCCAGCATGTCCTCAAGCGAGTGTTGCAGCCAGTCGGGCAGATAATCCGGAATGAAGATGCTACCTTTTTCCGGACTGTACATGATCTCATTTGCCGCGGAGATGACAAGGGATCGCATCTCGTCCGGAGTGGATGCCCCGAGATAGCGCTTTATCTTGTCGCTTTTGACGTCTTCGGGGCGCGCGGCGTTCGCCACCGCATGAATCACCATGGTGGCCGAAGCCGGTCCGCACAGCATGCTCGTTCCCCTTTCCGGCAGAATCCAGGGAGAACCCAGAAGCGGATCATTCTGGTTTACGATTTTCATTTCCTGCCAGCCGCAGGAATTTTTCTGATAGCAGTAATTGTCAGCCTGCGCCGCAGGCGCTGCGACAAAACAAATCCCCCCCGCAAACACCACAACGCTCGAAATATTCCGGTATCCCATGACCAACCACCCCCAACCTTATACATAGTAGACTAAATTGGTCGTGTATTCAAAAGCAACCCGGTTACTTTTTGATGCTCAGCGCGTCAAGCTAGTTGTTTCAATATATTATGGATAAATAAAAAATGCTGCTGCGGGCTATAATTCAAATTCCATGTCTTCTTTGCCAAAACACCAATCAACTTCCTGCGCCTGCAAGCCGGCACGCTTGGCGTTTTTGAGCTGCCCTTTATAATACTGCCTGGCCTGAAGCTCGGCGGCCGCGATCTTTTCATCACTGGACGCCGGATCATGGTGCATGAACACCACCTTCTTGACGCCCTCTCTCATCGCAATATCAAGCCCAAGCGATGCAGCTGCGTGGCCCCAGTTCATTTTTTCAATCGTTTCCATGAGTGTGTATTGCGCATCAAAAGTCATCAGATCAACGCCCTGATAAAGGGGCAGGTCCAGACCAAGCTGATCACGCGTCACTCGCGTGCATTCGGTATCAACGCAGTGTGAAAACACCTTGCCGCCACATTCAAACTTGAAGCCCCAGCAGGGATCCGGATGGTCAAGCTGATACGGCGTCACCGTCAATAATCCGAATTTTACAGGCTTTCGCGGCTCAAGCTTGTGATAAACAAACCTGGCACCAAGCATCTCGTATTCGACAGGAAAAAAGGGTTTTTTGAAAAGCGTCCTGAACACGCTTTCAACCCCGTCCTGCACGGCATATACATGAATTACGTTTCCGGGAATAAACACCGGCACAAAAAACGGGACACCGATCAGATGATCCCAGTGAAAATGCGTGAAAAGGATATGCACCTCTCCAGCCCCTTTTCCGCAGGGCCCGCGCAAAAGATCATATCCCAGGCGCCGGATGCCGCTTCCACCGTCGACAATGAGCTGGTTGTTCCCCGATTCCACGCTTACACACGGCGTGTTGCCGCCAAAAGTCCCGCGGGTATGCACCGGCAAAGTGTCAAGAAATTTTGAAAGCTCGGCTTTTTTGGAATATTTCGAGTCAATGAAAAGCTCGAGTATCTCTCTTTCGCGTGTCTCGATCACCGCCGGAATCATCGGCGCCGGCAGCGAACCCCGTACCCCCCATAAGCGTACACGCATCGGCATGATATTTATTGTAACTTGGCCCGACACATACGCAAATCAATTATATCCTCCCGTTAAATAACGCTTGGCAAAAAACCCAAATAGCGTTAATTGGTGCCTCACTATGAAACGTGGACGTCCAAAAGGCAGATCAAACGACAAAAGATCATTCGGTCCTCTCGGGGATCTCATCCGCAAACACCGGCTCGAAAAAAAACTGGGCCTGCTTGAGGTGGCAAAGGCCTGCAAATGCTCGGTTCAGTTCATCTCAAACATCGAGCACGGCCGCGCCCCGCTTCCCTGGGACAAGATTGATATGCTGGCCGCGTATCTCAAGGTTCCGGCCGAGACGCTCCGCTCAGCCAATCTTTCCATCCGCTCGGACTTCCGCTCTTTTGTAAATCCGGCACGCGGCAAAAAAATCGTCACATCCCCCTCCATGATGAATGGACTCGCGGACGCTGCGTCAATCATGTCGGCAACAACACGCGACCAGCAGCTTTGTGATCTGATCAACCGTTATCAAAGCGCCAATCCGGCAATGCGCAAGAGGTTTCTAAAAACCGCCATGCGCATGCTCGCGAATTGACTTGGCTCCAGCAGCTTTCCGGCCACATAATATCAGTTAGATGGCAGGCCGGAAGGATTTTGAAGAAGAAGAAAAAACCGCTCCAGGCATAGCGCTTGATGACATCGGCGAAACCACCGATCCGGGCATAAGCCCGCTTCTGAAAAATAGCGCAGGCAGTCACGCCCCAGTCCCCCGGCAGCGGGCACCGGCTCCTCCCGCAAACCAGGCGCCGGCTGCAAAAATGCCGGACCTCGGCCCGATCAATGTATTCATGCGCGACCCCGAAATTACCGAAATCATGATCAACGACGTCCGCAATGTCATGATCGAAAAACGCGGCAAGCTCATGTTCTCCGGCTTTTGCTATCAGGGCATTGACGAGCTGAACCGTTTCGTGCGCACGATACTCGACATCACGGGGCGCATCCTGAGCCCCGACCAACCCTATGTGGATGTGATGCTTCCCGACGGCTCCCGCGTCAACATCGTAGGACCGCCGGTAACAATCCAGGGGCCGTGCGTGACAATCCGGAAATTCCCGCTCAAAAAATTCACCGTAAACGATCTCATAGCGGCTGCCTCGCTGGATCAGAGGATGGCCTATTTTCTGAACGCCTGCGTGATAGGCCGGATAAACATGCTCATCTCGGGAGGCACCGGAAGCGGCAAAACCACGCTGCTCAACGTGCTGAGCGGTTTCATCCCGAAGGGCGAGCGCATTGTAATGATTGAGGACACCCCCGAGCTGGTTTTGAGCCATGCAAACAGCGTCCGCCTTCAAACCAAACCGCAAACCCCCATGTCGCCGGCGGTAAGCGCGCGCGAGCTTGTGGCAAATTCGCTCAGGATGCGCCCTGACCGTATAATCGTTGGCGAATGCCGCCGGGCCGAGGCCATGGACATGCTTCAGGCAATGAACACCGGCCACGAGGGCTCGATGACAACCATTCATGCCAACAATCCGCGCGATGCCCTTGCGCGCCTTGAAACGCTTTGCATGCTTGCAAACACCGAGCTGCCTCTTCTGGCCATACGCAAGCAGGTCACGAGCGCGCTCGATCTTGTCGTCCAGATCAAGCGGTTCCGCGGCGGCGAGCGCAAACTGGTTTCGATTGTCGAGCTGACCGGCATGGAAAGCGACACCTACACGCTTCAGGATATTTTCATGTACGAAATCGATTTGTCCGCGACGCTTGACCAGACCGCCGCAGGCAGTGCCGGCAGATTCAAATGCACCGGACTTGTGCCCACCTTCATGGAACGGATGCGGGAACACGGAATCGAGATGCCGAAGAACTTCTTTGGGTGAAAAGGTGTCCGCCAACTTTTGGTATATGCAGCACGTCATAAAATGGCACACCCCCTGCACAAAGGGCTCGCAGAATCACATCGACCTGGATTCAATGCAAAACATCGCATAAAGCGGAATTGAAAAAATTGAATTCTCAAATCCAAAATGTTTTGCCGAAACACGAATCGAAAAAGCTGGTTTGAATTTTGAGGTATATACAGAGAGGCTTCTGGATTTTACCCTGAGATTTGATTTGACTTCGATGGGAATGATTTTGCCCTCCAGTTGGATTACAAAATCGATTTCGGCCAGGGAGTTTGATTCCCAATAATACAAAGCATGTCCGTTTGTCACAAGAGCGTTTGCCGCGTAATTTTCAGTAATCGCGCCAATATATGAATGAATATTATCTGAAAGCAAATCGTGCGCATTAACGCCGGATTTAAGCACAAGAAGACCGACATCGTTCATGAATATTTTAAAATGACCAAGCTCCTGCTGCGCTGCGAGCGGCAACACGCCCTGGTTCACTTTCTGGCATTTTGCAATAATCCCGGCGGCGGACAGCCAGTCGAGCGATGCGCCGAATATTGTTGCAGACCCGCCTTTTTGAACCACTTTATATTGGAATTTCCGGTTGTCTTTTGCAAGTTGCGCGGGAATGCTGTTGAAACAGGCAAGAATTTTTGTGGTTTCGGCCGGGGTCGTGTATTTTGCCATATCCGCGATGTACGAATTCAAAATGTTATTTTGTATATTGCCTGCATCAATCAGTCTTTTTTCGAGCAGATAATGGTTTATGGCTTCAGGCATTCCACCGACAATCAGATAATTTTTATACATTTCGAGCGCCAGCTGGTGCAAGGACGGGCTCATATGGATGCGGGCCTGAAAGCACTTGCGGATTTCCTGCGCCAGCAACTCATGATTGCAAGCCCACAAGAATTCCTCAAAATCAAATGCGTAAAGATTCAACAGCCGGACCTTTCCAACCGGAAAAGAGTATTTTTCCCGGTGAATCGCAACTCCCAGCAGGCTGCCGGCAGCAATCACATGGTATTCCGGCGCGTTTTCACAAAAATATTTCAGTGATGTCAATGCACGCTCACAGAGCTGAACTTCGTCAAAAAATATCAGGCTTTCTCCGGGAATGATTTTCTTTCCGAAATAAGTTTCAAACTTGTTCAACAAATAAACCGGAGACAAATCTGTTTCAAAATCCTGGATCAACGAAGGATTCATTTCGAAATTTATATAAAAAACGTCTTTATACGATTTCCCGAACTCCTTGATCAAGTGGGTCTTGCCCACCTGTCTCGCACCATAAAGCACAATGGGCTTGCGGACTTGTTTGCTATTTTTCCATTCTGTCAGCTCTTGATAAAGTTTTCTTTTCATAGTCCTGGATTAGATTTTACACCCAAGTGTACATATAAGTCAATTTTTATATAGAAATATCAGATTATAGTGGACTTATAATTACATTTAGACATTCAGCGCAACATCCACGGTCAATTCAGTCTCCAGAAATCCGCGGATTACGGCCGCTCCTGGAACACCATTGATAACTACCAGGACGGGGGAGGCAATACTTTCCCGACGGAAATGGCGGTTGATTACAACTCAATCTGAGTGGTCGGCAGATCGGCGGATCCCACAATCAGCAAAAATACCTGGCTCGTCAGAAAATCGGAAGACCTCGGGGGAATCTGAAAAGAGCTTAAAACCGGCGGCAAGCTTCGCATTACCCCCTCGGCGGCATAGTATTTCCACAACTCCCACAAAAAAGCCTTTGCCTTTTTGTGGTACCCAATATAGTCCCAAAATGTGCCCATCACCAAGAAAAACTCCAGGTTTTACAAGAGCGTATGGACGGCGAAAACGAACCTATCGGCATCCTGCTCTGTTCATACAAAAACGACATAGATCCATGCCAAACATCGAAATCAAAGCGCACTGCCCGGATCTAGCCAACGCAACCGTAATCGCCAAACATGTCGCAACCAAGCATCTTGGCATGGATCATCAAATTGACACATATTTTAGAACGCCTAATGGCCGTTTGAAGTTGCGGGAATCGAGCCTAAGCGGGGCAATGCTTATACCGTACATACGGAGCAATATTTCCGGACCAAAGAAAAGCGACTACGCCTTGCTGCGAACTGACGACCCCGCACTTTCCAAGCGGCTCCTTTCTGAAATTTTGGGTATTGAGACCATAGTCGAGAAGCATCGTGATATTTATCTTGCCGGGAACGTCCGTATCCATCTTGATAATGTAAAAGGGCTTGGAACCTTCATGGAATTTGAGGCTGTTTATCAAAACATGGATGATGAATCCACCGAACACAAAAAAGTTCACGAGTTAATCAAAACCTTCGGGCTTCAAGAGGCCGATCTTATTCAAGGCTCTTATCGGGAACTCTCGACAGCAACCACAACTTCATAACCATGCATCTCAGCTGCCACCACAAAGACTATTTCAAAATAGTAAAATCCGTCCGTAAGGATGCCAAAGAATTTCTTTGCTTGACGCGGCGCGTCTTAGGTGCTAACAAATTGTTTTCATGTGCGCCAAGCATAAATCAGTAATCACCAGCAGGTGCGAGGACGTGT
>MEQJ01000011.1:3505-18045 GCA_001770165.1 Bdellovibrionales bacterium RIFOXYD1_FULL_53_11 | reverse complement strand
TGACGAGGCGGATGCGGCGTTCATAGCGGTTCCGTTCGACCAGGGCAGGATTCCCGAAGACGACCAGTTTTCGAGTGATCAGCTTGTTTCGGACATCCGTTCGCGTTCGCGAAGCCGGATTGCGGAACTCATGAAGACGGTGGATGAGGGTGTTGGCTTGGTGGCGCGGCATGCCCGGCAGGGTGATCTTGTTGCGGTTTTTTCAAACGGCGGCTTCGGCGGGTTTATCCCGCGGCTTCTTGATGCGCTTGAAGGGAAGACGGAAAATGGCTGAGGTGCTCAAGAAATTCGGAAAATATTTTCTGCTCGACCAGATTGCACAGGGCGGAATGGCCGAAATCTATCGCGCACGTCTTGCCGGTGTTGATGGTGCCGGCAGGATTCTGGTCATCAAGCGCATCCAGGCGGGCTTCGGCGAAAACGACGAATTCCTGCAGATGTTCAAATCCGAGATCAAGGTTACGATGGGTTTCAATCACCCCAATATCGTCCAGCTTTATGACTTCGGCGAGGAACAGAACCAGCCGTATATCGCGATGGAACTCGTCGACGGCAAGAATCTGAGGCAGTTTCTTTCGCGCATCACCGAAAACAAGAACACCTTTCCTGTCGAGCTGGCCGCGTTCATCATCGAGCAGTCGGCAAGCGGGTTGCATTATGCGCATTCATACAAGGACAAGATCACCGGGCAGCCGCTCAATCTTGTCCATCGGGACATCAGTCCGCAGAACATACTTGTTTCCTTCGAAGGCAACGCCAAGATCATCGACTTCGGTATTGCCAAGGCCAGGACCAACAGCGAATCGACGCGCGCCGGCATCATCAAGGGCAAGCCAAGCTATCTTTCGCCGGAGCAGATCAGCGGCGAGCAGCTTGACGGCCGCTGCGACGTGTTCGCGCTTGGCATCGTGCTTTGGGAGCTGCTCGCCGGCAGGAAACTTTTCGCCGGGGAAAACGAACTTGCGGTTCTCCGGCTGATAGAAAGCTGCAATTCACACGTAAAGCCGCCTTCGACGGTAAATCCGGCGGTTCCCAAGGATCTTGATTACATCGTTCTCAAGACGCTCGCCAAGCAGCGCGAGAAGCGCTACCAGAGCGCCGAGGAGCTTCAACGGGCGCTTCACAAATTTGTCTATTCAAACAGCCCGGATTTCAATCCGGGCGATCTTGCGTATTTCGCCAAGGACCTTTTTAAAAACGAGATACTGGAGGATCGCAAGAAGCTCCAGGCCTTGAACGAAAAGGCCGAGCAGCTGATGTGTTCACAGGTGCTGCACGAGGACAAATCCGTCCCGGAACTTGCCACGACCGCCCGGGATGATGATACAACCGCCGTGATCGGAAACCGTCCGGCACCGGCACCCAAGCAGATGACCAGTCTCGGGGCCGGCGATCTTCAGCTTGAGGTGGAAGTGGCGAAGAAGTCGCGGCCTTCGGCGGCGGCTGCGCCAAAGGGTGCGAAACCTTCAGGGCGGACGGCAACCGGAACCGGCGGGTTCGCCTCTACCGGCGCACCCAGGCAGCAGCAGGAGGTAAATGCAAAGGGCGGCGGCGCCGGCAAAATAGTGCTGGTGCTGGCCGTGCTTTTTGTGGGAGGGGTCGTGTTCGGGCCGGAACTCGGAATCGAGATTCCGTTTGTGTCCGGATATGTGGATAAATTCATCAAGTCCGGAAAAAACGCAAAGACGTCCATTGATCCGGCCGCACGGTCGGCGCCTCGGGCGGAGCCATCAAATGTGCCGGTGACCTCGATAGTTGCCGACCCGGCCGTCGGCAAATCAGTGACCCTCAGGCTAAATGTTGTTCCGGGCGGCGGATCGATTGCCATGACTCTCAACGGAAAGCCCGTGGACCGGGAGATTCCGGTGCTTGTTCCGCTTGATTCCCCGCTGGAGCTTGTTGCCGAACGTGCCGGTTTCAAGCAGTTCCGCCGCGAGTTCGTGCTGGATTCCCGCCAGATTGCCGGCCTCAAGGAATGGATGGTTGATGTGCCGATGGAGCCGGTCAGGTTCGGATTGCTTTCCATCCGCACCACGCCGAGTGCGGATGCCTCGATCATGATGGACGGTAAACCCTGGATACGGAAGACGCCGATTGAAGAGGAAAAAATGCCCGCCGGTACGTATACCATCAGGCTTTTCAACGAGCTTCTGGGGATGGAAAAGACCGTTACGGTTACGATCATCGAAGGCAGATCCGTGAACGTTGACGAGAAGCTTGAGGTCAGGAACTAGGCGCCATTATTTTTCGTACTTGTAGCCGACCCCGTAAATCGAAATTATGTGTTTTGTCAGCGCCGGGACCTTGCGGCGGATTGCACGGATATGAACGTCGATCGTGCGGTCATTGGTCTTCTGCGAATCGTTTTTCCAGACTTCCTTTAATATGTCTTCGCGCGAAACCACCCCGCCCGCCTTGACCGCGAGACAGCGCAGAATATCAAATTCAGTCAGCGTGAGATGCGAGATTTTTCCGCCAAAGGAGATTTCACGGTTTGACGGGTCGATCCTGAGATCGCCGATTTGAAGCGGATGCGCGACGTTTTCGGCCGCCTTGCGGAGCCGGGCGCGGATTCTTGCCGTGAGTTCCTTGAAGTCAAACGGCTTGGGCATGTAGTCGTCGGCGCCGGTCGAAAGCCCCTGGGTGATGTCGGTGACGCTGTTTTTGGCGGAAAGGAAGATTATGGGGATTTGTTTGGTTTTCTCATCCTTTTTGAGAAGGCTGCAGGCATCGTAGCCGCTCAGGATCGGCAGCATGATATCCAGGAGTATGATGTCCGGATTTTTGTTGCGTGCGTAATCAATGCCGATGACCGCATTTTCGGCGCTCAGGATCTCGAACTCCTTTCCGAGCATGGTTTCCAGGAAGCGTCTGGTGTCAGCGTTGTCTTCGATGATCAGAATACGATGTTTTTCCATATTTCCTGATCTATGTTTGCTTTCTTGAAATACTCGATTGCCGAGTTCTTGAGTATTTCGAGTTGCGCCTTGAATTCATCGGATTGTCTCGGCATAAGCGATTCCATCAACAAAAAATAATAGGATTTCAGAAGCGTATCGATCCGGTCCTGCATGCGCTTGTTTTCGGCCTGAAGCGGAGCGATCAGCGCGGGGTCGCGGTTTTTGAAGCGGCCCTCGATTGTCCGGAGCTCCCCCTCAAGATTCTTGACGCTTTCCTGCAACATGCCGATGCGGGCCGAGGCCTCGGCTTCGGGGGTGACTTGTACGGCGGCTTTTTTGTCCCCCGGTTTGTCAGCGGGTTTTTGCGCAGACGCACTCATGATGATCCCATCTGCACGACGCCGTCCTGCGTTAAGATCTGGTTCAGTGTTTTGGTGACCATGTTGAATCTGTCAGTGAGCATCTGGTTGTATTTGACGTCTTCCCTTTTGCTTAAAAACTTGCTGATGCCCTTTTCCAGCTCTTGTGCGCGTTTTTTGAGTTCACCGTTCTCTTTCCGGAGGGACAGCACATCCACTTCGCCTGTCTTCATGCCGTTGAGCTTTTCGATAAACTGGTTTTTCTTCTGTTCGAGCAGGCGCAGCTTTGCTTGCAGTTTCGCTTCGGTCGCCAGCAGGCCAAAAAGTGCTGACTGCATCTGTTTAATTGCGATGTCACGCGAGGGGGCCTGTCCTATTCCGTCAATCGGGCTTACAACAATGATTTGCGCGTCCATTTCGGGCGCCATATGGATGATTTCCTGGACTTCCTTGGCGATGCCTTCGTCGACTTGTGTAACTGATGTCAAATCAAGCAAGAGTGTCTTTTTACCGGATTGAAACAGTTTGCTGATGCCGGCTTTAAGGATAGGGCCATGCTGGTTCTTGATCTCCTCGGTGACTGCAAGAACCGTGATGCCCTCTGCCATTTCTAATTTTAGCTTCACGTTTAGAGGCCCCTGTAAAGAAATTCTAACATAATTTTCAAATATGAAGCAAAATTCAGCAAGCCATCTTGTATTTTCATCCGAACCTTTTACTCTTATATATATGGCCGATGAAAAGCCGGCTCCCAAGCCGCCGCCAAAGCAGGCCGCCCCGCAAGCTGCGGGCGCAAAACCGCCGCCAAAGCAGGTGGCGGTCCAGCAAAAGCCCGCTGTTCAGCAGGCTGCGGCGCAAACGAGGGTTACTCTTTCCAAACCAAAGGTGAAGATCGGCGGCGGTATTCTGGCGCAGATGAAGGCTGGCAAGGAATCCAGTCTTGAGAACATTGAAGAGCGTGTTGCCGGGATTGAGGGCTTTGATGAAGTCAAGATGCCCGAATTGTTCAAGACCTTCTATAGCACCCTTGCACCCAAGATGACTCTTCCGCGCACGAGCTACACTATTCTCAAGGCATTTGCCAATATCGACGTGACAACCGAGAAGGTCGCGGGCTGCCTCAAACTCAACCAGTATTACGGCAGCCAGTTTTTCAAGAACATCGCATCAGTCCAAAAACGCGAGGAGCTGCCGACCGCCGAGGGGGCGGTGCTGCTGCTCGGGATGCAGAATTCGCGCAATTTCATCATCGGGATGCAGATGCTCAGAACGGTTACCGGCGCGCACCCGGAGTGGACCAAGGAAGGCAAGCTCAAGACGGCGCCCAACGAGCTGATCAAGTGCGCCCTCAAGGTCGAGGAGGTGCTGGCGGGCGACAAATCAAGTTATTCGGATACTGCATATGCGGCCGGGGTCATGTTCGACATCCTGACGCTCATCGCGATGAATACGGTCGAGGACAAGAAAAAGATCTCCGCATATATCGACACCGTGTTTACACACAGCCTGCTTGCGGCAAAGATAGGCAAGGAGCTGGCCAGGAACATGCCCGACTTCAGTTTTACAAAATACATTTTTGCCGCCTGCCTGATCCATGACATCGGCAAGGTGATGCTCGCAATAATGAATCCGCAGTATTACCAGTACGTCGAGGAAGTCGGAAAAAAAGGGCTTCCGCGCATCATCCGGCACTATGCCGAAGGAAAGCAATATGGCGTGAATCATGCGCTTCTGGGCGGACTGGCGTGCAATTTTTATAAAATATTCAAGCCGATCGACAAAGCCATCCTGTATCACCACGAGCCTTATCTCCTGCGCACGGCAAACAAAGGGATGTTCCAGCTTGCTTCGATGGTCTGTCTTGCCACCAATATGGCAACATCCTTCAAAAAGGTGGATCGCGGCGACGACCCCGTCCTGCTTCAGTGGAAGGGGCCTGAAATCAGGGATTTCAGGATCGACAACCGGGCAATCATCAGCGCGACGCAAAAAGCGGTTTAAGCCGCCTTTTTGAATCTTGTGGAAATGAACTCCTCGGTGATCTCCTCTTCGAGAGTCCCCCAGGAAGTGTGATGTTGCACAAAGGCCTGGACCAGCTTGAAATCAAACTGCGAGCCCGCATGTACGCGGAGTTCCTTGTAGGCTTCGTCGAGCGTCAGCCCCTTGCGGTACGGACGCGTGGTTGTCATTGCGTCAAACGTGTCGCAGATCAGGATCACGCGGGCGGCAACCGGGATTGTTTCCCCGCTGAGGCCCTCCGGATATCCGCGGCCGTCTATGCGCTCGTGATGCGACAGGATGCCGGGCATGATGTCATTGAAGAATTTGATGTGCATCAGCGGCGAAAGTATCTCGGTGCTTTTTTGCGGGTGCGCGCGCATGATCGCTTCTTCCTGCACCGTGAGGCGTCCCGGTTTCATCAGGATGCTGTCCGGCACCCCCATTTTTCCGAGATCGTGGAACAGGCTTGCAAACTCCACGACCCGCTGTTCGTACAGCGCCAGTCCCGCCGCGTCGGCCAGGAGTTTTGCGTTTCTTGAAACCCTGCGGCTGTGGCCGTAGGTGTACGGGTCGCGCTCTTTGAGCGCCTGCAGTAGCGTCTTGGCAAGAGTGTGCGCCCAGTCTGGAATGTCATTCCAAGGTTCTTTCTGGATGTTTTTCCGGTCCATGCCCATTCTATTGTCATGTCGGTTTTTCGGGCTTTGGAGTTGATGCCGAAATGCCTTCTCGTGTTTATAAAACAGGAGATTGGTCTGGCAATATTTTGACGCGCGGGGGCTTTAAAATATTGCTGATGGTTTCCCGGCAGTCGGCATCCAGCAGCCGGACAACCGGGAATTTGCGCACTTTGATGATTTTTCTGAATCCGGGGAGCGCATCCTGCGCGGGTGCGTGCTTGTTATAAATGCTGATGCCGTTGCGAAGGCCGGTGTAGCTTTGCCTGTTGAAATAAGGGCTGTAGGAATCGACGATCCAGAGCTGTTTGTTGTCTTTTATGACAGTAAAGGCGTGATCCTCGCGCGTTAAGGCGGTAAGGCCGTACTCCGCGCGAGTTATAAGCGGCCGTTCGACAAAGGCATAAACAAATTTATTGTCAATTCCGGCCTCTTTCAGGGCCAGATGTGTAAGCAGTGCGTATTCTCTGCATACTCCCGCCCGTATTTTCAGGTATTCGCCCAGCGGGACGGGTCTGTTTGTTCTTCTGTATTTTTCAAGCAGGGCCAGATATCGCGGGTCCTTGTAGTCTTTTCTTGGCATCGCCCTGCGAACAATGCCAAGCACTTTTTCCACCTTTTCCCACAATGGTATTTTCTGTTTGTTCAGTTTTCGCGCCCGTTCGAGGAATTTTTCAAGTTCCGCATCGGACGGAGGATTTATGACGTAGTTGGGTTGTATTCCGCTGTGTTCGATCGATCCCTGCACGATTGAACCGTAAGGGATGTCGATGAATCCGCCTTCTTGCACAACGCGTACGCCAGAATAATTTTCGGTTTCCGCATGAGAGCTGACCGGTGAAAACGTAAATACCGGCGTCACCATCGCCATGGCAAGCGCCACGCCTGCCGCAAGCATCTTCAGCCTGCAGACACACCTAGGAATAATTCCCATCATCAACGCCCGTCCCATGGAATTGCGACTGCGTCTTCACTGAGCCAGTGGGATTGCTCACACAGGCAGACAACGGCACCTGTGGCGGCTTTTTTGCCGTATTGCTCCCTGAATGCGGTAATTCCCCTGGTGTCGTTCCGGGTCGGATTTGTTTTGCCTTTTATTTCAACCGGAAACAGCATCCCGTTCATGTCGATCACAAGATCAACTTCGCTGCCGCTATGATTTCTGAAGTGATAAAGGCGGGCGGCGTGAGGATTTCGCAGGTTAAGAAGCTGTTTTTTGATGTCATTGACCACTGCGGTTTCAAAAACAGCTCCCCACTGAGGATGCCCGCTGAGTGCTTCCGGGCTGCCGATCCCCTGCAGATGACAAATCAGTCCGGTATCACAAAGCATCCCCTTTGGCCTTTCACTGACTTTTTTTACGGCGTTGTTGAAAAATGCGGGTATTTCATCCCATTGAAAAGTTCCCTTCAAAACAGAAAGCCATCGCTTGGCTGTTTGTGGGTTGATTCCGATATCGCGGCCGAATTCGGAATAATTGATTTCCTGTGATGACAACGCTGCGACAAGCCTGAAGAACCGCACGAACTGGTCCCAGTCCGAAACGTCAGCAAGTTTTCGTGCATCCCTTTCAAGATAGGTTCTCTGATACGAAAGCAGAAATGCCGGAATTTGTGCGAGCGGCAACCGGTTTGCTTCCGGAAATGATCCGCGCCACAGGTATTCAAACACATTCAGGCGCAGTGATTTCAAATCGGGAACGCCCCTGTTGCCGCGTGAAACGGCAAAATCAAGCCATGTCTTGAACCAGCCCTGTTTTATATTTCTGGATTCCATCCAGGCAAACCCCATCAAATCGCAAAATGCCACCCGCCCCGCCATGCTTTCTGAAAGATTTTTGATAATCGGCCATTGCTGGGAACCGGTAATCAGAACCATGCCCGGTTTCCGCTCTTCGTCGATGCGGCGCTTTAGTGCAGGTATGATTTGCGGAGAATATTGAATTTCATCCAAAACAACCGGCCATTTGAGATTTCTGACAAAAAGCTCAGGTTCTGCGCGGGCTTGTCGGAGGTCGGTGTCGGGGTCAAAAACAATGAAATCAGAAACTTTTGGGAAAATCTTCTTTAGCAGAGTGGATTTCCCCACCTGTCTTGCGCCACTGACCGCAACAGCTGGGAAGTGTTTAAACAGGCTTTTGATATGGGACTCCGCCCAGCGTGGAGTATATTTCATTTTACAGGCCTCTTATGTAGAGTATGTGCTTTGGCTGGATTTTTAACAATACTATTGTTAAAAATCCAGAATTAATAGTATCCCGGATACTTTTTGATGCTCGGTGCGTCAATGGCGGTTTTTGGTAACGCCTTGTGCCGCAATGCCGATAAGTAAGGCGTGGACAGACGCAGCATGCTATTGGCTATATCATTTATTGCGGCGTTTCTGGTGCAGCCCGTTTCTGCCGACCAGCGCCAGCGCGGAGATCTCGTGCTCGGTTCGCGGTATATTGCGGCACGGGCCGTGGCGCTCGGAGAAGCGTTCATTCCGCTTGCCGATGACGGGCCTTCGGCGCTTTTTTACAATCCTGCCGCAATCGCGCGCCTGCACAAGATGACAGCCGAGCCGCTCAACATCAGTTTGCAGGCAAATACCGATTTTTTTACCTCACTGAACCGCCAGGTTTATAAATTCTACAGCCTCGACAGCTATGCCCCGGTGCTTGGCGGCATGCCTAATCGTGCGCCCGGCGGGGGGTTCATGTATTTTCCAACGTTTTCGATGCGCGGCTTCGCCTTTGGAGTGCTGTTGCAGTCAAGGGTGCATGCGGCCGCTGTCGACAGCGGAAAAAACATCCGCTACCGGAGTTTTTATGACCTGATACCCACGGCGGGCACCGGCATAAGGCTCGCTTCGGGCGTGGTGCGCATCGGGTATTCGTTCCAGTGGATCAATCATGCATCCGGCGACATCACGGTGCCCATTGATAAAAGGCCGATTGGTTACGATCTGGGCCTTGCGGAGGGGGCCGCTTTTTCACATAATGTGGGCTTTGCGCTTACGCTGCCGGTCCAGTATCTGCCCGCCTTCAATATTGTTGCAAGGAACGTCATGGGAGCCAAGTTCGACAAGCGGCCGCTTTACAGCTTTGCGGAAAACAGCACGATCAGACCGAAGGACGAGCCTATGACGCTGGATGCATCACTGAGCATGGAGCCGAAAACAGGCGCGGGAGGGAAGTTCAATCTTGCTTTCCAGTATCGCGATATCACGAACCAGTCAGGCATGCTCATACTCGGGCGTCTTTCGCTCGGGGTGGAATTCGCTTTCAGGAACAGTTTTTTTCTGAGGGTCGGCTGGGGCAGCGCATATCTTGACGCGGGTTTCGGAATGCGAAGGGAAAAATCCGACCTGTCGGTGAGCTGGTACGCGGAGGAATTCGGAAATATTTATCATGATTTCGGGGACAGGCGGATAATGCTTCAATACCAGTACAGGGCTTTTTAACGGAGGGACCGGGGGCGATGGCCTTGAACATCACGGTTGTTTCGACGGACGGCGAACGCGAATCGGTGCTGGCAGCGGAACTGTCGGCTGCGCTTGGGACGGTGGCGGATGTTTTTGTCCAGGCGCAGACACAAGCCGCGGCGCCCGGGCAGATAATTTTTATTGACGGCTCCATGGACGGCCTTGATGAACGCCTCGGGAAGCTGGACCGCAGGGGGCGCGCGGTATTCATCATTACCGGGGAGGCGGACCCGCTGCCGCAGCATATTGTTGATGGAATTGTTGATGATCTTATTGTCCGGCCGTTCAGGCGGCTTGATGCCGTCAGCAAGCTCGGTCACTACAAGCAGATACTCATGTGGGAGGAGGTTTCACGCCTGAACGCGTCCTTTTCGGAGCTGATTGAAGGTTTGCACGAGGATCTCAGACTTGCGGAGCGATTGCAGAAGTCGAAGCTTCCGGTGAAGTTTCCCGATGTGAAGGGCTTCAATATCGCCTGCAGGTATCTCGCCGGTCTCAGGTCGGGCGGTGATTATTTTGATCTTGCCGAGTCGAGGGACGGGTCAAGGCTTTCCATGATGCTCTCGGACTCGTCCAGCTATGGGCTTTCAAGCGCCGTTCTTTCGGTTCTCATGCGGGTTGCGATGAAACTGTCGGTGGACGAGACGCGTTCGTGTTATGCGACCGTGCGCGCGATCCGCGCGGAGCTTGGCGCAGCACTTGGAAGCCGCGACAGGCTCTCCCTTTTCTACGGGGTGATGTCCCGGAAGGATTACGTGCTTAGTTATCTGAATCTCGGTTCTTCCTGCGCGTTTCACAGGAGGGCCGGGCGCGGCTTTGTCGAGCTTCCCTCGCAGGGGGAGGCGCTTGCGGGGCCGGGCGCGTTTCCGCAAGAAGCGGGCGAGGCGGAGATCGCTCTTGAGCCCTCGGACCGTTTGGTGCTTGTCTCTGACGGATTTGTCGAGGCGGCGGGCGGAACGGAAAGTGTTTGCGGAATTCTGGAACGGTTCAAGGATTCTGAACCGGCCGACACCCTTAACGAGCTTGTTTATCTGGTAAAATCCGGCTTTAAATCTGAAGACGACATGCCTGCGCAGGATTGCACGGCAATGGTGTTTGATGTTGATTCAAGAGTGGTCAAGCTTGTCCGGCACTGAGGTGTGTGGGGGGCGGCTGGGTCAGCTCCAGTCCGGTTGCAAGAGCCGAAATCTGTGCAACTGCCCCGTAAACCAGTTCCAGCAGCGAATCGTCCGTGTCCTGCAGGTCTGACATGCATAATTTTTTGAATACCATCCCCTGTGAGTTGAGATTGTCCTCGTCCCCGCGCTTTGAGTTCGTGCGCAGGAATCCGCCGATAAGTGATCCCCCCACAAGATAAATCACGGGCTCGGCGGCCAGCCGGTCCACGATGGTTGCGGTCGGCACCCCCTCCTGGACCACCACGCTGTCGATCCGGCAGTGTCCTTTGCTGGTGCTCATTTTGTTGCGGGTACGGCGGTTCATGTGCTTCAGCTCGTCGGATGATCTTGCCACCATTATTCCCATTCCGTATGTGCCGCGGTTGTTCTTTATGAACACAAAAGGGGCCCGGTGGATTGAACGCTTCGAATATTCCGTGCGGATGCGCTCCAGCATTCCATCAACCGCCAGGGCTGCGGTTTCAATGCCGGTTCCTGAAGAAAAATCCACGGGCTCGACTTGCACGGTATCAACCATGATTGTCCAGGGATCGATGCCGGTGATGGCGGCGAATTCGGCCGCCAGTTTGTTGTAGTGTTCAAAATGGCGGCTTTTCTTGCGTGCATGCCAGCCGAGATGGTGGGAGGGGAGCAAGGGCTGTTTTATGTTGTCCAGCCCGGGCGGATATCCGCCCGAAAAGTCATTGTTGAGCAGGATCATGTCCGGAACAAAACCATTTGCCGAAAGCAGGCCGTCCTTGATTTCAATTCCGTGGGCCTCGATGATTTTTCCGGTGGCGGAAACAAGTTTTACCGGGCTGCCGGCGGGGCCTTCGGGCGGGGGGCCCAGCCACCCGGTCATGACTTCGACCGGTATGTCGGCCAGCACGCCGAGAAGATAGTGCAGATTTTCGATATAATATGCATTTGAGGTGTGTGACTCGGGGATGACGAGCAGTTTGCGTATTTCGGGCAGTCCAAGCCGCAAGGCCAGCGCTTTGAGCTGCGCCTGTATTATCCGCGAGGCCGCGCGCATGTCGTCCGGACAGATGTTGTTGAAGCCCGCGGGAAACAGATTACTGTCAACCGGAACGATCTTGTGGCCGGAATCCCTGATGTCGATGGAGCAGTAAAAAGGAGGCGGTGTTGCCCTTGAAATGGCGGTATGCCACTCAAGAAGCCTTGCTCTGTTCTGGATTATTCCCCTGGCAAGCGCCTGTTTAACGGCGGACGCGGAAGTGCGGGTCATTTTGACTGCGTACTCCCGATTTCTTTTGCAAATGTGTCTATGCGCCCGGCGGTCATCGCGGATGCTCCCTGCTTCCACTGGGTCAGGAATTCCCTCAGCTTGTCCATTTTTGTGCCGCAATCCTGTCTGAGGATCTGCACAAGCTCTTCCTTGTAGCGTTTTATTTCCAGCCGTGTGCGGGAACCTGCGGGATCCGGCGGGTTTTCACAGGCATGCAGAAAAGATTTTGCGGCCTCAGCCATGGTCTTGGTCGAGAGATCGGCAAATTTGTTGGCGGTGGTTTCATATGAGCTGCGCAGCACGAGCGATGCTTCGAGCAGGCAGTCGCCCCTGCGGCCGATCCGGTCGCGTGCGGTGCCTTCGTCGATTCTTTTTTTGCCTGGCAGGCGCGAGCATTCCCGGGTTTTGTGCGTGAGTTCGATCCAGGCACTTTCGCCGCGAAGCCAGTCGGCGCGCGCGACGGTGTCGGCGTCTCCGGTGAGGCCGGTAATTTCTTTTTTGGCGGATTCAATTGCGAGCAGTGCGTTATCGTCCCGGCCCAGCCCCATTTCGGCGCGGGCCTTCAAGAGCAGGGATTCCGCGTACAGATCCGCAGGGGCAAGCCGCTTTCCGGCCTTGTCGCGGGCAACCATGATCTCGGTTGCCGTAAAGCGGGCTTCATTGAATTTGCGGAGATCGAGAAAAATCTCGGCGAGGAGTGTCCGCGCCCTGAGGCCGGCGGGTTTTTTTCCGAGGGCTGAAACATAGTATCTGGCGGGCTTGAGCGCGTGTTGGGGTTCGTGCAGCTCCATGTGGCTGCGGGCGAGCATGAAATGTGATTCCGTGAAGCCGGGATAGCCGGGATATCTTTCCACAACCCGCTTCAGCGGAAATACGGCCTCTGAATATTTTCCGGAGTTGAAAAAATCCTTTGCCTGCTTCCAGACGATATCGGCGTCCGCATGCGGGGCCGGACCGGTGCTGGATTGCTGGACGCCGGCCAGCACAGTCAAGGCCGGGATCATTATGATGAGCAACGGGTGGCACATGAATTAAATCAATCGCTTGATTTGGCGGCCATTGCAAGTTTGTAGTATAAAATATTGGTTAACTAAGAAAAAAAATTAATAAAATGTTAATTTTATATATAACATATTGTAATATAAGTAATTTTTTTTAGTGCATTTTATATATAATACCTTATAATTATGGTTAGGTATGGGCCATCCAACAGGATTGTATATACGGGTGTTGTTTGTTTCGGGTGTTTTTGTTGTGACTTCACTTGCCTGTGGCGTCAAACAATACAACGCAGAAGTGCCGGTTCCGCCAGTCTCAAAAATGACGAGGGCTTATGGTCCGTTTTCGGCCAGCGGACAGGTGGAAGCCACCATGTCCACCGCATCCTGCAACAGCGCTGTCGGCAGGCCATGCGTCCGGGCCCGTGCTTCGGTTGGCACACCGTATTTCTATGATGTGAATTCAAATGATTCGATGGGCAATATCGATGGGACCACTTATCCGGCAGCCGGGCCGTATACGACAGTTGCCGGCGCCGGCAAGACCATGGTCACTGTCGGCACAAAGCAGACACGTGCCGAGAACCGCGACCTCTATCTTCTTCATAAACAGGTCGGGCGCTGATCAAAATTCCGCTTTTACTTGAACTCCAGGCGTTGTAATCGGGGGTGCATGAGTACCACCAAGTGGAAGCTGCGGCTGGGGTTTGTTTTTCTGGCGTTGTCTGCTTTTTCCGGTATCGTGGCCTGTACAAAAAAAAATGAAGGTGCTTCTTCCAGGGTCGTCAATCTCGCAATCTGGTCCAATTACCTCTCCCCGGAAACAATCGGGCTGTTCCAGAAAAAAACAGGAATCACCGTCCGGGTGTCGAATTTTTCATCAAATGAGGAGTTGCTCGCAAAGCTGCAGGCCGGCGCGTCAGGATATGATGTTGTGGTGCCGTCCGATTATATGGTGTTTGCAATGTCAAAGCTCGGGCTGTTGCGCGGGCTGGATCGCGGCAAGCTTGCAAATTTTTCCCAGCTCGACGGCAAGCTTCTGGACAAGCCGTATGATCCCGGCAACAGGTTTTCGGTTCCGTACGACTGGGGGACCACGGGTATTGCGGTCAATCGCACCTTGTACAGGGGACGGCTGACCGGCTGGAAGGATGTCTTCGGAAATCCCGCGCTCAAGGGCAAGTACACGCTTCTTGATGACGTAAGGGAAACCCTCGGTGCGGCGCTGAGGTCGCTGGGGCTCGGACAGAATTCCATAAAACCGGAAGATCTTGAAAAGGCAAAAAGGGTTCTGATGGCCGTGCGAACCGAGGTCAAGGGGTTTACTTCCGAGCCCATGGCTCCGCTTGCTTCCGGCGAGACCGCCGTGGCGCACGCCTATATGAGTGATGCGCTCCAGGCTTCGCGTTCATCGGGCGGGAAGATCGAATATATAATTCCCGAAGAGGGCGCGACGTTCTGGATCGACAATCTCGTGATTCCGGCGGGAGCCGCCAATGTCGAGCAAGCCCATGCGTTGATTGATTTCATGCTCGATGCCGGGTCGAATCTGGCGACAGTGAAGTCGGTTCTGGTTGCTCCCGCGAATAAAAACGTGTTCAAGATTCTTCCGCCCGAGCTTCAGGCCAACAAGGCTTTGTTTCCGTCTGATGATGTCATGAAGCGCATGGAAATGATCCAGGACATCGGTGAAGCACTGGCCGTGTGGGACCGCATCTGGACGGAAATCAAGGCAGG
>MEQJ01000011.1:0-3433 GCA_001770165.1 Bdellovibrionales bacterium RIFOXYD1_FULL_53_11 | reverse complement strand
CAGCCCGTAAGTTGTTCCATTCACAGGAAAATTAATTGTAACAAGGGGCGAAACCACCTCAAGCAATGGTGTAACTGCAATTTCATCCCAGTTGCAATAATACGAGCCAGTAGAAGTATTGCACGATGCTCTCACTGTCATATTGCTTGTAAAAGTAATATTGTTCTCCAAGAAATAGCCCGCATCCCCTGTTCCAGAAACATGATTTGCCAATTGTATATATGTAGAGCCATTTCCTATGTAAATCTTAAAATAAGTGGGTGAGCCTGTTTGATAACTATAATTCAATACAGCGGAGGCATTTCCTGTTAAATTAAAGCTGGCAGAAGTCATATTAACCTCCACACCATTAGTGCCGCTCGCTGCGCACGCCCCAGACGAAACAGCCCAATTAGAACTAATCGTCCAATCAGCAATATCATTGCAATCTTCAAATAATTTCAAATCAGAATAGCTGCTTAAATGAAAAATAGTAAGATTATTTATGCTTATATTAATGCTCTGTTCAGCTGAAGAATACCATTGTCTTGTAATATTGAGCGTATGATTATTATAATAATTCTTGCTGGAAGAAGTCTGCCAATAAGTCAAAACGCTCTTTCTTGTAATGAGCCCATTGCTTCCTGTCAATTCAGAGAACAAAAGCACGCTGTTATTATTTCTTCCTGTTACATTGGCATTTCCTACATTATAAGTGCCAGTAGAATCCATTGCCTGCACATTTAAATACCAATGCCTGTTTAATTTTCCAGTCGCACCAGAAGCAAAGTTAATATTATTATTTGCCAATGTTACATTGGTAAAATTAAGTATGCCTCCGCTATTTGTATTAAAAAGTACATCGTAGCTGTTTCCACTCGCATTTATAATAGAATCGTAAAAATCAGCAAAAGAATTGGCATTAAGCATATAAAATTTAATTCCTCCATCTAAGGAAGCAATGCCCCTAAAAGTATTGTTATTGCTGTCATAATAAGTATTATCAATGTCAATTGCATAATAAGAATTAGTTTCTATAGTATTATTTGTAAAATTACTATCCTTAACGCTGTCTAAATAAATGCCCGTAGCATTTGTGCCTAATAAAGTGATATTATTATTTAATACGCTGGTCCTGTTTGTCAATTCTAAGTTTAAGCCTCTTGAAAGATTGCTCGTAGTATTAAGAATAACAACATTTTGAATAAGAAGGCCGATAACACTGGACGCGAAAATACCCTGCTTGCCATTGCCGCTGCTATTCCCTTCCTGAATAACTAAATCTCTTATAGTAATATTTTTAGAATTTTGAATATCAATGCCTGAAGTAGATGTCGTGCCTTCAGTTGCGTAAGTCATCCTGTATTTATTCCCTGCAAGAGTCACATTTTCAACATCATAAATCGTGAAGCATGTTCCTGCCGCAAAAATATCTGCTGTTATGTTAAAGAAAGTGTTTGAAGTACTCAAATCGCCACATTCACTTATGAGAGGATCCACAATCCAATCAAACTCCGCACTTCCTCCTTTGACAAGCAAGTCAAAAGTGTCCTGCTCTCCAATTAAATTGCTCAAATAAATCTTGTATTCTTTGTCTTCGCTAATCAAGCCAAAATCTGCAATTAGCTCATTTTTATCTTTTTCATAAACCAATACACTTCCGCTATTATTGCTTCTTGCATAAATTGTAATATCTTTCTCTGAAGTCAAATTCTGCTCAAATGTAACTCTTAAATAATCCCCCTCTGGAATCTCCTTCCAAATATTATCTCTCAATTTAACTTCCTCATAAACATCTTCAACAAATGTTCTGTTAGAATCCAAATGCTCTGCCTTTGTTATTAAAATAATTTCAAAAGTTTGATTTGATAAGTGTGGAACTATCCACTCAACATAATCCAAGGCTCCATTCCCATTCATGTCATAAGCATCAAACGCAACATAGCTCTTGCCTTCTCTCCAATAAATCTTTATATTGCTTTCTTCCCCAACTTTATATCTCTCTGAAATATTTGCAAAAGACAATACATCTGTATAATTCAATTCATCAGGCGCAGAAACAATAACTCTCTTTCCATTACTTGTCTCTTCCTCAAATGCTCGAGGTGCTTCTGTATAGTATTCTATTTTATATTCTGTTGCAGAATCATTCAATGTTACTTCAACTATCCTGCTCACATTAATTATTTCGCTGATATTCTCTCCATCAACAGCTCTTCCTGTAAATGTTTTAAATAATCCTTTTGCAAATTTAGCGAGCTTTGGCTCTTTTCCAAATTCAGTTTCTGCAATTACATTTCCTGAAATTGTTGCGATTGCCTCGCTCTCAACACCATTTTCAATCTTCGTAACGCTTACATTCTCTGCTCCTTTTTCCAGCTCAATTGTAACATTTTCAGCTGTTTCTAAAGAAACATTCCTCGTCCATTTAACTTTCTGCCCAACAACAATTTTTTCTCTCGCAGTATCAATTCTTACATTTCCTGATGAAACTAAAATGCTGAATTCATTGCTTTCAATACTTTCATTTTCAATGTAACTTTCAATCTCTTCAGAGTTGAAAGGTTGGCGAGAGTACCCTCTCGCAAAAGCAATAACCATTCCTTTTTGCACTCCAATAAATTCTTCATCGGGCATTAATATCATTATCTCACCTTCAAATAAGATAGTTATATTTGAAATGTTAGATTCATATTTTTCGGCATTAACAAAATGCTCCGATAAATCAATTGTTATGTTCTGTCCTTTCTGTATTCTTATATTTTCTATATCTTTAACAAAACTCAAATTGCTCGCACTGACATTTAATCCAGTAACATTAACTTCTGTGATATTTATTTCAGTTATGTTTATTTCTGTAACATTCATTTCAGTAATATTAATTTCTGTCTCATTAATAATTGCCTCGCTTTCATTAATCTCAACCTCATTGCTTCTTCCTTCTAAATCTATTTCTTCTTCCGCCTTCACTAAAACAACTTCTCCATAAGCCAGCTCTACATCCAATCTCCCGCTTTCAGTTATATTTATCTCAAACTTGCTCAAATCAATTTCCAAGCTCAATCCCTTCTTCCCCAAATACTCTTCTCCAAAACCTTTCTCCACAATAGAATACTCTGTTGAAACCTCTGCCTTCTCCTTATTAACTTTTAATTTAATATTCCCATCCCCAATTGCATTATCTTTGACTTTCACGCTTCCGGAAATAATCTCTGCTCTCTCCCCTTCTCCAAAATTATACTCAAAATCATTTCCTTTGCTTGCTTTCCCTGCAACAATTTGCTCATTTTCAGAAACAATACTTCCAGTTATAGAGCCCTCTTGTTGAGGTTCTGTAACAGCCGATTGCTCACTTGCTTGTGGCGCAGGTGTTTCGCTTTTCTCTTCTTCCTTTTCCTCTTTTTTTTCAATAGATGTTTCACTTTGTTCTTGAAAAGGGCTCTCGCTTGGAGTT
>MEQJ01000010.1:43473-43602 GCA_001770165.1 Bdellovibrionales bacterium RIFOXYD1_FULL_53_11 | reverse complement strand
TAACCGCTGAGATTACTTTTTAACCATTCCATGTCTATAATTTAATTAAACATCGCGCTATATTTTTATTTTTTATTGTATTGCTTTTAAGGCGAGTCCGGCCGCTATTGTAAACTCATGGCCGATTTC
>MEQJ01000010.1:42355-43460 GCA_001770165.1 Bdellovibrionales bacterium RIFOXYD1_FULL_53_11 | reverse complement strand
TTTAATTTTTCGTCGTAAACGATTTTACTAAAGGGATTCCCAATAAGAGCGTCAATGCCGAGGCCCTTGCTAAGATACTGCGAAAATCCGGGCATTTTGGCCGCCCCGCCGTAAATAATCAGTTTTTCAACTTTTTTATTGGTTTTAGAAAAATAAAGATCGATAATATTTTTTGCGGCATTAATAATTGCGCCTAAAAGCGGAGCCAGAACATCGTTAATCTGATTGTTATTGTCCATAACTTTAAGGCCTTGTTCCTTTTTTAATTCTTCGGCTCGGCGCCAACTGATGTTTAAACTATTTGCCAATGCCCGGGTCAAATCCTCGCCGGAGGTCTCAATTGAATGGCTAATCCGCAAATATCCGCCGTCAACCACGCTGATTGTGGTATCCCGAGAACCCATATCCATTAACACTGCCGGAACCGGATCATTGCCTATGAGAGCGCGGGCCGCCGACGTAGTTTCCAGTTCCAAATTAATAAGTTTTAAATCGGATTCTCTGGCGATAAATTGGTACTCATTTACCAAATCCTTGGGTATGGCGATTAGAAGAATCAAAATCTTGCCTGCCCGTTCTGCAGGCGGGCCATTGGGGACGGTTCCTATTAAAGACCAATCAACCAAAACGCTGTCAAGAGGAACCGGAATATATTTTTTTGCCTCAAACTGAATAGCGCTCGCTACTTCCGATTCTGACATTGGCGGCAACTCCATAATGGTAAGAAAACTGGAAAAAATCGGCGCCGACATATTAATTTCTTTCGCGACCATGCCCGATTCTTTTAACATTTTTCTCAACATCAGCGACGCTTCTCCACCGAATACTTTTGGGGTTTGATTTTCAATCAGATTATAGTTCGACAAAATAGCGTAATTCTGGAGTTTTGGCCGGCCGTTTTCATTTGAAAGCTCCACTACTTTTATTGATAAGGTGCCGATATCAACGCCTAAATAGCTTTTGGACTCTTTTCCGAGGCTGAATATGTTAAAAGGCAATGCCATAATTTAGCTGTTAGCTTTACAAATAATATAATTAATCTTATTATATCATATAAATAATCGTTATAAATATGAAGTTATCCCCATCTCTTGAAAATCGTTTG
>MEQJ01000010.1:42091-42250 GCA_001770165.1 Bdellovibrionales bacterium RIFOXYD1_FULL_53_11 | reverse complement strand
GGCAGCTTGGCTTACAATATCTTAAAAAACCATGGCTTAAGTATTGATGATTTTCCGCCAAAGGCGGATCAGCCTCGGGCTGAAAATTTGTCTCTGCCAAGCGTTATTTCCTTCCGCAATGTTTTGGCATCGGCTCTTGAAGAAGCGATGAAATACGGC
>MEQJ01000010.1:41748-41914 GCA_001770165.1 Bdellovibrionales bacterium RIFOXYD1_FULL_53_11 | reverse complement strand
CTGGATAAACTGATCGCCGATGTTTATAAAAACGCAACCGAAGAAGAACCGGAAAAAGCGCCGCTTGAAATTTTCGGAGCTGACGTATGCCGCCTTGCCGTCAATAATGGTGTATTTTGCGTGATTCCAGCGGAAGCGGCGCTTGCTTCGCTGCTCCGGCTTTTTG
>MEQJ01000010.1:20592-41719 GCA_001770165.1 Bdellovibrionales bacterium RIFOXYD1_FULL_53_11 | reverse complement strand
CGATGCGGTCATCATAGCGCGGAGGCGGTTTACGGTATTGCGATACCCGTCAGACATGCCGAACGCGGGTGAGCATTCAAAAAGGATTTTGACCGTTACTCCGGCCTTCATTCCACTTGCGAGAACATTTACGATGTCTTCGCTGTCAAAATCGTACATGTTGATTGTGAGTGTTTTTTTTGCGCTAGAGAGCGTTGAAAGAAGAAGCTCCCTGCTGTTGTCGGGCGAAAGGCCGAATTTTGCGGGAAACGCCAGCGCAGTTTGAACAGGCAACAGTAGCGCGACAACACACAACATCAAGGACTTGTTCTGCAACTTCCACCCCCGGAACACCTTTAATACAGCAACTACAACCGTGTTGAAATTAGCATTTTATTCGGGGCGGGCAACTGGGGGAAAAAAAATATTTCACTAAAAAAGACAACCATCTGAAATTACACGGAAACGCCATGCGCGGCGCAGTGCATGTGGAATAATATTCTGATGCGCGGAGTGTCAGACGCTGTTGCGGTTTCTACGTTTGTGCAATAGCGCGATCACCAGCGCGATCAGCGTGCCGGCCGTGGCCGCGATGCACACGTCGGAGATGAAATGCCTTCCTGAAAGCACCCTGAAAAGTCCGGTAAGCGGAATCATCGCCGCGGCAAGGATTCCTGCAAGCCACAAAATTATGCCAGGTGCGGCTCTTCCTGCAAGTGTGAGCAGCAGGGAAACGGTTGCTGCCGCGGTGAAACTCGTGTGGCCCGAATAAAATGAAGTGTAGTTGTGAGGATTGGCTCCAAGCGCGGATGGGTTTGCATAAACGAAAGGCCGCGGGCGCTGTACGATGAGCCGCGCGCCTTCATTCAGGGCTCCGTTCCATGACACTGTCTGCGCCATGATCACCAGATCGGTGCCGACTGCGGCAAGCGCCCCCATGGGGGTGAGTTTGCCGGCGATGGCAAGCGCGCCGACCCAGATGCCTGGCGCTGTGAGCGCGAGATATCCGGACCAGTTCTGCGTTACAAAAGAAAGTCCGTCGGCCCGTCCGCTGTTCATGCCTATCACGCGCCTGTCGATGCCATGTACGGTTTCGCGCGCGCAGAGCGCGACGTCTGTCGCGCAGCGCGGAGTGATGATGGTTTCGCGGCCAAGCACTCCTGCATACCAGGCAAGGGCGGGTATGATGGTGAGTGCAATGTCAAGCCACATGAGACGCGGGGCTGTTCTCAGCGGGGCAAGGATGTTTTTCATCATGGATGTCGTTATTCCCATCTCAATATCCGCACTATACCGTTATTTGAAAAAATGTGCAGTGTTTCGATGTGGCAGAGATCCCCGCGGTCCTTTTCAAAGTGAAATCTGAGTGCTTCCGGATCATCAAGAATGTGCATCACGTTTTTCATCCCCTGCAGTCCGGCGGCGCGCACCAGATCCAGGTGTCCGGCTTTGACTACGATGAATCTTTTATTTCTTGAGCCGATTTTCAGATAAAAATCCCGGTAGATCTTCTCGGCGGGAGCCAGCACATCGTGCTCGCCGGCGATGAAGGTGACCGGTATCTTGATGCGGCCGTAGTGGGCGGCAAAGTCGATTTCGCCGGTGGCGCTTTTGAGCGATCCGGTGCCGGCCTTTGCCCATTCGCCGAAATTCTTCAACATCAGCTCGTTCGATGCCGGCGAGATTCCGTGCCGGAGCATCCTAATGAAGTCGTCGGGATGGTTTTTGAAATTTTCCGGATGAAACAGGATGCCGGACACCGGATTGTCCACGGAGGCCAGCTTGCCGAGCATTGCCTCGATTTTTTTTGCAAGGGCCTTGTGCATGGAGCCCTTGCTTTCGAGATAGTCGAGTACTTCGTTAAGCCGTTTGGGAAGATTGAAAAGGTCGATGCTCCTGGCAATGCTCTGGGTGTGCTTGTCGAGAGTGAGAAGTTTGAGAATGATGCCCTTGAGGTCGTCTATGTGTGGAGGCGATCCCAGCATGACCAGGCTCCGGACCTTGAGCTGGCGGACGCCTGAAAGCGTGTCATCGAGAATGAGCTTGCCGTTTTTATATGTAACTCCTTCAAGATATGCACTGGCGGACATGCCGCCCATCGAGTGGCCGTGCATGGCCACGTTTTTCTGCCCCGTGACTTCGATGGCCTTGTCGACAATCGCATCTATGTCGTATGCGGCGATACGGTCAAAAGTCACCGGATGATTCTTTGGCGGCTTGCTGAACCGGTGCTGCCGTCCGCTGGTGGCGCTGCCGTCGCCATGACCGCGGAAATTGAAGGCCATCACCTGATAGCCTTTTCTATGAAGTTCCCGCATGTAGGGGTCCATCATGCGCGTGTTTTCGAGCACGCCGTGGTTTACGACCGCCACGGGCGCCGCCGGGTTGCCCGGCTGCTTGAGCCACACGCCTTCAAGCACTGCGCCGTCCTTTGTGGTGGTGGAGATTTTTTCCGCAACCGGAACTGCAGGCTTCTCGGGCGTCAATGCTTGCGCCGTCAGGGGCAATCCAATAACAGCGGTTAGAACCATGGCAAGGCAAATTAAGGCATACCATGACTTTGGTTTCACATTTATCTATCGGAGGATTGCGGAACAAAAAAAGGGGTTCGTACCGTCAATATTTTGGCTCAGCGGCGCTATGGCAATTGTTCGAGGCTGTCCAGACTTGAGGCTTTCATGGCGTCGTTTGAGGCAATTTCCTCGGCCAGAGTACCAGAAAATTTGCGCGAGTACTGGTGGCCGGTGAGCAAAACAGTCTCTGGCGGGAGTTGTTTGATTTTTTGAAGCGACGCGAACATCGCGGTGTTGCTGCCGCCGTCAAGATCAGTGCGGCCGCAGGTGCCGTGGAAAACGGTGTCGCCGGTAAAAAGAAAACCACCGCTACCGGTATTCATCAGAAAACAACAGCAGCCCGGAGTGTGCCCGGGCGTATGGATGACGGACAACTCGATGGACCCGGCGGCCTTGAATTTCATTCCATCGGATAACTGCTTGGCTTTTGAAATGAGTTTATCGCCCAGCTCTTCAAGGTCGCCCGGATGTATCATCAGCTCGGCCGCGGGAAAAACCTTGAGCGCCTCCGCAATGCCGAGTACGTGGTCAAAATGCCCATGTGTGAGGATTATGCGGTCGAGTCTGAAGGAGTATTTTGAAAGGTCGCCAAGAATGCCTGAAATACCGGAAGGAGCATCCACCATGGCGGCGGATCGCTCCTTCCAGTCAAGAATGAGATAGGTGAAATTACGAAAACTCCCTCCCGCAAGATATTGCGCGACGGGTTGGTTTTCTATAATTCCTGCAGCACCAAAAGCGTTCAGCGCTGGTCCTTGGTGCGAAGGCCTGCTTCATTGGCCTTCATAAAGCTGCGGATCTGGTCGGTCATCTCGAGCAGGCGGTTCCATTGCTCCTTATAAAGAGTGACCGGAAAACGTCCGAGTCCGTATACCGAAAGTCCGCCTTTTTCACTGACTTTCAGCGTGAGTCCTTTTGAACTCGTTTTTTTCAGTGCTTCGTTTTCAGCGCGAAGCCTGTCAAGTTCTGCCTTCATTTCATGTTCTGTCATATATGCCCCTTATCAAGGTTATGCCTTAATTAACACTAATAGTATATGGCGTGTCAAACCAAAGTTATGATAAAGGCAATGCCGAGGTCTACTGGTATGAAAACAATAACCGAATTTTTTGGGGCAAATCTGATTATCGCCATCCGGAAACACCAGGAGCTGTCCAGATCCGGTAAGACGCCGGAAGAGGTTCAGGCCGAAATGGGGGCGGCTTTCAAGGCCGATGGCGAGAAGCTTCAACATCTGTTGAATGCCATTGATATAATAAAAGGACGCCCGGCAGGCCTGAAACGGGTTGTTGTTATAAAATTTGAAGAAGGCGAGAAATTGCCCCAAAACTCCGAAAAACGCGGAGAGTATACATATCTGTTCGAATATTTTCCGGCTGCGGCAAAGCCCGAAAGGCGCCCGGGGCGTTTTGGCAGGGATAGTGGCGGGCGCCGCGGACGTGGTGGTCGCGACGACCGTCGTGGTGGCGGCTCGAAACCGCCCGGGGGTGACCAGAACAGAAACAACGACCGGCCCAGAGGAGACGGCAAGCCGCCCTGGCAGTCAAGACCGCGCAAGCCGGACGTACTTCAAGGCAATGTTACAGTGGTGAAGGCAGATGGCACGGTATTGACTGGCGGCGCCCGCGTTGCCGGTGAACTTGGACGTCCTCAGGGCGGAGAACAGGACCGGCGTCCAAGAGGCCGCAGGCGCTGGCGCGGCCCGGCCAAACCGGACGGGCAAGCCCGCAACAATGAAACCTGATTCCACGGTCGGCGGATACGCGGTTCTTGCGATTGCGCTGCTGGTTGTTCTTGCCTCTGTTTTTTTGTTGAGTCCCTTCGGCGGTTTTGCGTTCACCGATGATGCCATACATTCAAAAAATGTGCTTCTTACCCTCAAAAACGGAAGATTCTCACTGACCGGTTTTGAAATTGTCTGGCATCTGCCACAGATCGCCGTCGGCGTGGCCGTTTCAAAAATTGCGGGTTTTTCGTTTGCGGCAATGAAGGTCATCGGAATCGTCTCGTTCGCAGGATGCATGGTGCTGCTCTTTTTTCTTCTTGCAGATGCGGGCGTCTCGCGTGCAGGACTGCTCGCGGCGCTTGTTGCGTTTGCCGCTTATCCGCCGCTTTATTTCATTATTCCGACCTTTATGACCGACCTGCCGTTCATGTTTTTCTGGCTTGGCGCCATATTGTTCTGGGAGCGCTATCTTGCGTCTGGAAGGACGATGCATGCTGCTGCGGGTTTTCTGTTTGCCGTTTTGGCGGTTTTGCAGAGGCAAAACGGCCTCAATCTGGCGTTTGCCGTGCTTGTTCTTCCTCTTGTGGGTTTCTTCTTCCGGCCCCGCCGCGCAGAATGGAAAAATTTTGCCGTGCTGGCCGCCAGCGGCTTGCTGGTGCTTGTTTCGTATTTCGCCGTTAAAGCCTGGTGGGACGCGGTTGCCGTGCATCACACGAAAGCGCATGTTTTCATGCACCCGATGCTTCTTGCCGATTTGGCAGTGAATTCGGTCAGAGCCCTGATGTATCTTGGTCTGGCGTGTTTTCCGCTGGCACTGCTTATCCGTCCGTCCGTCCGGCGTTCGGGCAGGTTTGTTGTCGGCGCGGCACTTGTGCTTCTTGTCTGGGTCCTCTGGCAGGGGTTTGCCGGCAACCGGATGCCTTACTGGTCCAACATATGGTCCAAATACGGGCTATTTAATTTTGATGAAGTGCTGCTTGGCGGGCGGCCCAGGATATACGGCCGTTTTGCGGACTGGGGGCTGACGCTTGCGTCCTGGTATGGTGCATGCGGCGTCATGTATTCAGTGGCCGCCACGCTCGCGCGATGGAAAAAACAGTATGCCGCAGGCGCCACTGTGCCGCATGGTTTTTTCGCCATGATTGTTTGCTCCGGATGTCTTGTGTCACTTCTGCTGCGAGGAGCCGTATTTGACAGGTATCTTATTTGTGTCCTTCCGGCACTTTACATTGTCATGGCGCAGACAGTGCGGGAGCAGCGGGCTTTGAAGTCACCGCGTTTGGGGCCGGCGTTGTCAATCGCATCCGCATTTGCTTTGCTGCTTTTTTCGTGGACTCTTGAATATGACTATTTGCGCTGGAGCGAGGCACGGGAGACGGCCTCGGCGGATGCCACGGCTTCAGGGATTGATCCGAGATTCCTCCGGGCGGGATTTGAATGGTGGCCGCTTCATAACGACTGGCCCGACAATGTTTCGCTGGTTCCGCTCAAGCATTTCAAGGCGGTAGTGGCGTTTTCCGGCCTGCCGGGAATGAAGACGGTCAAGACTTTTTCCTACAGGTCAATCTGGCCGCCGCACGACAGACAGATGCACCTGCTCCTGCCGGATGCTTCCAGCGCCGCCAAACAGTAATGCTGCTGCTTACCTGGTCTTGAGTTCGTCGTCGATCAGCTCCGCAAAAGCGTCGATCGGGAGCGCGCCGCTGAGGATCTGGCCGTTGATGAAGAACGTCGGCGTTGACTTGACGCCGATCTTCTCGCCGTACTCAAGATCCTTCTGGACATGATCCTTATACTTCTTGGCATCCATGCATTCCTTGTATTTTTTCAGGTCTGCGCCGGTGTCCTTGGCGTAACGCTCGAGGCTTGCCATATCAAGTTTGTCCGGGTTCTTGAACAGCTTGTCGTGGTATTTCCAGAATTTGGCCGAACCCTGTTCGTTCACGCACATTGACGCCTCTGATGCTCCGCGCGCCTCTTTATGCATCGGCAGCGGAAAATGCCTGAACGCGATATTGATCTTGCTGCCGTATCTTTTTTTCACTTCATTAACGGTATCCGCGCCGCGCGAGCAGAACGGACACTGGAAGTCACTGAATTCAACTATGGTCACAGGCGCCTTGGCGTTGCCGGTGGTCGGAGCCTGGCCGATTTCCACGTTGACCTGCATGCGCGGCTTGCGGAAATAAACCTCGACAGCGATGGACTTCGAGAGTTTTGCCACATAGGCCTGCACGGCGTCCTGGCGTTTCTGCATCTGCAGATATGAAAAAATGCGCTCCTTGATCTGCGGATTGATCTGGCTTTCCGGGATGTGCTTGTCCTTCACGAATTTTTTGTATTCGGAATCCGAGATCTTCAGGCCGCCCTTTACGACCTTTTTGCTTATGTAATCGTCCACGCTGATGCCGGCTTTTTTTGCTTCGGCGCCAATTAGTTTTTCTTCAAGAAGCTTGTGCATGCGGTCCATGCGCAGTTCGTATTCGCGTTTTTTAAGGTCGAAGAAGTCAAGCTTGTCTTCACCGATGAGCATGTCTTCCGTGATATCTTCATTGCCGATTTTTGCGACAACTCCGGGTTTGGGCGGATCCTTCACGACAAAGGACGGTTTGGCCCTGGCGGTCGAGTTGGTACAGGCGGCAACGACGGCGAATGCCATGGCAGCCATGAAAACCGTGACCAGACCGAATGAAATATATTTTCTTTTTGAATTAAGATTGCTCACAACGGGATCCCCCTTCTTTAGGTTAGTTGATTTATCGTAAGCGAGGAGTGCAGCGCACGCAACGGAAAACTCGTTTTTTGGCGCGCATGCGCAGATGAACCAGTGCGGCACCGAGCGCAATCTGGAGGGCGCACCAGGACCACAGAAAAACCGCGTTTGATCTCACGCGGTCAAAGAGCAGGATGAATGCAATGAAGCTCGCGCCGAACAGCAGATTGACCGCGACCGGATAGCGGTAAAGCGGGCGCTCTACAAAAGGAGCGCCGCAGTCGGGACAGGTGCCGGTTGCTTCAGATGAGTTTTGCGAGGTCATGCAGCCTCAAAAGCCCCAGACAGTTGCCGCGTTCGTCGGTGACCGGCAGGACACCTATCTGGCTCGGGCGGTTTTCCATGAGTTCAAGAGCCTCACGCGCCATCATTTCAGGCCGCGCCGATACGGGTTTTTTTGTCATCACGTCCGAGGCCCGAAGCTTGAAAAATTTTTCCTTGTGCTGGAGCGCGCGGCGGATGTCCCCGTCGGTGATGATGCCCAGCATTTTTGTGCCGTCCGCAACAACGACCGCGCCGAGCTTCTTTTCAGTGGAAAGCACGACGACCTCGTCCATTGAAGCTCCGGCGGAAACTGTTGCGATGCGGTCCGCCCCGTGCATGATGTCCGAAACGCGTAAATTGAGCCTCCGGCCCAGCGCGCCGCCCGGATGGTTGACCGCAAAGGAATCGGCGTCAAAACCCTCAAGCTGCATCAGGGTGATGGCAATGGCATCGCCGATCGCCAGCGAAAGCGTGGTGCTGGCAGTCGGTGTAAGATTGTGCGGGCAGGCCTCCTGCTCGATCGAAGCGTCGAGCCAGGCGTCGGATTTTTCGACAAGAACGGATTTGGGGTTTCCGCAGATGGCTATCACCGGCACATCAAGTTTTTTTAAAAGCGGAAGCAGGCGTGTGATTTCCTCCGAATTGCCGCCATGACTGACGGCCAGTACGGCATCGCCGCGACTTACCATGCCGATGTCGCCGTGCAGGCCCTCTGCGGGGTGGAGATATATGGCGAGGCTCCCGGTGCTTGAAAGCGTGGCGGCGATCTTGACGGCAACCTTGCCGCTTTTGCCGATGCCGGTGGTTATTATCTTCCCGCCGCTTTTAATGGTGCTACGGAGAAGTTTGACCGCTTTTTCGGCCTGCACGGATGCGGGGCCGGCGGAAAGTTTTCTGGCACATGCGTCAAGGGCCCTGCTTTCGACCGAAAGCACACGCGAGATCTCGGATGGTATGTTCAGATGGCCGGATTTCTTCTGTGACATGACACGTGAAGTAAATCATAAAACCCGAAAGGTGTCGACAGCGGGGGCGGCGTAATTTATCTTTTAGACATGGGATTGGGGGCATGATGAAAAGGATGATCGGTCTTCTTGGTGTAATCGTATTGACGGCGCTGCCGGCACGGGCCGGCAATTTCGCGTTCAGCGTGGCAAATGATCCTGCGGCCGGTGACAGTGTTGAGGTCGTGGTGTTTGATGAGCTTGGCGGTGTGCCGCTTGCGGGTGCCGATGTGCTTGTCGGTACCAGTCTTGATCCGTCCGATGCCACGGCGGTCACGGGCCGTGCTGATGCGGCAGGAAGATTTGTCGCACGCGGGTGGGGAAGAGGCCGGATCTATGTCGCACTGGCGGCAAAAAAAGGCTATGAGCGTGTTTCGGTGAGCGGTGTGCGCGGCAGTTCCATCACCATATTCCTGCGCAAGCTTGCTGCCGAGGAAAGGCTTGTCCTTGGCACCGGGGTTTCGGGGGGCTGGGCGGATGCTACGTCAAATAAAATGGTGCGAGCGGGGCTGGTGTTCAAGAGCCTTGGCGCGATGGACCTCCTTTCCTTCCGTGTCGAATCCCTGATTTCGCCACTTAAAGACAAGATTGATGTTTTCGGAGAGCGCGAAGTGCCGTCAAATCTCGTGTTGCCGGAGCAGGAGGTTGTTGTTTTTCCGGTCACGATTTCGCTGGATAAACCATCGTACCGTCTGCCGGTGCAGGCGGGGCGCCGGCTCCGGCTGGCGATGTTGCAGGGTGAGATCGCGGCAAAGGAACTCACGAGCGGCGGCGGCCAGCTTTCGGCCGGTATTTTGAACAAGCTCAAGTGCCGCAAGGCCGCTCTTTCCGGGTTCATGGTTCCGGAAGACGATTTCAAGCGTGAAATTGATTCGGATATCGAACTCCAGGGCGTACACAGGGTGACGCCGGCCCTTCCTCCTTTTGCGGCGGACATCATTGTTGCCGCAGTTATGGATCCGGATGGTTCTGCGGAATATATGTTGCCGACTGACGTAAAGACGGCGGCGACCGCGGATAATCCTTCACAGATCAAAACGGTCACGCTTGCGGCGCCGGTCCGGCTTCCAGCCGGGGCGGTGACGGATGTTGTGGCGGCCGCGCTCGGCAAGAACGGGCGTCTTGTGAGCGGCATCCGCGTGCGCGGGGCCGGCAAGACGGTCGAGCCCGGGAAATTCCTCGAACTCCAGGCGCTCGCGGATGTCACGAAGCCTCCCGCATCGCTTGACATGCGCGCACCCGGAAGCGGTGTTGCGGTCGTGATTATTGAGATTGATGCGCCGGACGACGCCGTCATTCCGGTTTGGAACGCCTATGCACTCCCTTCGGCCGGAAAGGTATCCGTGCCGCTGGCCAGGCTTCCGGCGGACATGAAGGTGAGGCGTTTTTCGGTGAGCGCGCTGGAACTGGGTGCGGGTTTTGACGAAACCACGGTTGATGCTTCGAGGGTCATGCGTGGGTTGACGCGTTTTTCGCGGGCAATGGCTTGGGTCAAACCGAAGAGAAGCGGCGGAGATCGTGATGAATAAAAAAACCGGTGTTTTTATCGCATCGGTTGTCGTCGCGGCCTCCTTCCAGCTGGCTTCCTGTATGAGTGCGTACAAGCAGAGTGTCGGCGGTGATACCTCCATTGTGGTCAGCAAGACCTTCATGACCGAGTTTGATGTTGCCTGGCAGGCCGTGCTTGAATCGCTCAAATCGGCCCGGCTGGATGTATCCAACAGGGAGGGCGGCTTTTTACAGACCCGCTGGCTCGAAAACACGTCCGAAAAAAATCTTGCCGACTCGTTCGGCAGCGCCAATGCGTATCTCAAGGCGCAGTACCGCCTGAAAATCTCGCTTGCCAAGGGTTTTTACAATGGCAAGGAGGCGGTGAAGATCGGTGTTCAGAAGGAGCAGCTCGTCGAGCGCGACGTGCTTGAGGGGTGGCGGCACATTGAAAGCGATTCGGTGGATGAGAACACCCTCCTGTACCGCATCGGGAGGATCATCCAGATCAAAACCACGATCGTACGGATTGAAGAGGAAAAGACCGAACGCGAGATACGCGAATCGGAACTGTAAGGCTAGAGCCTTCCGCCGTAGGCCAGAACAAGCATTTCAAACAGATTGCTGTTTATCTTGTGCTGCATCTTGTTTTTCATCAGTTCAAGGGCATCAAAGATCGAACGCGCTTTTGCATAACTGCGGTTGGTCGTAAGCGCGTTGAAGATGTCGCAGATGCAGATGATTTTCGAAAACAGGTCGGTTTCATGTTCCTTGAGGCCGTTGGGATAGCCGCCGCCGTTCTTGTCCTCATGATGTTCCAGAATCGCGCGCTTGGCCCGGAAGCTGATCTGTGGATTGTTTTTTACGATATCGTAGCCGGCTTTCGGGTGCTGGCGCATCTCCCTCCATTCGGATTCGTCAAGCGGTCCTTCCTTGTTGATGATCGCAATGCGTACTTTCGTTTTGCCGATGTCATGCAGCAGGCCGGCGAGTCCGAGTTCTTCCAGTTCATCCTCCGAGGAGATGCCCGCTTTTTTCCCTACAATGATGCTGTTGACGGCGGTGCCCACCGAATGCTGGAGCGTATAGGGGTCGTGGCTCGAAAGCCGGGCCAGCACCAGGAAGGCGCCCGGATCGTTCATGATCATGCTTACAAAAGACCCGACCACGCGGGTGCTTTTCGTGATGTTTTCGGGTGAAGGGTTTACAAACAGATCCTCCACCACCATTACCGCCGAGCGGCGCAGGCTCTCGACGCGTTTTTCCTGCGGCAGCTCCTTGATCGGGCCTTTCGCGGCGAGCAGCATCTCGCTTGCAAAGGACATGAGGATTCCGAGATCGTCCTCGCGCATCCAGATGCTTTCAAATCGCGCAAGCGTCTCCGGTTTGTATATGCCGCTCTCGGGCGGCGCTGTAATGGGTTCGATCTTGCTGTTTTCAAACGAATAGAGCTTGACGAGCGGAAGCGTATAGCCTTCGGGGGCTTCCACAAGTATTGCCGCCGGAACGCGAAGATATATCCCGTGCCGGCTCAGCCGGCCGGAGCAGATCGCTTCAAGCGCAAGCTGCTTTTCAAGCGTTTTTTTTTGGATTCTGATGGGTTTTGGTTCGTCTGCCATCGTAAAAAGTCTAAACCGCCGCCGTGGCCGTGTCACCAGATAACTTTTCGGGGATCAATTCCTGAAAACGAAGCCCGCATTGATCGAGCAGGTTATGTTGCGGCTGCTCATGTGCATGATGTCTTCGACATGGCGCCGGTTGAATTTTTCGGGGTTGAGCGCGGGAACGGTGAATTCGCTCAAATCAAGGATGCATCGCGGGATTATCCGTATGCTGGAGATGACCGGATCATTTATCAATTCGTCCTGTCCCAGGCGCCTCATATTGACGTCAAATTTGACATATGCCTCGGCTATCATCCTGTATTCGCTGAACCGGTCCGCGCGTGTCTGGATGAAGAATCTCAGTCCCGGCACGATTGCATGTCCGTTAAGCGATTTTTTATATGAGCCGTCAAGTTCCACGGCGGGCCTGTAGTGGACTTTGGCGATGCCGGGCAGCCTGCGGATCTGGCCATTGACGTTGACTACCCTGAACCTCTCGAATGTTCCCGACACCGGCATCATTCTAAGGAGCAGATGCCAGTCGTCATCCGGCGGATTGAATGTCCCTCCCCCCACAAGCGGGATCTGCACGCCGATGGAAAGACTTTCACGGAAAATATCCGCACCCTCATTGCGCAGGCGTTTCAGATATGCTTCGCCGACCCAAGCAAAGCCAGGCCATTTTTTTTTGATTTGCTGGATATAGCGGGCATGAAACTGGTCTTTGAAATAATCGTCATTGCCGCCCTTGAAGCCGTTGAAAAATTCGGCCACGCTTTTTACCAGTTCCATCTCAAGTTCGGAATTTGACGGCAGTGCCGGGGTCTGTTTTTTTCCGGGTTTGACGGTGCGTATCCGTCCACCGCTTGTGTGCATCCATTTGCGGGCGGCGGCGGCGGGGGCATCAACGGAAACGTCAAGGGGGTCAATCTCGACGAAGGGGGAATTGTCTGACGGGTCGATCTGCAATACTTCGATCATTCCGTCACCGGATTTGTCGTCGGCTTGAACCAAAAACAAAGGGATGCTGACTAATGAAAAAATAAAAAGTATTATATTTTTGGCTGACCATCCCATGACTTGGCGAGTCATATCATGACGGTCGCATTTTTGGAATTAATGAGTTTAACTTGGATAATAGCAGGTTGGAGACATGCGCATGACGGTAGAAGCAAAAGATATGGTTTTCAAAGCTGATGTCAATCTTGTGGATATCCTCACGGAAGGCCGCTTTGCGCTCTCTGCCGAGATCATTCCGCCCCGGAACGGGGCTGAATATGTAAAAATACTTGGTGATATCGGCGCGCTGGTGAGGGGGGGCGCGGAGTTTTTGTCGGTTACCAAGGGCGCCGGCGGGAGTTTGCGTGGAGGGAGTTTGCCGATAGCGCAGGCCGTCAAGGAAAAATTCGGGAAGACGGCTGTAGCGCATTTCACGTGTCGCGATCTGCTTGCGGTTGAGATCGAAAACCAGCTTGTAGATCATCATTACTTTGGTATTCGCAACATACTCGCCCTGCGCGGGGATCCGCCCGAGGGGCAGGGCGGCTGGTGTGCGCGCGAAGGCGGGCTGGATTTTGCCCACCAGCTGATCACGCAGATTGCCAACATGAACAAGGGGGTTTATCTGGTGCGTCCGAATGCGCCCGCCGCCGATGCGCCCGTCAGGCGGGATGCCACGGATTTCTGCATCGGTGCTGCCGCTTATCCGGAGTATCCGGATGCGGACGACCGGGTCAGGTTTTTCAAGATGAAAGTTGATGCCGGCGCGCATTTCGGCATGACCGACATGCTTTTTGATCCCGAAGCGTATGCGCGTTTCATGGATGCTTGCGCAGCAGCGGGCATTCGCATTCCGGTGCTGCCCGGAACGCGGCTTCTTCGTTCAAAAATCCACATGGAAAGAATGCTTGCGCGCTTCAAGGTCGGCGTGCCGCATTGGCTGCGCGCGATGCTTCCGGATGATGACAGTGATGTGTCGGGTGCCGTCAGCCGCGGAGCGGAGGCATTTTTGAAGCTGGTCGAAAAGCTCCGCGGATATGGCGCTCCCGGCATCCATCTTTTTGTGATCGGTGACGTGTCCGGATCCGAATATGTGTTAAGCGAGCTTGCATGGGGCAGAAAAAAGGATAAATATTCACTTGCGGATGTGCGTGAGGAATCGTGAGCATGCCGGGGTGGCGAAATTGGTAGACGCACAGGACTTAAAATCCTGGGGGGAGTTAAATCCCCGTATGAGTTCGATTCTCATTCCCGGCACCAGATATTTCAAGATTTCAGATGGATGGAAGATTTTCTTGAACTGCTTTTGACTTCTTTGCCTTCGTGGCTTTCTGATTTTGGCACCATTCATTACCCCGCTCGTTCGATCATGTGGGAATACCAAAGATCCGCATCCCTTCGGGTGCGAAACCGGCGGAACATGCGCTTGCCATTCAAGCGTATTGTCCGCCTTATTTGATGACTGTTTTGTGTAAGTGGCAATTGCGCGTAGGGTCCAGAGATGCTTCTAGGTAAAGGTGTGCGTTTTTTGTGAATATAGTGGAATTTTCAAAATATCGGACAAACTGTCCAGAACAGCCATTTTTACAGGAATTATTTTACGGTCTCAATTTTAAAATAATTCGTACCCAGAATACTTCGTATCTGCTCAAGACTAATTGTAGTATTGACTTTACACATCATCGTCAAATCAGAACTCGCGGTTCCATAGACAACCAAAGATGATGTCCGGGGATGGTAAAGAAACATCTCGATCTTCGAATGGGCAGAAAGAGTGGTGGGATTTCCCGGCATCCTAACGCCTTTTCTCTTCAGCATGCATTCCTCGGCACCACGGGTCCATCCTGTCCCATCGGCTTTAACGCCATTTTGAAAAATGGTTCCGTCGTCCATTTCTACGGGCGTAACGGCGGTCAGTTTTATGCGCTCCGGTACTTTCGGTTGTGCGGTTGCACTCGCTCCACAAACGGGATGCAGAAGTGTCGATATGTGTCGCGGAAAAAATTCAACACGGTTCCAGCCCTTATAATAAGCGTCCATCACACTCCAGGGATTGGATTCTTTTGCAACTACACGATCTGGATAATTGCTTTCGGGATATTCATCTGGAAGCATTAGCAAGTGCCCGAGTTCATGCATCATGGTAAGACATCGATCGTTATGGTTCGGCCAGTAGCGATATACATTGACGAAGTCTCGTCCTGGCTCATCGATGATTTGAATCCAGACATCAGGTATGAGGTTTGAGGGTTTTTGCTGTAAATCAAGATTAAGATCAAACTTGATTCCGTAACGGTTCCAGACTTCCTGAATTTGCGGTACACAGGATTGATAACCTCGAAACATTTCTTCGGCACGGGCATCGGACACGGTTGCTGCAAGTGTCCAGAAGCGTACATTGATTCCGACATGCAAACCATCGGCTTTCGTTCTTATTCTCAGGCTGCCGCCCGGATGTTCACCATGGGATTCAATCTCATAGGTTTTCCCGGAATCAAGCTTTTGTGAACATGATTCCACTATTGCAGAACCTTCTGCTCTAATGCCTGCTTGGATTTTTGGATCTACGGCCGGATCACAATCATTGTTGTCACAATTAAGCGTTTGAGCACTGCCTTTTGAGTTTATTATGGTTTCATTGGACGCAGGCTTGCCGCAATTCGCCAATACGGCCGAAAAAACAAGCAGAATTTCAATTCGTTGAACGTATCGTATTTGTTTTTTGATATTTTCGGATGATTTCATAAATACTCCAACATAATTTATTGCGGTCCACGTTATATCACGGGGTATTTTAATGTTCAATACTGTAGTTATATTGTCAGGTATTTATATAACACCCTGTAACCATTGGATATATTCCTGTACAGGTCCATTTGTAAATCCGTCTTGGTTAGACGGGGGGCTAGACAATAAGGGTGGGAATATAAACGTGAAGCTAATCTGTACTATGATCATCAGACTTCTGAATTCAAACAGCTATATCAAAGCCGTCCCAATCATAGACAGGCTGCAGGGAGGTGCGTTTGATGCCCTTTTTGCGGATTTTCCGGAGTTCGATGATGCGATATTTTGCTAGATCGTGAACATCTTTCTGGACGTTGGGCGTTGCACGCCCAAGATGCTTTGCAAGCTGATAAATTGACTCCGGTTTTTGTTCCTTGATTGTCTGGATCAGTCTCAAGCGCTCCGGACTGAGTATTTTAGCAAGCCAGAATAAATTCGGGAAAGACAACACGAGTTCGTGCTCTGCGTCGGACTTTGGGTGTTTTTCAAGATCCTTCCATACAGATATGATTCCGGCTCGGAATTCAGTTCCGCTTTCAATCTTGATCTTGAATTTTCTTACTTTCATGTCAAACCTCCCAAAGATCGTATAGCAGCAAGAAAATCGTCATAGAGCTGCTCAATTCCTTTGAATTTGTAAGCCGTTTCCACGCTGTCAATGTGACAGTGATCCTTTTTGCCGTGATGGTTGTCGAAGAGCACTCTGCAGACGCCTTTTTCAATCCAAGCCATCCGGTATCGCACGCCGTGTGTACGCCACTTGTCGGGCCTTATCGCATCCAAGGAGATGTCGATATAGCTGCCATCAGGTAGATCGCGTCGGGCGAATTTAGGTGCCACAAAAACAACTTAACAGCTTATAGTACTTGTGTCAACATATAGATATGTTATTGCAATATCTATATATCATTTATGTGCTTGCTGTCTTGATGCTGGCAGTCATGGATAGGATTGAAAAAATGGAAAAGAAAATCGAGCAGCTTTTCAAACAAAATGAAGTTTGTCAGCTGCTAGAAACAATTCCCGGCGTGGGGCTTCTCACGGCAACGGCCGTATACGCCGCAGTCCCTGATGCCGGGCAGTTCAAAAATGGACGGCATTTTTCGGCCTCTATCGGGCTTGTTCCAAGGCAATATTCAACTGGAGGAAAGTCCAACCTGCTAGGTATCAGCAAACGCGGTGACCGGTACTTGCGCAAGCTGATTGTGCATGGCGCGAGAACCCGGGTGGCCATGCCGATGCTGCGTTCACCGTGGCTGGCCGAGATTGAAAAAAGACGGGGTCGCAACAAGGCTGTGGTGGCACAGGCAAATAAAACGGCTCGTATCATCTGGGCCGTGATGAGTAAAAAGCAAGAGTACAAAATGGCAATGGCTGGCTAAAAAAGTGTGATTGCTAGGGACACGAGATTTTTCAAACGAGGAGGTACACAAAGAAGGAGCGAGGGTGAAAACACTTGCTGATGGCGAAAACAAGTCGAACTGGTGCTCTCAGAACCTGGTAGGACGTATGGCCGTCAAAGGCCACGCTAATAATAAGGAGTGAGGACCATCGCGGATTCCATTGAAAGTACGCGATACAATTTATTCGCAGCAAACGCTCTCTGTGCTTATTGTTGACGTTGTGCATCAAGGTGTTTATACAATCCTAAGGAGCGTTCAATGAAATTTCTTATAAGCTTGATCATGTTTTCATTAATATCTGCAACTGCTTTTGCAGAAGATAATAAGTCTTCATCTGTAAGATGCTCATATAGAATTGGTTATGAAACCAGTTATATGGGCTACGTCAATTATATCCAGTCTTTTATGAATAAAAAAGGCTACAGATTCGTGGATGTGGATGCTGATTATGATGATACATCATCTTCTGAATATGTGCTGGAAGTAATACCGAGTGGTGGAGCCGGGATCTTGGGGTTGCCTGGACTGGATTTTCTAAGATACAGAGGTATTTTAACAAATCTGCGAACCAAAAAAGTTTATAAAACCAGCAGAATTGCTTTTTACAATGCAGATAGTGATGATGGATTTGAAAATGCTACTAGGAAAGCTATTCGCAGGGTTTTGAAAAAATTGCCTAAATGTCGCGGCTGATTGAAGGCCCTGGTTCAGCGCTTCGACTACATCCGGTAAATCTCAAGATAGAGATTTTCAATGGTACATTTACCTGTGATGACCTTCGACGGCACTTTGGAAACATTGCTGGACTTGAATGACCCATGAAATACGAAGAGGGCAATGTAGCCAAACACCGCCAGTGTAAGCGAGTGTACCGGCGGAATGCGGATCTGGTGTGGTTTGATAAACGCCGTCGAATTATATATGGCTTTTCACAGAGGACGTACGTCCATAGAGAGATTGATGGAGTAGTGCTCCGCTATGTTTATGCCACCAGCATAGTGATATCGTTATCAAGTATTTCATGAAGCTCCACGAGCCTGTCTAGTGTGATTTTACCGATATTATAGTGGACGATTTCACTGATACGGGATTCAGAGACTTGTAGAAGTTTTGCCAGTTGGCGCTGGTTGATATTGTGCTCTCGCATGTAGACAACAAATTGTCTGCATAGCTCGTATTTATTACGATCCAACGCCGATGCATCCGGCGGCAGTGTTTTTGCTCCCTTGATGTGCGCGGTAGTCCGCCTGATGCTGGCAAGTTCGCTGGCAGTCATGAATTGCTCAGTCGTTGATTTCTTTTTTCCCATATCTTCTCCTGTAAGCGTTGATTACACCGATGTAATCCTTGTCCGGATTAATAATAATCCCGTCTGTGATGGATGACCGATGGCGCTGTTCGTAATGGTCATCAATTATAACCCGCCTGAAAATTCTTCCGTTGATGGAAACCTGAAGCCAGTATTCTCTTCGCATATCTCTAAAATCATGAATAACATAACTTCTAAAATTTTAGAAGTTAATTGTTTTTTTGTGTGCCATCCGGGTGCCGACCCCATGGAAATCAGTGGAATTGGCGGTATTCGGCGGTACTTTAAAAAACGTGGCAACTTTTTGGTTTGATAGAATTTTGCTTATCTTCCTATAAGATAGGCAAATGTACTGATGGCTCTTAAAATCCTGGGGGGAGTTAAATCCCCGTATGAGTTCGATTCTCATTCCCGGCACCAGAATTTTCAAGGTTGCCGTTGATCCCAAGCCAAGGCGGTGGGATTCCCGATTGACCGGGGCGGTTATCGCTTATATGTTTTCGCTTCAAATGCGAGTGTCCGTTTTTTTTACATTACCGTTTCTGATGCTTTGGTCGTCGAGTTTCGCTGGAAACGGAACGACGCAGACTACCTCAAAGCAAGGCATGGTCGTGACTTGCCAACCACTGGCGGCGGAAATAGGCGTGAATGTCCTTCGGAACGGCGGAAATGCCGCGGACGCATTTATTACGACGACTCTCGCGGAGTATGTGACGGCTTACGGTTACACGAGCCTGAGCGGTCCACTCAATCTGCTCTACTTCAACGCCAGATCACGTTCCTCGGCCTACCTGAACGCCGGTTTGAATACCGTCGCGGCCCCGGATGGCCAATGGAGCGATAGCGCGAGGATTCCAGGCACTTCTTATGTCATAGGCGGCGCCGGTCGCGGTTTGGAATCCCTGTTTCAGAGATACGGCGGCGCGAAGTTCACCTTCGCAAATCTTGTCGCTCCCGCTGCAGCGTTGGCTAAAAAGGGTTTCCCGATCTCTCAACGGTACGCGGACGCCATTCGCAAGAGGATGCCGGTGGTCGGTGGTTCCCCTGACTGGAAGGCTCTTTTTACCAAGAACGGCATGCCTCTTCGTGTCGGCGACATCCTTGTTCAACCGGAGTTTGCGGATACCCTCACGGGTTACGGCCGCGAAGGCGCGGATTTCCTTTTCAAAGGCAAATTCGCTGTAGATTTGGTTCGCACGATACAGGCAAACGGCGGGAAGCTTACGCTTCGAGACCTGGCCTCGTATCAGGTCTATTGGAATGAACCCTTGGAAGCCAGTTATCGATCGTTCAAGGTTAAGACGGGGTCTTATCGTTCATACGGCGGACTTCAGTTGCTCTTGGCCCTGAAGACGCTAGAAAACCTTCATGACTTGCCATCCCGTCATCATTATTCGACGAACGAGAATCTATTTGAAACCATTCTTCGCACGTATCTCTTCGGCCTGAATGATGTGTTCCCGTTGATTACAGGGCATTCGAGCAAACTTGACTCGATCCCTGAGATGGAAGGGGTGCTGAACGGGGCGCGGCCCGCGGAACTGTGGCGGAAGGTCATGGATCGTACGATTCCGGCTCCGTTTGCCGCGAACGACGGCCAGCATTCCTGCAATACAATAGTCATCGACCGAGAGGGGAACATCGCCACCGGAACGCATACGATAAGCTCGCTGAAGTGGGGCGATTTTGGTCTTTTTGCCGACGGCGTAAGTCTGAATTCCGCTTACCCCGTGACCATGAAGGCACCGCCGGGAACAAGGGCCGTTGACGGGCTCAGTCCTGTGATCGTTTTCGAAAAGGGGAAGCCGGTCGCCGCCGCCGGGTTCTTCGCAAGCGGGCTGCAGCCGGCCGCCTACCAGGTAATGGTCAATCTGCTGGATTATTCCATGACGCCGAAAGCGGCGCTTGAAGCGCCACGGTTCGGATACGTGACGGGCTACGATCCGCTCAAGATGCTTCTGGATGCCCGATATCCAAAGTCCTGGGTGAAGGATTTCTCAAAAAAGGGCATCAGTTTCTCGCAGCCCTCGGGTTTCATCGACACGGGTATGGGCATGGTCATTCGCATTGACCATGCCACGGGGACTCGCTGCGGCAGTCCCACCGAGCTGGTTCCAGAGGCCGTGGCGGTCAGCGAGTAGTGCATTGCCGATCGTTAGAATAGCGCGATTTTTTGACATTTCTGAGCGTCGTCCCGTTCCATAGGACGCAAATCCGCCATGAAAGCCGAAAACTCATTCGGCGAAAACCAAACGGGCCAGCTCCTCGACGATTTTCCATGCTTCATCAAAGTTGAACTGGTCGAAGTCGGCAGAGCGAAGCACTGGGCGAAGCTCTGTATTGACCTGACCTCTCAGCTGATCGCGCCGTTCCGTTGAGGCCGATCCTGCCGCATTTCCGGGAATCGCAAGCTTTTGTCTGACGAGTGTAATGAACTCAGGGTTCTCAAAGGGGAGCGCACCTTTTTGACGTGCATGCCATAAATCAAAAACATCACGGATCGCTGGCGTCAGCCTTGCTAGCGTAGCGCGGGCTTTCTCGGCCATGGCTTCGCGCAAGTCCATGACACGAACATTGACTGGGTCCAAAACAGGTTGCTCGGAGCCGGGATCAAGTACAAGGCAAGAGGCCCCGTGAGTGATCGGTGGCATGAGCATCGGCTCGCGCAGTCCAGCCTCAATCTTGATTCGCCCCGGCGCGTTCGTGATTACGGACGGATACGCAACTTCAGCGAGGTACTGAGTGGAATTGTTCGCACCGGTCCATGGTTTGGTGAAAGCAAAGAATGGCAACGCCGCCTGCAACTCGGTAATGCGTTTTTCCGTGTCGGACTTCGCCTTGCGCCGGTCTCCACGCGTTGCGTCTAGTGCGACCGGGATCGAAAAATCGAGATCCTCGCTCAACCGATAGAAGCCGAAGTGAATCTTGTTTAGCGATGTGCCGCCCTTGAAAACGAGCGTGCCGTGGTTCGATCCACCGAAAAGATGCGACAGCACCAGGGAACAAAAATAATCTTTTTCAATAAGATCGCCGGGAAACCCAGAACGGGCTGACGTGAACTGAACGGCATCTCGAAATGAGTCAATGTCCTCGTGTGGAAACGTAACTGTTTTTTCATCCCGCCTCGACATCGCTCACCTCGTAATTCACGAGCACGCCCCACCTTGAATTCGTGGTCCCTCCGCCCTTTCTGCCAGGTGCCAGCGGAATAAACGACT
>MEQJ01000010.1:4457-20569 GCA_001770165.1 Bdellovibrionales bacterium RIFOXYD1_FULL_53_11 | reverse complement strand
ACGGATCGAAGAAGCCGGTCAACAAGCTTGCGATCAGCCTTGAGCAGTTCCAGCCAGCATCCTAGACGCCTTCGTGTGCTGACGTTTCCGTATTGAATCGTAATATCAACCAAGCCCTTGAGGAACGTTTTGTCTACTCGACGTTCAGCAATCCACCCGTATGCCTGCGGAAGCGTGCCGAATCTGGCGTAATCAGAAATTCCATCGAAAACCGTGCGCGGAAGCGTCTCAATCAACGCAGCACTGTCCGTGCCCTTGATTTCTATGGGCTGCGCCGCACCAAGGCTCGCCTCTGAAACTTTTATGAAAAGAAAGGAAAGCCCCGCAATCACTCTACGTCCCGACAACGCAGTATTGTAAACGCTGGTCTCGACGGGCTGTTGAGTGCTTAGGCCATGGAAGTTGAATGCTGCCAGCCCCGTGATCTGATACTTGGCCTTGAGTTCGCGCATGAGCACCGATACGACGAATAACGGCGACGGAGCCCACTTACCGCCCTGGGGAAGCCTCGGCGGGATGAGATACATCCCTCGCATGAGTTGAACCGCCCTGCCGCGTCGCCTCATGTTTTTAAAAAGATCGGCTTCCTGTTGCGGGGTCATCTTGAGCGCGCGCACGAGGTCGCCGGTACGCGCGATCTGCAGACGCCGCATCTGCGCCCATGAGAAGAATCGTGCTTCAAGCGGGCCGAGCCGCCATCCTGTGCTTTGCATAGTATTTCATTATAATAGAAGTAGCGTCTAATACAAGTAAATAGCATGTATTTTGCGTAAGCCGCCCCCCGGTCTGAGGGCGCGGCTCGAAAATAATAGAGTTTGACACGAATATTAAAGGGCGTATATGTCAATTATGCACATATGTGCATAATAAACAATTCGCCGGGCGTGTGACAATGGCGCTTCTGGTGGATAGAAAAGGACATTTATGCCAAATGGAGATGGAATAGGACCTATGGGAAATGGCCCCATGATTGGGCAGGGACGTGGTCGGGGAGGTGGTCGCGGTTTGTGTTGGCGGAATAAATGGAAAAATCTGTGGGGCGGCGATGCCAATGCCCGGAATGCCGGAAGCGATATCCAGAATCTCCGGAACCAGGCTGAAGAATTGCGCAGGAGTCTTCAGGAGCTGAACAGTAAAATTGCCGATCTTGAGAGGAAGTCATGAAAGTAGTTGTTACGGCTCAAGGGCGGAAAGCTGATTCTGAAATTGACGAAAGATTCGGCAGATGCGGTTATTTGTTGTTTTATGACACCGATACCGGGGATTTTGCGGCCCACGAGAATTCCAAAAACCTGAATGCCGCGCAAGGCGCGGGGATACAGACTGCCGCGGCTGTTTCACGACTTGGTGCCGAATATGTCATTACCGGCCACTGCGGCCCCAAGGCTTTTGCGGTTTTACAATCCGCAAATATCAAGGTGATCGTCGGGGTCACCGGCAAGGCTGACAAGGCAATAGCGGAGTTGACGGCCGGCAAACTCCGGGAGGTCGCCCAATCCGATGTCGATGGCCACTGGAAATAAGAAAACCAGGATTATTGCCATTGCCTCCGGCAAGGGCGGTACCGGTAAAACAACCGTCGCTGTTAATCTTGCGATGACAGCGACGGTCCCGGTACGTTTGCTGGACTGCGATGTCGAAGAACCTAACTGCCATTTGTTTGTCAAACCGGTTATCCATAAAAAATCCGACGTGTGCGTTCTGGTGCCCGAAGTGGATGAATCCCTTTGCAATGTCTGTGGCGAATGTGCAGACTTTTGCAGGTTTGGCGCCATAGTATCGTTGAAAACAAAGCCGCTTGTCTTTCCGGATCTTTGTCATGGGTGCGGCGGATGCTTTCATGTCTGTTCGCGCGAGGCCATCCGGGAAGTGCCCTATGAGGTTGGCGTCATCGAAAGCGGAATGTGTGGCAAAAACAGTCAGATCCTGTTTGCCCAAGGCAGGTTGAATGTCGGCAGGGCAAAGTCGCCCCCCATCATCAGGCAGCTCAAGAGAGAGCTGCCCGGTCAATCCGATCCGCCAGCACGCCAGGGAATCATAACCATTATCGATGCGCCACCTGGCACTTCCTGCCCGTTTGTCAGCGCCGTCAGCGGCTGTGACCTGGTATTGCTGGTTACGGAGCCCACCCCCTTCGGGCTTCATGACATGAAGCTTGCGGTTGAATCCCTCAAACAGCTTGCGTTGCCGGTCGGAGCCGTCATCAACCGGGTGGCAGGCGGCAGCGAAATCATCACACAATACTGTCAATCCGAAAAAATCCCCGTATATCTTGAAATACCTGATGACCGGCGGATTGCCGAAGCATATTCCTGCGGGCGGATAGTCACTGATGCCGTTGCGGATTCCAAGGGGTTGTTTGAACGGTTATGGGCGGCCATACCATGAAAGAAATAGTTGTGGTCAGTGGAAAGGGAGGGACCGGCAAAACAAGCTTGATGGCGGCCTTTGCGTCTCTCGCCAAAAATCCCGTATTGCTTGATTGTGATGTGGACGCTGCGGATCTTCATCTCATTCTTTCTCCGGACATTATTGAAAAACACATATTCAAAAGCGGGCAGGAAGCCATTATCCGGAGCAATGAGTGCATCCGTTGTGGCGCATGCCAGCCTTTGTGCCGGTTTGATGCGATCACCAGGAAAAACGACGCCTATCAGATCAACAAACATGCCTGCGAAGGTTGCGGGGTATGCGTAAGTTTTTGCTGTAGCAGGGCAATAGATTTTCACGAGCGCACCTGTGGCGAATGGTACAGGTCCGGAACAAGATACGGTCCTATGGTTCATGCGAGGCTTTTTCCGGGCGCGGAAAATTCAGGAAAGCTGGTCACGGTGGTCCGTGAGGCGGCCCGGAAGACGGCCGGGGAGCGGGGGCTTGATTTGCTTCTTTCTGACGGCCCTCCCGGAATCGGATGTCCCGTTATTGCATCTATAACCGGCGCCAGCATGGTTGTGGTGGTTACCGAGCCGACCATGTCGGGCGAGCATGACATGAAACGCATTCTGGAGCTTGCCCGCCAGCTTGCGGTGCCTTACGCGGTATTGATAAACAAATGGGATATTAATTCCGAAAACACCGCGCGGATGGAAACATATGCTTTGAAAAGCGGGGCGGGAATGGTCGGTCGCATCAGATATGACCGTGTTGTGACTGAGGCGCAAAGGGCGGGAAAAACGGTCATGGAATATAATAACAGTGATATTGCCGCTGAGATCAGGGAAGGATGGGAGCACATATGGGATTTGCTGCAAAAACAATAGTCGTAATGTCCGGAAAGGGCGGTGTCGGCAAAAGCACGGTGGCGGTTAATCTTGCGGTATGGCTGAAGGGGCGCGGGAAAAGGGCGGGCCTGCTTGATGTTGATCTGCATGGGCCCAGTATTCCGAAAATGCTTGGTCTTGAAGGCTTGACTGTAAACGGTGACGGAAAAAAACTGTTTCCTGTTGATTCCGGCGGCCTGAAGGTGATGTCGGTTGGTTTTCTTCTTCCGGATCCGGACAGTCCTGTTATCTGGCGCGGGCCGATGAAGGGCAAGGTGATCAAACAGTTCTTGAACGACGTTGACTGGGGCGGGTTGGATTATCTTGTCATTGATTGCCCTCCCGGAACCGGGGACGAGCCTCTTTGTGTATGCCAGGAGCTTGGAGCGTCAGCTTGTGCGTTGATCGTCACCACGCCACAGGACGTCGCGACTCTGGATGTGCGCAAATCCATCGGATTTTGCAATAAATTGAACATCCCGGTTCTTGGAGTTGTGGAAAACATGAGCGGTTTTGTGTGTCCGAAATGCGGCGAGTTGGTGAATATTTTCAAGTCCGGAGGCGGCGAAAAAATGTCCGCACAGATGAATACGCGGTTTCTTGGCCGCATTCCTGTTGATCCGCGGTTTGCCGAGTCAGGGGATTCAGGGGTTCCCATCGTGGAGGGTGCCAGGGATTCTCTGAGTGCAAAGGCGTTCAACGGGATTTTCGATGCTTTGGTGTAGCCTGGTGCCCGCATATCGAAATGTGGTCCAGGGCTTATGCAACTATATTTAAAAACCGATCTTTCTTCTTCCGGGAGGAAGAAGGGGGATTTTTATTTCCAACTGATCAAGTCGCTGAAAAACCACTTTGAACAGGTAATTTGATTCTTTTTCAAGTTTCTCAATCTTCTGTTTGACATGAGGGTTTGCTCTTACCAGCTTTCTGAGGTCGAAAAACAGACGCATGATTCGAATATTGGTCTGGATCGCCTGACCACTCTTCAGAACCGACGAAAGCATGGCGATGCCAAGTTCAGTGAAGGCGTTGCTTCTGTATCTCTTGCCACCTCTACCCATGTTTGAGGTCACAATTTGTGACCTCAAAGACAGCTCTTCGTCTTGAGTCAGTTGGAACATGAAATCACTGGGAAATCTCTCTAGATTTCTTTTTACAGCTTGATTCAAGACCTTGGTTTCAACCCCATAAAGTGGAGCAAGGTCTTTGTCCAGCATTACAGGGTGACCACGAAACACGTAGATAAGATTTTTCAAAAGTTCTTCCTGGGAATGGCTCATGCCAGCATAATTTGCAAAAGGCGGGCCGATTTTTCAGTTGCAGCAGTTAGTTCGATATGTGGCGGTTTAGGTTATTTTGGTGGAGCCTGGTGCCCGTATATCGAACTGCCATCCGGTTGGCTTTGGACTAAATCCCGATTTTTCTCCTGTTTGGCGGCAACAACGGTATTTCTGCTTCAAGCGCATCAAGTCTTTTAAAGACGATCTTGAAAAGTTGATTTGCGCCTTTTTCAATATTCTCTATTTTTGCAGAGAGTGATTCATCCGAGGCCAGTAGTTGTCGAAAGTTTGTAAATGTTCTCATTATCGAAATATTGACCGAAATGGCCCGGTCGCTATTCAATACGCCCGACAGCATTGCTACACCGTTTTCCGTAAACACCATCGGCAGATATTTGCGATGCTTGCCCCTGCCCGTTTCTAAGGTCGCAAATTGCGACCTTAGAGAATGGCCTTCTTCAGCAGTAAGCCTGAACATGAAATCCGCCGGAAAGCGCTTGATGTTTCTTCTGACCTGTTCATTAAGACGTTTTGTCGTTACGCCGTATAGGGCTGCTAAATCACTATCGAGCATTACTTTTTGACGACGAATAATATAAATCATCTGCTCGATTTTTCTTATTAATGCATTATCCATACTGAACCGCCTCCAATCGCTTGTCGCTGTGCACGGAATATGCCGGGATTTTACGGGAAAATTGCAAAATTTAAGGCCGAAAACCGGACTGCGTGGAGTATTTTCGGACTCGGACCTTGGTTCGATCCGGTCAGGGTTAACGGGCTAAGCGACAGATGAATAACAGCTAAGTAGCTGAAATCACGTATTCAGCATTTTTCATATTAATAGATTATTTGGTGGAGCTGATCGGGATCGAACCGACGACCTCCACAATGCCATTGTGGCGCTCTACCAGTTGAGCTACAGCCCCGTATTCCAGATTGTATTGAGTAAATAACCGTGTCCGGCGCGGGTGGCAACTTTATTTTTTTGCGCCGGGGGGCGGTGTGGCGCCCGGCGCTCCGGGCACTGGTGCCGCTTGAGAAGCATAGTGCTTGTTGAGCGGCAGCGACCAGTCCAGCTTTTCTATCCGGTCGCGCGCGTTCACGATTCTATCAGACACGATCTGGAAGATCGATGCCTTCGTGCCCGAGTGCCAGATATCCGGATTGCCGGCGTTGGCCGTGCCGCCGAACTTCACCGAGGAGGCGCCGGAGCCGCCTTCCTCCTTCTGTCCCGGTTGCATTCCCTGCAAAAGGCCGTTCATCATGCCCTGGATGTTGTCCATGGTGTTGTCCTTGGGTGCGCTCGCCGTAGTGCCGCCGGATGCTGGTGAGTACACGGCGGATGAGCCGAAACCGGGCGCAAGTTTTCCGATTTCGTCGGCGTTGTCTTGTACAAATTGCGCGAGTTCGCTCATCTGTCCGGCAAATGGCTGGTCACCGGCTAGCGAGGCCAGGAGGCTTCCGGCGTTTTCGCCGGATTTGGTGCGTTCAAGCAGCGCATTGAAATCCATTTTTTTGAGTTGTTCGGCCAGGAGCGGTTCTATGCCGGAGCCCTGCATCCATTGGCCTTCTGTCGCGGCAAATGCCTTGGCAAGCATGGCATCGGATATGCCTTCACCCTTTGCATCGCCGGGCTTGAGTTCTGACGAGACAAGTCCCGTCTGCGCTCCGCCGCCGCTTCCGCCACCGCCTGCCGACGGCAGGGAGTTTGTTGCTTGCATCGCCTGGAAGGATTCGACCGTGGCGGCATCACTGCCGAGTTCTTTGACATTCTTGCAGGCGCTTTTTCTGGCTTTTGCGTAGTTGGCCAGATTTACCGCGCGCAGTGCGGTCGAGGCCGTGAAGGTAATTGCGCTCAGGCAGGACATGGTTTTTGATCCGCTGCTTTCCTTTCCGCCCTTTGTTTTTGCCAGAGTGTAGATGCTCATTCCCGTCCCTACGGCACCGGTGAGAATTCCGCTTATCTGGCTGGCTTCCTTGCTTTTGGCCACCTGGTAGACTGCATATGCCATTTCGGCAACGCCGGCGCCGAGTCCGATCCAGGAACACGCTGCTTCCGCATGTTTTACTCCGCCGCATGCCGCCCAGCATGCAATTGCGGCCGCCGCATCAAGGGCCATTATTACGGTATCGCCGACGATGGGACCGGTCTGTCCGACATATTCTCCGCAATAAGTCGAGACCTGGCCGCCGCGCAGTTTGCATGCGATGAAGCGCTCTTTTACGGTGGTGCAGTCCTCTCCCGGAAACACCAGGAGTCCGCCGCAGGTTTTCGAAACCGCGGCCGCCTGCTCGGCGGGGAGTTTTGTTGTCTGGGCGGTCGATTCGGAAACCGGTTTGCCGTGGTCGGCGCACCATTGCTCGCTTTGAGCGGCGTTTTCCTTGCTGAAGTGTTTTTTACCAAGATCGAGCGCCCAGTCACAGTATTTGTCGCAGTTGCCCGGTGATGGCGGTTCTGCGAGCGCGGACGCGGCCGTGGCAGCAGCCACGGCGAGGACAAAACATGCGCACGTCACCATGGACGTGATCCCACTTGTTTTCATTTGCATACCCCCCCGATATCCAAACTGAGCGTTCTATTACAATCCTATCGCACCTTTTTTGTGCTTGTCCTGATAAGTTGTATGTATCCGCTTGAAGATGTCCGTTTTGCTGTCGAGCAGCGAGACGGGTTCGCCTCCCGCCGGGTCGCGGCCCGCATAGTCCAGCATGGCCTGGTTTTTTGCTTCTTCTTCCTCTTTTGTCGGAAGAAGGCTTGCCAGGAGCGATGAAAGATCAGGGCCGCTTCCACTCGCGCCGCCGCCAGAGCCGCCGCCCATATAGCCGCCGCCGCCCGCGCCGTAGCCTGCCGGGTTTTTTGCGTTGTCCGCGAGTTTTGCTGCGGGCTGGTCGTCGCCGGCCGTGGCTGCTGCCGCCGTGCCGCCGCCGCCAAGTCCCGCGCTTGATCCTGCGCCGCCGCCGCCTTCGCCGCCGCCCGCTTTGAACGCTCCTGCGGCCGGTCCGGCGCCGGGTCCTCCCTGGTTGCCCATCGGGTCAAAACCAGGGCCAAGTTCTGGCACCTGGTCTGCGGTGGCCTGCGCATCGCCTTCGGCAGCGGCTTCAATTGCCCCGTCGCCGGTGATTGCCGCCGATTGTACTGGTGCGGATATATCGCCGGCAAGATCCGGCGCCAGTCCGGGCAGTGCTTGTCCCTGAAGGGCCTCTGCTGCCGCCAGTTTATCGGCTTCTTTTTTCATTTCCTGGCCGGCCCAGATGTTCATACCGCCCTGGCTGATCTGTGCCGCGCCCTGGATCATGGACATGGCGCCGACAGCCGTGGCTTTGCCGGTCATGTCTTTTTGCTCGGCCGTGGCTTTTGCGAGGGCGCCATTATATTTGTTGTATTCGGTTTTGGCGGTATTTAATTCTTGCAGACGTAGTGCCAGTACTGGTGATTTGGCGCATGCTGGATCATTTTGACAAGTAGTCAGTTTTTTTTGTTTTTCATCCATGCCCCCTTTTAGCGTGCCAACTTTCTTTTTAAACTCCGGAACGTTCGCCGTTGTATGTCTTGCCCCCTGCGCAATCACGGCAATGCCAAGCACGGTATTGATTCCTCCGGTTGTTACCTGTGTTCCGCCGGTGGCGATCATTGCATCACCGGCGCCGTCAAGTGCTGCGGATTGTGTGCCGGTCGTGGATGCCTTGGTTTGCGCGATTTGGCCATACATTGTTGCTGTGGTTTGCCCCATGGTTGATAGTACTTTTGAGGTTGCTTCTGATCCTTTAATAAGGCCTTTTGTGGCGGCGCAGCGGACTCGTTGTTCTTCACTGAAAATGTTGGATGCCGAGCACTCGTCGGTTTTGGTGTCTTTTTTGGCGACGCATTTTTCATCTTTGCATTCCTGATTTTTGTTGCAGGTCGTTTTGCAGGCTTTGCCTGTTTCGGATTTGGTTGTTGGTGTTTTTGTTGGTGTGGTTGCTGCGGTTGCTGCGGGGGGCGTGGCTGGATTCGTGGTGCCTGTAGTTGTGATGGCTGGAGTTGCGGTATTACTAGAGCCATATTGAAACGTGGGACCGCTGATTGTCGGAAATGCATTTCCTCCAGTACCTCCAGCGGCGGCTGGAAATGCGGCATCGCTTCCGGCGCTGGATGTCGAATTATTTGGGGTTGTTGTGGTGGCTGCGGGGGGTTCTATGCACTTTCTGCTTACACATGTTCGTCCAAAAGAACAGTCTGAGCTTGAATCGCACGGTTCTCCCTCAAATCCGCTTGATGAATCCGACCACCCTTGGCTTTCGAGTGAAATCATAAGCGTACAAATCACAAATACCGGTAGCATAATAATTTTTGAAATCTTCATACGGCCCCCCGAAAGTCGCACCCCTATGTAGAAATGGACTTACCTAGATTTTCCAATAAATTACAGTTTTAGTCAACTAATATTTTGTTGTTATTAGATCAATAAATACAATTAGATATAGTATCCCGCATACTTTTTGATGCTCAGCGCGTTATTATAATATTCTTGATGACGCACTGGGCATCAAAAAGTAACCGGGTTCCTATATAATGATTTTGTAGTCCACGGATGGAGGACACCGTAAACTTGCCAGGGTGGGTGAGGTGGTTGACAGCACTGTCATATGCGCTTGCGGCGTGCATCGCGCTCGCGGCCATGGCCATGGGGCACGCCGGTGCCGCCACGCCCGAGCTTCCGGCCGCGCTCAGTCTGAAAAATAAACAAAGCCCGTTTAAAATTCGCATGGCCATGGGGTCGTCGCCGTTTTATTTGCAGGAAGGGATGATGTCCGGCCAGCGGGCCTTCTGGGACAACCAGTGGCGCGAGGATTACGATTCCGGCGACGCCCCCAATTATGTGCGCGAAAAACTTTTTGACGAAGCCCTGCCGCGTTTTGAACGCTACTGCCGCGTGCTTCGCGAGCTGGGCTTCAACTCCATCGTGCTCGGCGATGTGATCCATCTCGTGACCTTCGACGGACTTGATCCCAAAAGCCCCCATGCCATCTACGGTCCCGGGCATCCGATGCGCATGCGGCACCTCTATTACCGCGGATATTTCAAAAAACTGATCGGCATCGCCCGTGCGCACGGACTGGATTTTTACGTATATTCGGACGAGTTCGTTTATACCGACGAGCTCGCGCGCTGGCTGGGCGGCGAGGATAAGATAACGCCGGCCAACCCGCTTCTCTGGCGCGCCCACCGCGCGAAGTACGATGAATTGCTTACCGCGCTCCCGGAAATTTCCGGCGTACTCCTGCGCGTGGGCGAAATCTATGTTTATGGCGGATACAAGGGCAGGGACATCGTCGGCGCCACGGGCACAAGGCCCGATGACTACCGCCGTTTCGTGCTCGACACGTGGGATATCGTCCGCGGGAAACACAAAAAAAACTATATCCACCGCTCGTGGTCGCTGGGCATGACCGGCGTGCATTCGGACGCGGCCGTGTACAGGCGCATCTGGCAGGGGCTTCCGGTCGATGGTCTTTATGTGAGCGTCAAACATACAAAAACCGATTTCTGGCTCTATCAGCAGCCAAATCCCACAATCGGGCTCGGGCCGCAGCGGCAGATCGTCGAACACCAGGCGCGGCGCGAGTACGAAGGGATGGGCGTGTTTCCGGCGGTGTTTCCGGCCGAGATGTCGGGTGCCATGCGGCGTGCGGCTGATGCCGGTACCGTTGATGGTTACTGGATCTGGCCGGCCGAGGGCGGCTGGGCCAACGGACGCGGCGACGGGCCGCAGACGGGCTATCCGTTTTTGAAGGGCTTTGCGGCATGGAACGAGGCAGCCGTGTGGCTGCTGGCGGCGTTGGGACACGAGCCGCGCGCTGATACAAAAAAACTCCTGCGTGAGTGGTCGGGCGCCATGTACGGCGCCGCGGCCGCCGACGCCCTGGCTCGTGTGATGGAACTTGGCATGCAGGTGGCATCCAGGGGAATGTATATTCCTGAATACGCCTCAAGGAACATGTGGATTCCCAATCCGCATGTGCGGTGGTTCAAGCTCGAAAACGCGGGATTCGATCCATACACTCAAAAACTGCTTCCAATGAATGAAACCAACCGCCTTGCAGCGGACGCGGCAGTTGCCTGGCGCACGGCGGAGGAACAGCGGAAGATTTTTGCGGGAGTAGAGGGCGTGGTGATGGATCGCGAACTCGGGCGTGCGACAGCGGCGTCGCTTGCGCATCAGGAATCTTTTTATGCATTGATGCGAGACTGGCGTCTCAGAGTGCTTTACGAAGCCCAGTACCGGCTTTGCAGGACGAGGGTATGGCCTTGGCGTGCTCCCTGTCCGGATGCAGCGGAGCTTAAAAAAAGGTTTGAAGCCGCGCGCAAATCGCTCGTCAAGAGCCGGAAATCCTACGATTCGTCTTACGGACTTTACGATACGTCTAAGCTCTTGCGTTTCTAATGCTCCGGGCCTATATACGCATTGCGTCAACATGGCGCTGATGATTGGGCGGGGAGTATGGGTGTTTCAAGAATTATTGTTCTGCTTGCAGTGGCTCTCATGGCCGATACGGCCATGGCAAGCGCACCGGCACGGAAAAAGATCGACCATGATGTGAATCTGTCCTGTCCGAAACACGAGCTCATCAGAGGGCAGGACTTTGAATCCGGCGTGAACCGGAGATTTTTCGGAAAACACGTGGCGCGCGACAGCGTCAGCCGTAAATGCCTGCCCTGCTGGGATGGCCTGTTCAGTGCAAAAGGAAAATATTCGCGCAATATCCGCGCCCGGCAGTACTACGGCGGCGGCATCGTGGGGCTGCCGGTCAGATACCGGCTTGAGTATGACAACGGAAAATATGTTTTGAACCTGAAAATCCATTTCAATTTCGGAAAAAGGCCGTATTTCATCACAACAAAAAGTTATGTGCAGGATGACATTGATTTTTGCAGGATGTCGGGGCTCCCCGTTGTCTTCAGGAAGCTGACGAAAAGGCAGGCCGCGAAAAAATTCTTTCTGAGGCCGTGGCTCTGGAAAAAACTCCGCAAAGATGGCGTGGAAGGCTGTTACGCAAGGACAAAAGCCGAGAAGGAGCTTTACGCGAAGTGGCTTCTCAAGGAGGCCGAAAGAATCTGGTTCGTTGACATGTTAAGATACACCACGCAGCCGGTGGATTTCAAATTCGATTACGAGCCGGTCCGGCGCAAGGCCCGGTTCAAGGTCAACATGTACGACAGCTATTTCCGTAATTTTTATCTTTCAAGCTGGGATACGACATTTACACCGCATGCGGCGGCGCACGAGATCGGGCACATGCTCGGCCTCAACGACGAATACTATGAATTCAAGCCCCGCAACAAGGACTGTGACGACATGACAAGTCTGATGTGCAACAGCGACCCGCCTGCGCGCCTGAAGAAATATCACTACTACATCGTGCTCCGGCGTCTTTGGTGCGGGTAGGTTTATCGAAAAATGAAACAGCACATAAAAGAGGCCTTGCAATTATAACGGGTATATGTTCAAAACATATTATTCAAACAGGGTGTTGATAACGATGTTATCAGGTATTTGCCAGGACAGGAGGGGCAAGTGAAATCCATTGAGGAATGCAAAAAGGAAACCCAGGCCGTACATGCCGGGATTGATGAATATGAGTTTGGAAGCGTGGTCCCGCCGATCTATCAAACCTCAACATTCCGCTTCAAGGACGTGGATCACGGGGCGCGGTTGTTTCGCGGAGACGAAGACGGCTATATTTACACGAGAATGCGCAACCCAGCCGTGGAGGCGATGGAAAAAGCCATTGCGGTTCTTGAGGGCGGGTCGCACGCCCTGGGTTGTGGCAGCGGAATGGCCGCGGTTAACACCGTTTTGACCGCGCTTTTGTCTAAAAACGACCATGTCGTATGTTCTGAATCCGTTTACGGTCCGACAACTACGTTGTTGTCGGGGGTGTTCGGAAAATTCGGCGTGCGCACTGATTTTGTAGACACTTCAAATTCTGATTTGATCAGAAGCGCCATGAAGCCGGAAACAAAGGTGGTATACATAGAGACACCCGGCAATCCGACCATGGTCGTCACGAACATCAAGGAAGCCGCCGCTATAGCTCATAAACAGGGCGCATATCTCGTTATTGACAATACTTTCATGAGCCCGATTCTCCAGAATCCGTTTGAAATGGGGGCGGATGTAATAATCCACAGCCTGACAAAATTTCTGAACGGGCACGCGGACGTGGTGGCCGGCGCGGTTGTCCTGAAGGACCCGAATCTTTATCCGCAGTTCCGGAAAACCCTGAACCAGATCGGCGGCGTGATCGATCCCTTCAATTCGTTCCTGGTGCACCGGGGGATCAAAACGCTCGACGTAAGAATAGAAAGACACAATAAAAATGCCATGAAGGTGGCGAAGTTTTTGGAGAACCATCCGAAGGTTTCGTGGGTGCGCTATCCGGGGCTGGAGAGCTTCCCGCAGTATGATCTTGCCAGACAGCAGATGAAGGGCCCGGGCGCGATGATCACCTGTGAGCTTTCAGGCGGGCTCAATGCAGGCAAGTGCCTGATGAACTCGCTACGGATATTCCAGCTTGCCGTCAGCCTGGGCGGGGTCGAAAGCCTTGTCCAGCATCCCGCCTCCATGACTCATGCAAGCATGGACAAGAAGCAGCGGGAGAAGGCTAAAATTACAGACGGTCTGGTTAGATTATCGGTAGGCATAGAAAATGCCGAGGAGCTTGTCGAGGATCTGGAGCAGGCGCTCAAACTCTGTTGAGCATTGTGTCCAATGCAATCAAGTTTTATATATGCGCTGTTTGCCGCAATAATCGGAAGCGGATGCCCCGTCATACTTGCGGCCTTGCTTGGTTGCACGACCGACCGGACACAGCGATGGTTGATCCCGCATCTGGTAAGTTTTGCCACCGGGTCTTTGCTTGGTGCCGCATTTCTAGGCCTGATACCCCGCGCTCTTGAAGCGGTATCGCTGGAAAACGGTTTGATGATGATTCTGGCCGGGATTTTGCTTTTTTTCATTATGGAGAAAATGATCATCTGGCGGCATTGTCACAAGGCCGGATGCGCGGTCCATGACGTAACGCCGCGGTTGTTGCTGGTCGGGGATGCGGTCCATAATTTTTTGGACGGTGTTGCGCTTTCTGCGGCTTTTATTGTTTCGGTTCCGCTGGGCGTGGCTACGGCGGTCGGCATATTCGCCCATGAGCTTCCGCAGGAAATCGGCGATTACGCCGTGCTGCTCGGCAGCGGTTATTCAAAAAGAAAAGCCTTGCTGTTAAATGCGATCTCCGGTGCAACCGCGATTCCCGGTGTCGTGATCGGCTATTTTTTTGCATCAAGCATGACGCAGACAATACCGTATATAATGGCGCTGGCAGCTTCGAGTTTTCTCTACATTGCGGTCGCAGATCTGATTCCAGGATTGCATAAAAGAACCGGTGCGAGGGAATCCGCCCTGCAGCTTGTGTTGATAATTGCAGGTCTGGGCACGATATATCTGTTTCATTGATGTGCCTGTTACAAGCTCGAAATACTGCGCAATCTCGAAACAATCCCGCTCAACGCCTGCACTACGGTGTTGACATCATCCTCTTTCGTGTCCCTGCCCAGCGAAAATCTTACAGCGCCCTGTGCTTCACGCCGCGACAGACCCATGGCAAGAAGCACATGTGATGGTTCTGGATCTCCTGTTGAACATGCCGAACCGGTTGACGCACAGATGTCAAGGACATCGAGTCCCAACACAACAGATTCGCCGTCGATGCCGTGAAAACAGATATTCGAGGTGTTTGGAATTCGCGGGGCATGTACGGCGTTGATTCTTGTGTCCTTGATGCTTGCTGTGATTTGTTTTTCAAGCCGGTCGCGCAGCAGGCCGATTCTTCTGTTTTCCGGCTCCTGTTCCTCAAAGGCCATGTCGACGGCTTCGGCAAGCCCCGCAATGCCCGCTACATGTTCTGTTCCGGCACGCAGCCCCCGTTCCTGTCCGCCGCCGCTGATGACCGGTGCAAGGGGCGTCCCGGTGCGCACGAACAAGGCGGCAATGCCCTTGGGGCCGTGGAGCTTGTGGCCGGAAAAAGTTATCAGGTCGGCACCAAGGCCGTCAAAATGAAGCGGAAGTTTGCCGGTTGATTGCACGGCATCAGTGTGAAACAGAATGCCGCGTTTTTTTGTAATGGCTGCAATTTTTTCTATCGGCTGGATTGCTCCGGTTTCATTGTTGGCATGCATGACGGAAACAAGAATGGTTTCATTGCAGAGGCTTGCTTCAAGCATGGCGACATCCACCAGGCCGTCCCGGTTGACAGGAAGCCGGGTGATACGGAAGCCATCCCTTTCTAGCGCCTTGCACGTATCAAGCACCGCGGGATGCTCGATCGTGGAGGTGATTATGTGTCCGCCCTTGGAACTTAGCGCATGCGCAACGCCGCGAATTGCGATGTTGTCCGATTCCGTCCCGCTTGAGCAAAACACCAGCTCAGTGGTTTTGCACCCGACGCGTTTGGCGATACGCTCGCGCGCTTTCTCCATCGCGTCTCTGGCCTGATGTCCGAAACGGTACGGACTTGACGGGTTTGCCCAGCAGTCGCGAAGAAACGGCATCATAGAATCCAGTACCCTGGGATGCAGCGGCGTGGTGGCGTTGTTGTCGAGGTAGATCAAGGCACTATCCTTCCCGGATTCGTGCTTCCCGGTCGTTGATGGCGGACTGCAGGGCGCGCACTCCAAGGAGCGAGCAGTGTTTTTTGTTTTCCGGTATGCCGCCCAGGGCCTCGATTACATCATCATCCGTGATGCTTCTGGCTTCTTCCGTGGTTTTGCCGGTGGCCAGCGCGGTCAGCATGCTGCTGGTGGCAATGGCTCCGGGGCAGCCGAATGACTTGAATGAAATCTTTTCAATTCTTCCGCCATGTACTTTGATCCAGAGTTTCAGCTGGTCGCCGCACTCCGGGTCGCCAGCCATTCCAAAGCCGTCAGTATCCTGTTCCGCAAGCTCGCCCGTGTTGCGCGGGTTCATGAAATGATCAATCACGGCTTTTGTGTAAAAAAGAACCGGCCCTTTTCTGTCTGGTTCGCTGTCCATGCTAAATACTACTTTTCATCCGGCTTGGTGTTGAACACCAGCGCTTTGCCGTGAATAAGGGCATCGGCAATTTTATTGTGGGCCTTCTCAAGGACCCGCCCGAAGGTGGTTCTTGAAATGTGCATCCGTTCAGCGGCGTTTTCATGATACAGGCCATTGAGGTCGGCAAGCTTGACCGCCTCCAGCTCGTCCATTTCCAGCGTTACGATTTCAAGTTCGCTCGCCGGAATGGCCCGTGGCTTGAATACGGTTACGGCGGGGTTGAGCGAGATTCTTCTGCAGATTTTTGGCCGGGCCATAAGGTCTATTTTTGCTCATGGTTGTGTGAACAAGCCATGTCCTGGGTTATGGATACAAGCTCACCGCGCTTGAAGGCTTCAACGGTTTCGAGGACGGTTTTCTTGCTGGTGCGCAAAACCCGGATGTTGGCCGCGCTTAATTTGTGTATCGCCCCGGCGCCGATGTTTCCAACGACAATGGCATCGATTTTTTCAGCGGCCAGC
>MEQJ01000010.1:0-4367 GCA_001770165.1 Bdellovibrionales bacterium RIFOXYD1_FULL_53_11 | reverse complement strand
TTTCGTCCTGCTGCGGGGTTCAAGGAATTTGAATTTCGTCAATGAGGCTTCCGGAAACGGTATCTGTTATGGAAAGTTTCAGCCGTGACCTGGAAACATCCATGACCGCAATGTGATAACTGGATTTTTCTTTGACAATATCAGGCCAGTTGGCGGTTCGGACCCTGTCGAGCGCGCCGCCACCGCCGCCGACGATGAAGTAGTGCGTGATGCCGGTTCTGGTTTTGCGTACGGCATGTTCATAGCAGTGTGCATGTCCGTTAAGTACCACGTCCGTTCCGGCGTTTTCGATGGCCGGAACCAGATGAGCTCTTACATTTTTCTCGCCGCTGTAATTGGCATTATCCCATAGGTTCGTCCATGGAGGATGATGGAATGCCACCACCCTGAAAGCGGCGGAGGTCCAGGCTTCGGAACGGGTCTGGCCGATAAACCATTTATACTGTGCGGAACCGGGACTGTAATCGAGATTGGTGTCCAAAACGACGATATACAGCGGGCCGGCCGAAAAGGAATACCACTGCACATTGTTTTTAAGGGGCATCATTTTTCTGGCCAATGAAGATTCGCCGTCATGATTGCCGCGGACGGGCAGCCATGCCAGCGTATCGAGCAATCGTGCGGCCGGAATATAAAGCTGCTCGCGCCAGTCGGCCGGCTTGTCGCCATTTTGCACCTCGTCGCCGATTGCCATCAGAAAATCGGGGGCGGCCCGCTTGAGGGCGGGTATGGTAAATTTCCGAAAAATCTCCTTGCCGTGCTGGTTGTCGGCCCATATTCCGACTCTCAAAAAATCAATATCCTGCTTTTTTTTCAGCGTGCGGAAAGAGCGTACCGCGGACTGGTTGTTGTCCGAGGTGACGCGATAATAATACAGCCTGTCCGGCTCCAGACCGGAGAGGGTTACAAACGGAGTGTCGGTCGCGGCGGCATGAGCAAGAGTGTTTCCAAGTTCCGGGGTCATTCCATATTCCACAAAATGTTTTTTCGTGTCGGCGCTTGACTGCCACCATACGGATATTTCGTCTTCCGCAGGGAAGCTCAAGGCCGGACCAAGACTGATGAGATTGCTTTCGCGCGCGGTTGCACCGGTCAAAAATACTGCCAGCATTGCGGTTACTGCAACTTGTGCCAGATCAGATTTTTTCATGGTATCATCCTTGATTATTTAATTTTCAAGTCATCCGCCTGTCCAGTCAAGCCGAATCTCGGTTGCCAGGCTGCCGTCATAATATTTGTTGCAATGTCAGGTCCATGTGCTCATATTTATGATCGTGAAGTGCGGAAAAACGGCATTAGCGACGTTGCTGCTCCTGGTTGCGGGCGTTTTATGCGCCGCGCCCCGGTTGGCGCATGCGGCCGTCGGGCCGGGCGGTTTGTGTCAGGCAATTTTCAATGAGGTTGCGGCTTCGGTGGGTTCCTACAAAAATGCAATTACTGAGACCGGTTTTTGCAATGAGGCCGCCCTTCTTCAGGAGTGCGCTTCGGAGGGCGGTGCCGGCATTCATCATGCCGAGTATCAGAATCCCGAAGATGGCACGAAACGGATGAGCGCAAAGCGGATTCTGGTTATGGGCGTGTTTCACGGAGACGAGCCTTATACCGCAGCGGTACCGTTGTTGTGGTTCAAGCGGATGAAACGCATCAATCCGCGTAATTCGTGGCGTTTCGTGCCGGTGGTCAATCCGTCGGGTCTTAGGAATAAAACCCGTTGGACGCTGGGCGGAGCCGACATCAACCGGAATTTTCCGACAAAAGACTGGGGGCGTATAGCGAAGACAATCGCCCGGCGCAATCCCGGCAAGGGCCCTGCGAGCGAATGGGAGACCAGGTGTGTCCTGGCGCATCTGGATTCGTTTCGCCCTGATGTGGTGGTTGCGATACATGCGCCGTATGGGTTGCTTGATTTTGACGGGCCGCTGTCTGCCAAAATGCCGTTTATCAGGATGATGCGTCCGCGCCGTCTGGGGACTTTTCCCGGAAGTCTTGGAAGGTATCTCTGGGTCGAGCGCCGGATTCCTGTTCTTACGGTTGAGCTTCCCGAGCCGGGACGGATGGTCCCGGAACAAGACCTGGAGTTGTTGCAGGACTGGGCGGGCACGCTGGCGCAGCAATACCGCAAGGCTGCCCCCTGATGGCGAAGAAATCCCGCAATCAGTGGTTTTTGATACCGGGCAGACCGGCGGGTTCATTCATAACGCCGGCGTTCTTGGTGTTGATTTGAAGAAGACGGCTCATCTTGTGATCAGTCACGGGCATTACGATCATGCGGGCGGGTTGACCGCTTTTTTGCGGATGAATCGGAAAGCACTGGTGTATGCGCATAAGACTGCTTTTGCCCCAAGGTATCACCGTGACGGCAAGGGCAGGAAGCCAGTGGGCCTGATTCGTGATCCGGTGGCGGGGCGGACGGTCCTGAAAATACAGCGGGCTGTCTTGCAGTTGAGATGAATTCTTGGCTTCAGGAGGAATGCCGATTTCCTTAGCGGAAATGTTTGCCTCTTGCGCGACCGGCACAAGTGCTCATGGCGTTGATAGAAGCGGATTCGGTTGGAAAATACCGGCGTCTGATCCAGAGGGCTACGCTTACGAGGCCGATAAGGACGGGTACTTCCACGAGCGGGCCGATGACCGCGGCGAATGCCCCTCCGTGCCCGATTCCGAACGTCGCTACGGCTACAGCGATGGCCAGCTCGAAATTATTCGAAGCCGCCGTAAAAGACAGTGTGGCGGATTGAGAATAGTTCGCGCCGGCTTTCTTGCTCATGAAAAAGGAAAAAAGAAACATGACGACAAAATAGATCAAAAGAGGAATCGCGATCCTGATCACGTCAAGGGGCAGCTCGACGATGGTTTCGCCTTTAAGCGAGAACATCACGACAATCGTGAAGAGCAGCGCGATGAGCGTGATGGGACTGATGCGGGGAATGAATTCCCTGCGATACCAATCTTCGCCTTTTGCGTTTTTGAGAAAATAGCGGGTTAGAATCCCGGCAATAAATGGAATCCCCAAATAGATGAATACGCTCTTGGCAATCTCGGAGATGGTGATGTTGACCTCTGCACCCTGAAGTCCGAGCCAACGTGGAAGAACGGTGATAAAGACATAGGCGTAGATTGAAAAGAATAGGACCTGAAAAATGGAGTTGAAGGCGACAAGTCCGGCGCAATACTCCGTATCACCTTTTGCGAGGTCGTTCCAGACGATGACCATGGCGATACACCGGGCTAGTCCGATCAGGATAAGGCCGATCATGTACTCAGGTTTGTCATGCAGGAAGATAACGGCCAGGGAGAACATCAGTACGGGGCCAACGACCCAGTTTTGAATCAACGAAAGCAGAAGAACCTTCTTGTTGCGAAAAACCTGTCCCATTTCCTCGTATCGGACCTTGGCCAGTGGCGGATACATCATGAGGATCAGGCCGAATGCGATCGGAATCGAAGTGGTTCCGATGCTAAAATGATTCAAAAACGGAACGATGCCTGGAAAAATGTAACCAGCACCAACACCGACGGCCATCGCGGTAAAAATCCAGAGGGTAAGATATCGATCGAGAAATGACAGCCTGCCGGTGATCCCTGTTGTTTTTGTCATAAGTTCTCCTGTTACGCGCTTTTACTATCGGCCACTTGGGGTGCCGAATTTACAAACGTCTTTGGGTTTTGTGGCAAGCCATTGTTTTGCGTTTTTGTCGAGATTTTCTGGAAAGGCCCCCTCGATCACCGGACGAAGCGTTTTAAGCAGAGCCACCATGCGCTCCGGCGTTTCCGTACGGCGATAGTACAGCCAGGTCGCTTGTTTTCTTCCTGTAATTAATCCTGCTCGTTGAAGCACTTGAAGATGTCGAGACGCCTGAGATTGCGAAATTTTGAGCATCTTTTCAAAATCGCAGACGCAGAACTCCCGGTATTTGAACAATAGTCCGAGCATCTGTACTCGCTTCTTGTCGCCAAGGGCCTTAAATGCCTGTGTTAGTTTTGTCATTTGTGATATGCATACATGCATATGGCTGCATATTACAACCAGTTTTAATGGTGCCCGCCATTCTGGGCGGACTTTCGACGCTTTTTGAAGATCCAGGTAAAGCATTTAAACGCGGAAAAAAGCAGCAAGGAGAAGACATGAAGAAACAAAATGATGCGGACGATGTCCGGACTGCGGTGAGAGAAAGCTACGCGGAGGTGGCAAAGGCTGGCGGCATGGCCGGATGCGGTTGTTCGCCGTCAGCAACTTGTTGCGGTGATTCGGCTTCGGTGAATCCTGGGCTCGCATCGCTGAAACTTGGTTACTGCGCACAGGATCTCGCGCAGATGCCCGACGGCGCGAATATGGGACTGGGTTGCGGCAATCCCCAGGCAATTGC
>MEQJ01000009.1:53198-53301 GCA_001770165.1 Bdellovibrionales bacterium RIFOXYD1_FULL_53_11 | reverse complement strand
TGCAAGGCAAGACGTTTTCAGCAGTGTCGCTGGCGCCATCGACCGGATGGCTGCCTGATTTTAAGCCGGATTTTTTGTCGCGTTTAGGCTAGTACTTGCGGCA
>MEQJ01000009.1:42921-53173 GCA_001770165.1 Bdellovibrionales bacterium RIFOXYD1_FULL_53_11 | reverse complement strand
TTGTAAGGCTACCCTCACCCGAATACGCCTGAACACGTACCCCGGGAAGCTCGTTGATGGTTTCAGCAATACTGCTATGCTGAGGTTTTACAGGTACACTATCGTTAATTATTGTTGATGTAACCTTAAGCGGTGGAGACTCTATAATTTGTTCTGAAGCTAAAGAAATATTTAGAAAAAAAATACAAAATACAAGCATGAAAAACCTCCTGCTCGGGAAGCACACTTGATAATCAAGTGTACGCTTGTTCCAGGTTGTCGGACTAAAATTTGCTAACTTGTCAGCAAATTATTACCGTTGCGGCACAGTACCGGATTTTAACCGGTTTCCCCTGGGAACAATGTTTAGTATTATTTTGGTTGCGGGGGCCAGATTTGAACTGACGACCTTTGGGTTATGAGGACGCAAAACAACCCTTTCCCATATTGTAAGCCTTTCTGAACGCACATTTGCACAATGCCTTATGCTTGTCAACCTTGCCAAACTTGCCATGATAGTGCATTCTGTGACCCGAAAATGACCCGAAAAAAGAAAGAACTAAAAAACATTTCTCCTGATCAGTTATGGGATTTAATTTGGGAGTTGGACTGCGGGCGGTGGGCTGTGACCTTCCCCCTGTTTTCGTCCAGGCAGGAATAGAGAAACAACGCGTCTAAAAAGCCTCCTGATGCCGTCGGATAAACTCTTCAGGACTTAGATTTCCGAGAGAGCTATGCGGCCGACTCAGGTTGTAATCTCTTCGCCAATCCTCGATCTTTTCTTGAGCGTCTTTGAGGCTCGTGAACCAGTTTTCATTCAGACACTCATCACGGAATTTTCCATTGAAGCTTTCAATGAACGCATTTTCAACAGGTTTACCCGGGCGGATGAAAGCAAGTTTTACATCTCGTGTGTGTGCCCAGCGATCCAAAGCCATTCCGGTAAATTCTGGGCCGTTATCGCAGACGATCGTTCGCGGCAACCCGCCTCTTGCGCCACCAAGCCCATCTAAAATCTGTGCAACACGATGTCCCGGCAATGATGTATCTGCCACAATTATTGGGGATTCACGTGTGAAGTCGTCAACGACAGTGAAACACCGAAATCTTCTGCCATCAAAGATCATGTCAGAAACAAAATCCATGCTCCACCGTTCGTTGGGCTGGGTTGGTGTTGGGATAGCAATCCGAAGTGCGGCAGTTTGGCGCCTTTTTTTGCGCTTTTTTAGCTGCAATCCCTCTTCCTGGTAAATTCTTTCCACTCGTTTATGGTTCACTTTGAATCCCTCCCTTTTTAAAAGCACTGTAAGTCTTGGTGTCCCGAATCTTTTTCGTTGCAGAGCAAGCTCTTTTAGCCTGCGCCTTACCTTCTCGTCCCCCCGAGATCGCCCCTCATATCGAATCGTAGAGCGTGGAATTTTTGCAGCCCTGCACGCCCGACGTTCGCTAACCAAATAATTTTCTCTGGCATAACGAACCGCCTCACGTTTGGCAGCAGGGCTCACCATTTTTTTGAATTGATGTCCCTCAGCATGGTGATGTCGAGTGTCAGATCGGCGACGATCCGCTTGAGTTTGTGATTCTCATCTTCAAGCGCCCTGAGCCGCCTGACATCGCTCACTTCCATGCCCGAAAACTTGGCCTTCCACTTGTAAATCGTGGCATCACTAACGCCGTACTTGCGGCACAGCTCCTTGACCGGCATCCCAGCGGCGCCCTCTTTCAATACCTGAATGATCTGCTCCTCAGTGAATCGTTTACCTTTCATTTTGTCCCCCTTTGTCAGCGTTATGACACGGAGTGACTCTATTTCAAATTGGTACGAATTTCGGGGGGAAGGTCATATGAACCCAACAGTTATACGTAAACAAATTAAGGGGCTTTGTCGTTAATCGGCAGTTCAGATTTATAACTCTTTCTGGCACCCTGTGAAGAACAAAACTTCTCTATCGAATCATCATACAATTCACTGCAATGAATGTATTTCAAAGCAACAGATACTTGCGCTAGTAGTTTTGGTACTATATTAATAATATGCGTCAAGCATTCACAATGTAATTATCTCTTCTTGACATGTAGAGCCATAATTGATTTCTATAGCTGATTTCATTTCGTTGGTGGGCTTATGAAAAAAATAATTAAATTTTGTTTAGTTTTTCTATGTTTTTTTAATCAGAATAATTTTGCCTTCTCGAACGATTCTCCGCTTAAACGAAACTATTCGCTTGGTGAAAAAATTGAGTATTTTATGACTGGGCGTAATCAAAAAAGAGATGCTCTACATCTATATACCGCCATATCCTCTGCCACTGTTGAGATGTATCCATCAGGTATTTTTTACGAAAATACTTCTTGGGTCAATTTTGTTTTTGATAACCAGCCAGTTCAGCTGGATCAGCCAAGCCTAAATTTTCGTGAGCGAATATCTCTTGATCCACGCTTTAATCAATTAGAACACTATCCTGATCAAACATATATCGACCGCCGTCTTTGCGGACCAGCTGATGATCTATTAAATATCTATATTGATATTCAACTTGCAGCAATGTTTCCAATGTTACAAAAAGCAGGAGATAACTTTTTTTTCAAATTTGGAAAACCAATCTCGTTTTTAAAAGGACAGGCTGAAAATTGCCTCGATTTTGATTTAAAACTTAAGCAAGTTAACCACGAAACCGGTATTGCCATTCTTGAAGTTAAACACATTCCACCCAAAGACGCTTGCGGAATAAAGCTTCCTGCCGAATGGATGAACGCACCGGTTCTGCCAGGACTTCTCAATAACATTGTCTCAACTGAGCCACTTTCCGACGGTTCATTTTCTATTGTAGTGGGTAGTAATACAATTATTGTTGAGGCAACTATTCAGCTAGGTTCTGGTAAAATCCTAAACGCAACATTAAGCGACCAATATCAATTGATTGAGCGTATCTGCACTGATTCAAAAGGAGTAAACTGCAATGAACCTGTTCGATACAAAGAACAACGTGATATTACAATAGTGCCGAAGGGGAGTGATGTGCATGAATAAAATTACAAATTATATTAATTTCTGCCTCAACGTTTTATGCAATTTATCATTTTGTTGCTTTTTTGCAGCGACCTCGCAAGCAGCAGATGTTTTTAACGATCCGTATTTTTCACAACAACTGCACCTACACGAGTGGAATCTTCAAGAAACATGGAAACTTGGTGACGGCACTGGAGTAACTGTTGCTATTATTGATAATGGCTTTTGGGAAGATGAACCCGACACAAAAAACAAATACCTTTCAGATCAATATATTCTTAACGGCGATAATGTTTATCATTCAAACAGTATTGTTGGGATGACTCACGGAACGAGTGTCGCAGCAACAATTGCAGCAGAACCGAATAATAATATAGGTTTTGTGGGCATTGCTCCCGGAGTAAAATTATTGGCGTATTTCTATCGGTGTTAACTATCGTACTTTTTTGTTAGGGAAAAAAGAGCTGGGAACCATAAGTTCTGATGAAAATGCACAATTAATCCGTCTTCAAAGCAACGCAGAATTACAGCAAGCTGATCATAAACGTTATCTTTCAACTTTAGTTTCAAATTTTCCGGCAATCGTTCAATGGTGTTTGCGGCATAATGTTAAAGTAATTAATCTTAGCGCTACGCTAGATTTTGTTGATTCCGCTTTTCTAAATCCAATTAAAGCAGCAATACAAACTGCTATTCAAAATGGAATAACCTTCGTTGGATCAGCCGGTAATTATATGGCACCGTGGAGCTTAGAACGTCAGGACTGGTATAATCCCTATGCACAGACAATGCGTTACGACCAAATAATGTATCCAGCAGCATATGAAGATGTGTTGAGCGCTGGAAGTTACTTCAAACAACCAGACGACATGAATCTTCAAGAGTATAAAAAAGGGCTCGAACTGGGCTTCCCCCCTCCTTGGGACAATGTTCCAGTGCGCACCTCCACAATGTACGGGCAGAGTCTTGATTTTGTAATGAATATTTCTGGTGTTCCAATGGTGCTACGAAATACAGACAGAACTTATAGTTACTCTGTCGTTCGTGGCGCATCATCAAATGCCGCTCCACAACTTTCTGCAATTGCTGCATTAGTCCTTTCACGTTATCCAAATATATCACCGCAAGACCTTAAGAAAATACTTGTAGCTGCCGCTTCAAACGCTGGCAAACATGAATTGACTTCTGGATATGGGCGTATTGATTTACAGAAGGCACTGGGTTTCTACAGCAGTGCGGGAGCACTCTGATGATTATAAAGTTATTTTTCGAGTTTTAGATCAAGACATTCTCTAATGTTTTGTTCTTTTTTAATCTCCTTAAAGAACATATTTTTAAAACGCCAAGTTACGATGACTTTTTTTTCTTTAAAACCAGATTGGTTCATTTCCCACTCGGCACATATTGGAAGATTGCAGTAATAATCCTGAGCTTTTCCATCAGAACCTTTAATGGTCAGATATAGATAGTCGCTATAAATAAGATTCAAGAAGGTTCCAATAGTTTTTTTGGAGATTTCTTTTGAATAAACATTCAAAGAAATTAATGTAAGAATAAGAACTATTATTTTTCTAGTTAACATTTATTTTACTTTCTTCCTGTTGATTCGAATATTTTGCACAAGCACAGCCAAAGCAATTAAACACAGAATAACAGTCACCGTTGACGTCAACGGCAAGGTCAAATTCAAACCCGGAGAAATTGATTTCATTTTCAAATGCGGAAAACGTCTTGTTCCGATCGAGGTCAAGCACACCTCCAATCATTCAAACATAAACACAACCCTGCTTGAGGAATTTGTCACGCGCCGCAAATGCCCGTTCGGGCTTGTCCTGTACGGCGGAGTCCCTTTTGCGGACAACACCAGGAATCTGCTGTTCTGGCCGTACTGGCTGGTTTGAAGAATTCAGTAATCCAGCACCGCCCTCTCGCCGTCACCGCCCGTCACAAACACCTGCGAGGGCGTTTTTTTTCGGCGCGCCGCCACCTGCCCGATGCACCACGCTTTTTCGCCGGCGCCACGCAAAGCGCGCACCACCCGGACGGCGTCCTTCGGAGCCACGACCGCAACCATCCCGAGCCCCATGTTGAACGTGGTGCACAGCTCCGGAAAATCCAGTCCCGCGCCCGCGCGAAGCCAGCCGAACACCGGCGCAAGTTCCGAAGCCGGCGGAAGCTCGATGGCGTAACTTACTTTTTCGCTCATGCGCGGGATATTCAAAAATCCCGAGCCCGTGATGTGCGCCAGCCCCTTGACGAGCCCGCGCCTTACAAGAGGCAGCAGGCTCCTGGCGTAAATCCTGGTCGGCGTCAAAAGCTCGCGCGCGCGCCCGTCGCCATCAGGGCCGCCGGGAAGCAATTTTCTCAAGAGACTGTAGCCGTTGCTGTGGCAGCCGCTCGACGCAATGCCTACAATCACATCGCCCGGGCGGATATCCTTGCGGGGCAGCGCACGCCGCGGCTCGACAAGCCCTACGGCAAAACCCGCCAGATCATATTCGCCGCCCTGGTAAAAATCCGGCATCTCGGCGGTCTCGCCGCCCACCAGCGCGCACGATGCCTGCTTGCAGCCGTCAACAATGCCCTCGATAACCTGCCGGGCCACGCCGCCATCGAGCCGTCCGGTCGCAAAATAATCAAGAAAAAACAAAGGCTCCGCGCCCACGCATAAAATATCGTTCACGGACATCGCCACAAGATCAATGCCCACCGTGCGATGATTGCCAAGCCGCATGGCAAGCTTGAGTTTCGTGCCGACCCCGTCCGTCGACGCCGCCAGCCAGCGCTTTTTATCAAGCTCATAAAGCGATGCGTAGCCGCCAACAGCCGCTTTCACTTTTTTGTTCAGGGTTGAACGCGTGAGAAGCGCGATTTTTTCGACCAGCGCGTCCGCAGCAATGCGGTCGACTCCTGACTTCGCATAATCAATCCCGGTCTCCAGAGTTGCCATTTTTCCAGTGCTCCCTTCGTAAAAAACTCCTGGTACCCCGCACTAGTGCCTGAAATGCCTTACGCCCGTAAACGCCATCGCAATGCCATGCGTGTCACACGCATCGATCGAATCGGCATCCTTCAGACTCCCGCCCGGCTGAACGATATATCTGATGCCCGCCTCCTGCGCGGCATCCACCGCATCGCGGAACGGAAAAAACGCATCGCTCACGAGCAGACAGCCTTCCAGCGTGCCGCACACGGCGCGCGCGCGCGGCACCGCGAGCCTTGACACCGAATCGACGCGGTTGGGCTGGCCCTGCCCCGCACCGACAAGCTGGAATCCGCCGGACGCCTCGCGCACTATCGCCACCGCATTTGACTTGAGCGCGCGGCAGACGGCGATTCCAAAACCGCAGAGCTTCGCCATTTCCGATGGAATGTGCGCCTTCGTCACCATCTTGAGTTCTTCGCCAAAAGCCGTCCCGGCGCCGCTGTCGGGGCTCTGCCGCAAAACACCCCCCGGCACCGATGTCACCAGGGCGCGCGGCACTTCCCCGAAACGCCTGATGCAAAGGGCCTTGAGATTTTTCCGCCTTGCCGCCAGCAATGAAAGCTCCCCGGAGCCGCGCACAAGTCCCGGCGCCGCTACAAGTTCTATAAACCGCGACGAAAGCCACTCCGCCGTGGCGCGCTCAAGCGGCCTGGTAAAAACCACGACTCCGCCGAATGCCGACACCGGATCGCCCGCCCAGGCAAGCTCAAGCGCGCGTTTTTGCCCGCCCGGCTGATTTGAAAATACGGCGCCCGCGCCGCAAGGATTGTTGTGTTTTACGATCACGGCGGCGTTCATGCCCTCTGCTTCAAGATCGCCGGCCAGCGCATAGGCCGCCGAAACATCAAGCGCGTTGTTGTACGAAATACCGGCAGCTGTCAGCTTGTCTTCATCCCTGACGGGCCAGGCAAGCGGCGAATCGGGCAACACCTCAAGCGAGGCCTTCTGATGCGGGTTCTCGCCGTATCTCAGCCGGATTTGATCCGGCCGGGTACCCAGCTCGCGCGCTATGGCGGCGTCATAAGCACTCACAATATCCCACGCGGCCGCCGCGCACCAAAGCGCCGTTTCAACGCTCACCGAGCCGTGCGCCCGAAGCTCGCCGATCACGCGCTCGTACTGCGCCGGATGCGTAAGCACCAGCACCGCGGGCGCGTTCTTGGCCGCGGCCCTCACAAGCGCCGGCCCGCCGATATCAACCTCCTCGATCAGCTTTTCATGCGTAATGCCGCTCTCACGGGCGGCCTTTTCAAAAGGATAAAAATTGACGACCACGCAATCCACCGCGGGGATGCCAAGACGCTCGCGATCAGCCTCATCCCCCGCATCGCCGCGCCGGTATAAAATCCCGCTGCAGACCGGAAACGAAAGCGTCTTCATCCGGCCGCGGAAGGCCTCCGGCGAGCCCGATATTTTTTCTATCGGCACTATTGAAAGTCCCGCGTCCCGGAGAACCGTCCCGGTCCTGCCGGTCGCAACCAGCTCGGTCCCGCCCGCCGCCATTGCGCGGGCAAGCGCCTCAATCCCGGTTTTGTCCGTCACGCTCAAAAGCGCCCGTCTTACAACAAGCCGGTCACATTGCACGAGCAGCCTCCTGGAAGGCGTTTTCAAAAATCTGAAGCCCGAGCCCGGGCGCCGTGGCCCTCCCGGGGGTGCTGGTCCACTCGGGATGCGACGTCCACCTCACAAAGGCTTCGGGGTGCGGCATCAGGCCGAAAATCCTTCCCGTCGTATCGCATAGCCCGGCTAGTCCTTCGTCACTCCCGTTTGGATTGGTCTCGTATTTAAGGCAGAGCATCCCGTGCCGCTCCATCTTGCCAAGCGTCTCGGACCGGCGCGAGGCGGCGATCACGATGCGGCCCTCGCCGTGCCTTACGGGAAGCTCCATGCTGCCCACTCCGCGGAGCCATACCGAACGCGTTCCGACAGGCATGACCTTGATCCAGGTATCCATGAATTTTCCGCTCACATTGCTCGTAATCGAAATATCCTTTCCGAACACGCCCATCCTGATCAGTGCCTGGAAACCGTTGCAAATACCGATCACCATGCCACCGCGCGCGGCAAAGGCATCGAGATTCCAGCCAAGGCCGTGCTGAAGCTTCAGGGCCAGCACCTTCCCGCTTGAAAGATCATCGCCGAACGAAAACCCTCCCGGAAGCGCCAGCACCGAATACCTTGACGAAAGCTGGTCGCTCTTCACGCGCTCCGCGATCAGATCGTTGAGATGACGTATCTCGGAATCAAAGCCCGCAAGCGCGAACGCCTGCGCGGTCTCCGTTTCACAATTGATCCCGTCACCGGTGACAACCAGGGCTCTTGGTTTTTGCTGGCTCATTCCCAGTACCCCTCCTTGTTCCATGCGCCACGGAGCAGCCGGACCGGCAGCGACCAGCTGCGGGCATCATTGCCCCCGTACCTGACCACAAGCGAATCACCCGCGATCACCGCGCCGATCTTCCTGAACGGTATCCCGAGCGTCCGCATCTCCGCCTCAACCGCCTGCGTGTCCTGTTCGGCCATTGACGCCACAAAGCCATGAAAGCCTTCGCCGAACGAAAACAACCACGGATCCATGCTTTTGCCGTCTTCCACCGGAACCTGGATCATCGTGCCGAACCCCCGGCCGATCATGCATTCGGCGACAGCGGTGAGGATGCCGCCGTCTGAAACATCGTGCAGGGAGCGGATTTTTCCATGATCCTTGCCCGAAGAGCCGCCAAGCCACTGGTAGATGCGAACCGCCTCGTCCCAGTCGGGCCGCGGGGGCTCGCCGGCAAGAATCAGGTCCCCGGCACGCATCGAATGCAGTTCGCTTCCGGCAAGCGCAAGCCGCGTTCCGCCGATCAGATAAACCGCATCACCCCTGGCCTTGAAATCAGCCGTACGCGAACATTGTATGTCCCTCATGCGGGCGACCGCGGTGACCAGCAGCGTGGGCGGCACGGATATCGTCACGTCGCGTCCGTCAAGCTTGCCGCGATAATCGTTTTTCATGCTGTCCTTGCCCGAAATCATCGGCGCATTGAGCGCAAGTGCCGCGTCCTGGAGCCCGTAACAGGCTCTGACAAGGGCCGCCGCTTTTTGGGGATCGCCGACCGGATCGGGCCAGCAGAAATTATCTATTATCGCCAGAAACGAATCGGGTACGCCGAAATCCGCGCCGACACAGATGAGATTGCGCACGGCCTCGTCAACCGCCATCTGCGCCATCACATACGGATCCAGGTCCGAAAGCCGGGGGCAGATGCCGCAGGCAACCGCAATGCCCATCACCGAAAGCGGCTTGGGCTTGATCACGGCACCGTCGTTCGGACCGCTGCATGCCATTTGCGTCGCCACCGCCACGGTGTGGAGCGGCTTCACGACGCTCATGCCCTGCACCTCGTGGTCATACTGGCGGATCAGCCATTCCTTGGACGCGATATTCGGCCGCCCCAGAAGCTCAAGAAGGGTCTTCGCGCCATCACGGTCGTATAGCGCGGGATCAAGCGATGGCGGCGGCATTGTAACGTTTGACGACAGTGGCGGCGGGCCCAGCCATTCGGCCTCCATCTCCAGACGCGGAACGCCCTTGTGCAGGAATTCAAGATCCAGACACCCCACCACCTTGCCCTCATAGAATATCTCAAAGGCACCGCTAGAGGTGAATTCGCCGATGTCAAAACATTCAACGCCGCGTTTTGCGGCAAACTCCGAAAAAGCCGCAATCGTTTCGGGCGGCACGGCAAGCGTCATGCGCTCCTGTGATTCGCTCACCACCAGCTCGTACGGTTTGAGACCGGGATACTTTACGCCGGCTTTTGCCACATCAATCCTCGCGCCGCCCGGGATTCTGGCAAGCTCTCCGACTGACGAAGAAAGCCCGCCCGCGCCATTGTCGGTAAGCGCCCTGAAAAGACCCAGCTCGCGCGCATCAATCAAAAAATCCGCCATGCGCTTTTGCGTTATCGGATCTCCAAGCTGCACGGCCGTTACCGGTGAAAGCTCGTCAAGCGGCAGCGAAGAAAACGTGGCCCCGTGGATCCCGTCCTTGCCGATCCGCCCCCCCAGCATGACGACCCTGTCACCGGGTTTGATCTGCTTGCGCTCGCAGGGAACTCCGGCCGACACCCTTGGCATCAAACCGCCCGTACCGCAATAAATCAGCGGCTTTCCGAGATACCGCCGGTCAAACACCAAAGCCCCGTTTACAGTTGGAATGCCGCTCTTGTTGCCGCCATGCTCGACCCCGCGCCTCACCCCGTCAAGAATCCTGCGCGGATGCATGAGCCGGT
>MEQJ01000009.1:32436-42911 GCA_001770165.1 Bdellovibrionales bacterium RIFOXYD1_FULL_53_11 | reverse complement strand
ACGATCCCCGTCAAAGCGCCGCCATAAGGATCAAGCGCTGAAGGCGAATTATGCGTCTCCACCTTGATGCAAAATGCATCGTCCTCGTCAAAAGTGACGATTCCGGCGTTGTCCTCGAAAACGGAAAGCAGCCACCCCTTGTGAAGCTGCTCGGTTGTTCCGGCAATGGTCTCCTTGAACAGCCCTTCAATCAGCGGAGGTATGCGATCACCGATGTTGCGATGCGATGAATCCTTGTAGCTGATCCTGGCGCCGAATATCTTGTGTTTGCAGTGTTCGGACCAGGTTTGCGCCAGGATTTCCATCTCGACATCCGTCGGCTTTGTAAGGTTGTGCTGTCTCCTGATCGGATATTTTTCCGCGGCGGCGAAATAATCGCGGATCGCCCTCATCTCGACAGCCGTGAGCGCCCAGAGCTTGCGGCGGCTGAGTTCCACGAGTTCGGAATCCGAAAGCGCATCAAGCGCATACGTCTCGGTCTTGTCGGTCCCCCTCACGGCAACACGAGGTATGTCGCGCTTGATCCTTTCGTGGTGGAACCGGTCGCTCCTGCAAAGCTCCTGCTCGCCGAGAATCGTCCAGGTCTCGATAAGATCATTGCAAAACACATCGCGGGCGATGACCGACAAGGCATCCTCGCCAAGCTGCGGCCCCTCCAGCAGCAGCATCGCGCCGCTTGCGATCTTCGCATCGGGAAGCTTCCGGCCAAGAACGATTTCAAACGCCTCATGCGCCGTCCTGCTGATATTATCCGTAACCCCGGGACGGAACCGTCTTTCCAGCGCCCAGAATTTTCCGGGCCGTGAAGGCGCGGATTCCATGAGATCGAGCACGCTCCCGTGCTTGCCGGCCGCCGAAGGGATGAGGTTGCCGGTGACAAGCCACTGCAGAACCTTGTCCCAGAATATTTCAGAAATGGCGGTGATCGCCATCTCGCGCGAAAGCGGCAGGTCAAGCCAGTGCACATCGATCATGCGTGCCCAGCGTACCTTCTGGCGCACGGCGGGATGGGCGAATTCAATCTTCCTTAAAATCGCCGCGGCGGCGGGGTCCGGAAATTCCGGACGCATCGTGACTTCAATTCGGGCGAACACAAAGCCTCCCTTCACGCATTTCCACTTCAAACTGCTCCTTCAAAATCCATGCAAGAGCCGCCGGATAAAGTTCATGCTCGATCTTCAGGCCGGCCGCTTCCACCTCATCCGCGCTGCCACAGCCGGAGATGTCAAATGCGGATTGCGCGCACACCGGGCCGTGATCAACTTTTTCGTCCACCAGATGCACGGTGACCCCGGCGATGCGCGCGCCATGGTTGAACGCCTGCACATAACCGTCCCTGCCCGGAAAAGCCGGCAGCAGGGCCGGATGGATGTTCACGATCCTCGAATATCCGCGCATCGACGAAAAGGCATCAAGCAGCGTGCGGCCGATTATCCGCATGTATCCGGCAAGAACAATGAATCTCGGCCTGAGCGGGGCGATTTCACGAAGTATGGCTTCTTCGTGCGCCCGGCGCACCTCTTGCATTGCGCCGCCACCGGAAGGCGCCACGTGCATCGCACGCACTCCCCGCGCGCGCGCCTTTTCGAGCACCGGAGCATCCTGACGGTCCGACACCACGGCCCTCACATCGGCTTCAAGCCGGCCGCAGGCAACCGCATCCATGATGTATTCGAAGTTGCTGCCGCGCCCCGACGCCATTATCACGACCGGAACCCTTGTCTGCCCCGAAGCGCCCATCACCCGCCGTCCCTTCCGGCGATATCGCGCCTGAACTGAAGCCCGTCCATCCTGACGCTGTGGATGACATCGTAGGCGCGCCGCCTCGCCGCCTCTACGCCAGGTGCCATACCGAGTCCGCCCAGCACCCGCCCGCCGGACGACTGTAATCCGCCGCCGCGCGCGCGGTTTTTCACGGCCGCGTAAAATACGCTTGGAACAGCCTTGCCCGCGCCGCCTGCGCGATATTCCTCGCCGATCTCCACCGCCGTTCCGGTCACGGGTTTTGCCGGATAACCGGCCGCCGCGCCAACCACATAAACCGCCGCCTCCTGCGAAAAGGGCACCGTGCCGGGTCTCCGGTCCAGCCGCCCGGCGGCGGCATCCTCAAGCCAGCCGTACAGATCGTCATCCATGCGCGGCAAAAGCACCTGGGCCTCGGGGTCGCCGAAGCGGACGTTGAATTCTAATACATAAAATTTATTGAATAAATTGTCCGCCATTATTCCGGCGTACAAAACCCCCTTGAACGGCGTTCCGCGCCCTTCCATCTCCGCGAGCACCGGTTCGAAGACCTGGTGCCTGAGACGAAGGCCGAAATCCTGCGGCACGCCCGGCACCGGGCTCACCGCGCCCATGCCGCCCGTGTTCGGCCCCTGGTCGCCGTCGCCGAGCCGCTTGTAGTCGCGCGCAGGCTCAAGGAGCGCGGCATTTTTTCCGTCACAGACCGCCAGGCACGAAAGCTCCTGTCCCTGGAGTTTTTCCTCGATGACCAGCCGGCCCGAAACATCAATGAGTTCACGCGCGGCCCTGAGCGCCTCATCAAGCCCTTCGCAAACCGCCACGCCCTTGCCGAACGCGAGCCCGTCGGCCTTCACCACCCAGCCGCCGCCGGGCGGCCACACGGCTTCACGAAGAAACCGGCTGGCTTCGTCATATGTTTTTGCGACACTGCTTCGCGCGGTCGGCACGCCGGCGGAGAGCATGATTTCCTTTGCAAAGGCCTTGCTCCACTCAAGCCGGGCCGCCTGCCGCGTCGGACCGAACGTGCGCACCCCCGCTTCCGTGAATATATCCACGATGCCGTCAGATAGCGGATTGTCCGGACCGATGACGGCAAGATCCACGCCCTCTGAAACGGCACGCGTCGCCAGCGCGCGGTATGCGGCGGCGCGCTCTTCGAGGCTGCCCGCAAGATCAAGCGGCCAGCGCTCCCAGACCGGATCAAATCCGTCATTGCCCGGAGCTGCTACGATACGGGACACCCGGGGCGAGCACGAGAGCTTCCACATGAGCGCGTGCTCCCTTGCGCCTGAGCCCACCACCAGCACGGTACTCAAGACCGCTCCCCCCCCTTTGAAACAAGCCCGGAAACAAGGCTGGTAACCTTGTCGAGCGGCCACGCCTCCGGAAACCACGTTCTTCCGCTCATTGCATTTGCAAGCGCCATATAAAGATGGCTGCCAAGCTCCTTGTATTCCTTGCCGAGCGCGGGCGGCGGCGACTGGACCAGTTTTTTCCAGTCATGCGTGCCCTGTGCCGCGGCAAGTTTTTTTGCGCGGTTAAGAGACGAATACCAGTGCGTCTCGCGATAAAACGAACGCAGGAATTCCTTTGAAAGCTGCACGCCGCCGCGAAGAAGCCTGAACTCGTCGGGACCTATGGCATCAACAAGGAACACCCCGCCGTCCCGGTCAATCGCCCACTCCAGCTTGCCGTCGGCAAGCTCCAGCCCGACGCTCTGGCAATGATTTCTGAGAAGCGCGGCAACCCAAGCGGTCTTGAGAAGCAGTTCCTGCAGCCGCTCGCCGGGAATGCCGGAAATCGCAAGCGCTTCCGAAAAAGACAAAGGCCGGTCCGAGGGCTCAAGCTTTGTGAACAGCTCAAGCACCGGAAAAATCCATTTTTGTCCGGGTTGTATTGAAGTCTCCGCATATCCGCGCGTGACAAGATAATCAGGATCACGCCGGACGCGTTCAATAAGCGAGCTGCCTTCGGGGCAGCTGAAGCGGAAAACCACCTCAAGAGGAACCAGTCTGGGCGGCGGCGAAAGCCTTGCCCCGGCGTAATCCGGAACCGCGCGGCCGAGCACCTGCGCATGAACGGGTCTTGCCGCCGACACCCTGCGCACCGCCATATGGCGCATGGGTTTTCCGGCGTCGCCAAGACGGAGCGGCACGATATTGCGCGCTTCGGGTGCGGCCGCGAGGACGCCGAGATAATGCGTGCGCAAGCCGTCACGCTGCAAAAGTTCACAGATGTCGTTGAACGCGCCGCCGGCGCGGTTTGCCTTGCGGATCTCATGCGCCTCGGGCGAACGCGAAAACTCGCGCCAGACGGCGGGATTTTCGAGGCGGTCAAACCATCCGGCCGCCATCACCGCAAGCGCCTCTCCCTTGCGGGGCAACAGATCGGGCATCCTTCCCCAGTCAAAAACCGAATACGCATCGGTGTATTCAAACACGAGCGCCTCAACCGCGCCGGCGATACCGCCCGCCGTCAACGGACCCAGAAGATCCTTTACCGAGCCCCTGTACAATGGTTCGATCATGGATTGCCTCCCTGTCTGTCTTTTGTGCGGGCGCAGGAAAAACCCTGCGCTGCAGTCACATCGGTGGGATAAGCCCCGTCAAGGCACGCCATGCAGGGACGAAACCCGCTTTGTCCGGCGCTGACCGCATGGCGCAGCCCCTCAAGCGTCTGGTAAACCGCCGCATCAACCCCCAGCTCGCGCTCGATCGCGGCAAGGTCGCGGCTGGAGGCCACAAGCTCTCCGGCGCACGGAAAATCAATCCCGTAGAAACAGGGATGTTTGACCGGCGGGCAGGTGGACACGATATAAACCTTCAAGGCGCCGGCCTGCCGGAGCAGCTCCACGATTTTGCGCGAAGTGGTGCCGCGCACGATCGAATCATCGACCAGCAGCACGCTTTTTCCGGCGATCTCCGACCTGACGGGTGAAAGTTTCAGATTCACGGCGCGCTGGCGTTTTTCCTGCGAATCAAGAATGAACGTGCGCTTGATATAGCGGTTTTTGATCAGCAGCTCGCGATACGGAATCCCGAGATCCTCGGCAAGCGCGATTGCGGCGATGCGTGAACTTTCCGGAATCGGCACGATGATGTCGGCCTTGATGTCACCCTTTTCAATCCTCCGCCTGACCTCGCCCGCAAGTCCGTGACCGAGCGCGATTCTTGCGCCGTAAACCGGCACACCGTCGAGCACCGATTCGGGCGAAGAAAAATAAACCCATTCGAACATGCACGGCCTTGCTTCGCGTCCGTCCACAACACGGGTGTGGACATTGCCTTTCGGGTCGATGTAAAGCACTTCGCCGGGCTTGAGATCCCGCTCCAGCTCATAGCCGAGGAACCCGAGCGGCGCGCTCTCGGAAGCGATGATATGCGCCTCGCCGCTTTCCAGAATGCCCGCGGCATCTTCCGATCGTTTTGCCTTGCGGCGCCCCCACACGAGCGGACGGATGCCGCCGGGGTCGCGCATCGCCACCAGCCCCTTGTCCGCAATCGGGATTACGATGCTGTAGCTGCCCACGAGCAGCGACATCACCCCGCGGGCGGCCTCGCAGATGTGGTCGAACGAAAGCTCCCCGTCCGGCGAACAGGCGGGGGTGCGCGCCAGTCCCTCTGCAAACACGTTGATGATGACCTCGGTATCGGATCTGGTGAGCAGGCTGCGTCTTGCTTTTTTCTTGAGATAGTCGGCGACTTCACGGCAATTAACGATGTTGCCGTTGTGGACGATGCCCATGCCGAACGGGTAGCTCAGCAAAAACGGCTGCACCTCTATCATGTCGCCGCGACCGGTAGTGCCGTAGCGGGTATGGCCGACCGCCATGTTGCCGGTAAGAGACAACATGTTTTCGCGGTTGAAAACGCTTTCTACAAGCCCGATATTTTTGATTCTGTGAAAACCGTCGCCGTCATATGTAAGGATTCCGGCAGCATCCTGGCCGCGATGCTGCAACATTGTCAGTCCCAGAAACGCTTCTTTGGCCGCCTCAGCGGTACCGATCAAGCCAACAACGCCGCACATGGATGTATGGGTTATACAGTAAAAAAAAGGTGTCCGCCAACTTTTCGGAAAGTGTCCGCCAACTTTTCGTATACGCACCGAGTCATCATATAATTGTCAAATATTTGACATCCTATTGAAACTGCTCGGAATAGCCGCTACACTTTCTAACTAAGCGGGTCTTTTCTGTCCGCATAACACGGAGGTTTCGACACAATGAGTTCGCCAAACAGCCCTATTACCGGCGTTATTGACGAAGAAATCGTCATAATCGACTTTGGCAAGTACGAAGGCAAGTCGGTTCACGAGATAGCCGAACTCGATCCTGTCTTTTACGACAAACTGAAATCGCAGAAGGAAAGCGGTTCGTTTGCCATCCGCCGCCATCGGGACAAGACATTCAGACTGTACATCAATCCGCTGTCATCGATGGACCACTGAGAAGCCCTTAAAATTCAACGCCCTTCCAGCGCTGATCGCGCACATTGAGAAGCGCATTCCCGAATACATATCTCACGGTGAGCATTGTTTGGAGTGAGAATTTTGAAAAACTCCCCCCGCCGAGAATTGTCATTACAGGATTGGAATAGTCGATTTCCAGCGGCTCGTTCATGTTTTTAAAAGTATATCCCGCCGAGATGCTCGGCATGATGGTAAGTCCGCCGACCACGCGCCAGTTGAGCGACACGGAACCGAACAAGCTGGCATACTTGTAATCGGTAAGCGGCGAAGTCGCCCCGGCCGCCGCCTCAATGTCGATCTTCTTGAAATGCCACATCAGGGCGGCCCTGATCGAGTGTTTGATGAACCACTGTGAGTTTTTGTCCTCGATGTTCCTGTATTTGTAGTTGTGATATTCGGGCCCGACGATATATCTGACGGAAAACGACCGGTCGTTCGATTTCAGCACCGGAACGAGGCTCCACTCGATGCCGACGGCTCCGTTCACAAGCACATCGTAATTTTTTGCCGGCATGTAACCGCCGCCCAGGAGCAGGGCGACCGACCATTTTTTTGCATAAGGAAGCGTATAAGAGGTCACCGTCCTGGCGCCGAACGTCACCACGTTTGCCTCAAGTTCGGTGTCTTTGTCCACCGGCACCACATACCGCTGGTAAGTCACGTCGGCCGCGGCCTGGAACCGCCGGCGCCGTCACGGCGAAAAAAGGCGCCGTGCGCATGCTCCGGCAGACGGAATTGCAAGGATCATCCTTCCAGGATTTTTTTCAGGAAGGTTTTGTAATAATAGGCATTAACCGCCCCTATTTGCCGGTCCACGGGATCACGGGATACGATCGCATATTCCGCGCAAAGCCCTTCTTCCTTGAACGCAAGCAACCCCTTCAAGTGCCTTTCGCTGATATTTTCGGATGATTTGATTTCAACGGCAAGCCGGTTTCCGACGATCAGGTCCACTTCATGTCCGTTTGACCGCCAGTAGAACAGTTTTTCATCAATTCCGCGCAGTGAAAGCAGCGCCCGCACTTCCTGGATTATAAAATGTTCAAATGCGTCTCCGAACTGCTCGTTTTTCGGAACCAGCTGCTTCCGCGCCGCAAGATGATTGGCGACCCCCACATCAAACATATAGAGTTTTGTCCGGGCTGAAAACTTGCGCTTTTTTGTTTTCGCAAACGGCTCCAACTCAAAAGCCAGAAGCGTATCTTTCAAGACTTCGATAAATGCCGCAACTGTTCTCGGCGGTACGCCCGAATCCGACGCGACACCTGCCAGATTGAGTTCCTTGCCGGAAGTCAGTCCGATTACATCCATGAATTTTGCGAAGTGATCTATTCTTCTCACCAGTGCTTCGGCCTGGATCTCCTCCTTGAGATATGTATTTGCGTAGTCGGCAAGATCCTCCGCCGGGGTGTCGGACAGATAAACAAGCGGAAGACCTCCATAATTCACGTATTTTATCAAATCGAAATCCGTGATTTCCGCGCTGACAAGCGGAAAAAACTCCCTGCTGCGGGCGCGGCCCGCAAGAAGATTGGCACCGCCCCTTTTGACCTTTCGCGCGCTTGATCCGGTCAGCAGGAATTTTTTTCCTTCATTTTCGATCAGTCTGTGCACCTCATCCAGAATGGCGGGAATTTTCTGGATCTCATCGATGACCACCAGCTCATGGTTTTTTACTTCCTCGCCGAGCTGGCGCGGACGCCGGAGAAAGCGTCCGTAAACATCGCTGTCCAAAAGATCGAATATGATCGCTTCCGGCAATTTTTTTTTAATCAAAAGCGACTTGCCGGTTGCGCGAGGACCGAACAAAAAACAGCTTTTTTGTTTTAGTGCGGTTCGCAAATCAAGGATTCGTTCGTAGTACATAATATCTATAATAACATGCAATTACATAAATCGGCAACAAGCTGCCGATTTATAGTGTTTTTCGGCAACTTATTGCCGAATCAGCGATTCACCCGCGATTCACCCGTAATTCACCCGTGAACACCTCAACCGCCGGGCCTTCCATTATGATTGGCTTGCCAGGCCCCGCCCACGAAATCAAAAGCGTCCCGCCCGGCATCCGGACCCTGACACGCGCAGGAAGCCTGATCCGTCCGCTTGCCGCCGCCGCCACCACGACCGCGCAGATCCCGGTTCCGCAGCCAAGCGTCACGCCTGCGCCACGCTCCCAGACAACCGCTTCGATCATCCGGCGCCCTGGCGCCACGCGGGCAAACTCGACGTTCGTGCCCCGCTTGAACAACCGGTGCGTCTCTATCGCAGGCCCCCAAACCGCAAGCTCGACGCGGCCCGGGTCCCTGACAAAAATCACTGCGTGGTCGTTGCCGACGTCGCACTGGTAATAATTGAAAGATCTTCCGCAGGCCTTGAGCACGCGGCCAGTTCGCGGCGGAACGGCGCGCGGCACGCCCATGTCCACGCTAAACGCCCCGCCCCCCCGGAGAACCCGCACGCGCTTCACGCCCGCAAGCGTATCGATGTCGTAATGCCCGCGTCCCGGCGCCGGTCCGCGCCTATGCAGAAAAAGCGCCGCCGCCCGGATGCCGTTGCCGCACATTGCGGCCGTCGAGCCATCGGCATTCATGATGCCCATAAAGGCGTCGGCGCGGCGCGATTTTTTCAGCACAAGGAGCTGGTCAAAACCGATGCCCTTGTGCCGGTCGGCAAGCGCGCGCGCCAGCGCAGGCGTTATCCGCCGCGTCCCGGCGGCCCGGGCGCTCAAAAAATCAAACAGCAGAAAATCGTTGCCTATGCCGTGGTATTTGTAAAACCGCATCTCACAAACCCGGCTTGATCTTTGCCCAGGTGTCCCGGAGCGTGACCGTGCGGTTGAACACCAGCCTGCCCGGAGCGAAGTCATGCCTGTCGGCGCAGAAAAAACCCAGCCGCTCGAACTGCACGCGGTCCTCCGGCTTTGCGCCCGCAAGCGACGGCTCGACAAGCGCCTCCGGAACCGCCTCAAGCGATGCGGGGTTCATGAATTCTTTGAAGTCCCTGTCTTTGTGCGACGCCGGCGCCGGGTCGGTGAAAAGCCGGTCATAGAGCCGGACCTCGGCCCGCAAAGCGTGCCGGACCGAAACCCAGTGGATCGTGCCCTTGACCTTGCGCCCGTCAGGGGCATTGCCGCCGCGGGTGGCGGGATCATAGGTGCACCTGAGTTCCGTCACGCGTCCTGAGGCATCTTTTATTACATTAATGCACTTTATAAAATATGCGTACTTGAGCCGCACTTCGCGCCCTTCGGCCAGGCGGAAGAACTGCTTGGGCGGGTTTTCCATGAAATCGTCCTGCTCGATATACAGTTCTCGCGAAAAGGGCAGCTTGCGCGATCCCATCGATTGATCCGTCGGATGATAAGGGGCATCAAACTCCTCGGCCTGACCGTCCGGATAATTTTCGATCACGACCTTGAGCGGCCGAAGCACCGCAAGCGTGCGCCGGGCCGACCGGTCAAGATCCTCGCGGATGCAGTTTTCCAGCAGCCCCATCTCGATCGAATTGTCCTTTTTTGTAACGCCCACCCGCTCGCTGAAATCCCTGAGCGCCGCCGGCGTAACGCCCCGCCGCCGCAGGCCCTGGATCGTCGGCATGCGCGGATCGTCCCAGCCGCGCACATGTCCGTCACGCACCAGTTCCAGAAGCAGCCGCTTGCTCATGACGGTGTAATCGAGATTGAGCCGCGAAAATTCGATCTGCCGCGGCTTGCAGGGCGTATCGAGCGTGTGGAGGACCCAGTCGTAAAACGGCCGGTGATCCTCGAACTCAAGCGTGCAGATGGAGTGTGTGATGCCCTCGATCATGTCCGAAAGCGGGTGCGCATAGTCGTACATCGGATAGATGCACCATTTGTCGCCCACGTGCGGATGCGTCGCATGGCGGATGCGGTACAAAACGGGGTCGCGCATGTTGAGATTCGGCGAAGCCATGTCGATCTTCGCCCTCAACGTATGCGCCCCGTCGGCAAACCCGCCCGCCCTCATGCGCCGGAAAAGATCCAGATTCTCTTCGACCGCCCGCCCCCTGAACGGACTCTCCCGGCCCGGCGCGGTAAGCGTGCCGCGCGACTCGCGGATCTCATCGGCGGACAGATCACACACATAAGCCTTGCCCATCCTGACAAGCTGCTCGGCGCATTCGTAGATTTTATCGTAATAATCGGAAGCGTAATACAGCCCCGCCCACTTGAACCCCAGCCAGGAAACATCCTCCTGGATCGAATCGATGTATTCGACGTCCTCCTTGAGCGGATTGGTGTC
>MEQJ01000009.1:32254-32428 GCA_001770165.1 Bdellovibrionales bacterium RIFOXYD1_FULL_53_11 | reverse complement strand
CAGATGGACTTGGCATGGCCGATATGCAGATAACCGTTGGGTTCGGGCGGAAAGCGCGTGGCAATGGACTTGTGTTTCCCGCTCGCAAGATCGGCTTCGATTATTTCCTCGATGAAGTTCATGTCGTGTCCTCTCAGACACGATCCTAGCACAAGAGGGTGCTTATTTCTTCCC
>MEQJ01000009.1:31895-32216 GCA_001770165.1 Bdellovibrionales bacterium RIFOXYD1_FULL_53_11 | reverse complement strand
TCTTGTGTCCGCTTTTGCGGGCTATGTCCGAAGCGGTCTCGGTCTCAGGACAGCCCACATACCGTGATACATAATATAACCGGCAACTATACTCAGTTGCCGTCGCAAGTTTAGAATCAGCGCCCAGACGAAGCAGCAGCTTTGCCATCGCCATGTCACCGGCCCGGGCCGCATACATCAGAGGCGTAAATCTGCCGCCGCGATCGCTATCCCAGACATTCAAACTCGCCCCACCGACAGCCAGTTTTTCCACCAGGGCGGGCATGTTGTTTATTACTGCAAGATGCAGGGGCTTCATACTTTCCAAAGTGTCGTACCCGG
>MEQJ01000009.1:25881-31882 GCA_001770165.1 Bdellovibrionales bacterium RIFOXYD1_FULL_53_11 | reverse complement strand
CTCACCCGGAATATAACAGGCATTCCTGCAATCATTCTTTTTGAACCCGGTGACTTGCGCTCCATTATCGAGCGCAAAAACAAGCGCCGCCAATGATGCCTGGTCCACAAGGAGAAACGGCAGTCCGGACCCGCTGTTTCCATTGTTCAAGGCTGCGACAAGCCGGTGCGATCTTCCTCTGGCAAAACCGGCACCGCGGGCCATCAGCATTTTAGCCGCATCCAGGTTGCTCCGGTACAACGCATATTCGAGTGCCGAGAGATCGTAAACTTCGCGTCGGCCGGTCACCACGGAAAACATCCTGCCAAGATCCGCTTCTTTTGAGGCAAGCATCCGCCCGAGCAGCCAGTTGTCACCCTTGTACAGGGCATACATCAGGGGGGAGGGCGATTTGATCCCGCCGATAACATATTCATCATCGTCGCACCAGCCCCGGACCGTACAGCTATTGCGTATTGCAGTATTCCAGGAAACACCGTCATACGCTTCAATGACGGCATTCTTGAACGCATCATACTTGCCCGCATTTCCAGGATCGGCGATCGAGGCGGCCATCGCCTGCAGGGCCGTGGCAAGCCCCGGTTTGTAGCCATATTTTTTTATGCCGTCCCTTTCGGATTCGTTTTTTGCCGCCACCCACATGAGATCAAGCGCGGAGGCAGCCTCTTGCTTCGGCATTCGCGAAAGCATCTGGGCAAACAACCGGGCTCCGTCACCGCTGTATACATCACACCGAACGGCATATCTTGCCATTTTACCGGCTGAATACTTGTTTTCCGGATAAGTCAGGAGATTCCAGAAAGCCCGCTGCCCGCAAAGCCGGCTTTCGCCCGCGTCTTCCACCAGCCGCACAATCTGAGCACTGCCTGCGGCTATTCCGGCACGGGCAAACAACTTCATGTTTTTAAGATGACGCGCATAAAGCAGCGGATCCTGTCTGTTTAAACCATCCATGGCCCCTTTAACCGCCCCATAGAGCGGGTCGGCCTTTGAATTCGAATCCGCAAGATATGATTTCTCATACCAGTTGGCATCAAGCAGGGTTTTAACGGTCAAGGGGTTTCCGATATATGCCGCAAGCGCGATGATACTCAAAAATGGAGCAGTCTCCTCTCCCGGAACCTTCAGCCACTCAAGCTCCTTGACGTCCCGGCCCTCCCGGTACGCAATATTCACCATGGCGGTCTTGATGCCGCTTGAAGCGTTTGATTCCCCGGCCGCGGCCGCCTTGATGATGCCCTCCATCACGATTTTACGCGGATTTTTCCTGACAACCTCTACGGCCATGCGGCAATCGTCAAGCGACCCGCCGGCCAGCAGATAGTCATAATCAACGCCATCCGAAATGTTGCGGATATATGCCGCGTGCCTGAGATTGTTCACAAGAGCGGCATCGTGACCGTCCAGTCTGAATCTGTTTTCCGAAAGAAGCACGGCAACGGGGAAACAGAGCCCGTTTTCAGACCCCGGCCGCGGCATGCTGACCGCCAGCTCCAGTTTTCCCTTTTTCATGAGCTGCACGATCGTGGAAGAAATCCTGTAGTCGCCGCTTTTTTCCAGCCCCATGATGCCAAGATACTCATGAAACACGATCATCACCTTTGATACCGCCGGGGTCGCAAGCGGATCACAGACATTCCGGCTGACCTCTATCAACTTCCTGGCTGGAAAATTCTTGGCCTGCACCTTTTGTCCGTCCACAAACAGATTGTCATCCGTGGCGCGAACAGTGGTTTCGTCGATGGCGGCATGAAATGCGCCCTGGTCCACGGCCGTCACGCCGAGTTCCGGAAGCATGCGCGCGAGATTGCGCCCGATCGCAACAAACTCGGCCGCGCAGCCGTCGCCGCCGTTGCCTTCGCCGCCGCCGCCGCCACCGCCCTTGCCGGCCGTCGCACCGGCGGGAAGAATGCCTGCCACAAGCAGAAACACGACTGCGGTTTTGAATGACTTCATTTTACTTGCTCCTTGTTGGTAAGCGGAAAAAGCTGGATGCAGATCTTGTAGACCTCGCGTTTTTTTCCGTCTGATAAGAGTTTGAATATTTTATCCCTGAAACTTCTGATGAGTTTTCTGGCTTCCGGCAGCTTGTCCGGATCGGCAGGCATCGTGAGCGCCACAAAATCCCGGACGTTGAGATCGTCGTTCTCAAGCGACTCGCGCGCCATTTCGAGATTATGGGCATGCGCCCGGCGCAGCGGGATGTTTGCCACCATGTCCGTGGTGTTGAAATTAAGACCGGTCGAACGCAAACGCCCCCCGGGATCGCGCTCCAGCATCTCAAGCCGCTCCAGACGCTCAAGCGCCATGCGCGCCTCCTGCACCTTTATATTCAGTCGCCGCGCGATCCACTCGGGGCGGTCCCTGAACCCTTCGGTTGCGGCAAGCGAGATGATGGCATAGTGATACCATTCGGAAATGATTTTAAACTGGTCAAGCGTGAGCTGCCGGTAATCCACGGCAACCCCGGCAGCTGGCGCTGGAGCAAAGTGGCGCCTGACGAATGCCCCCTGGAGCGACGACGCTTCCTCAGGATCGAGGCAGAGCCGCTCGGCAATCCGGCGCACGAGCTTGCAGGAGACCGACCGCTTGCCGTTCATGATTTCCGACAGCGCCGGAGACCCGATGGCAAGCTTGCGTGCAAAGGCTCTCAGGGAAAAACCGGGATTGCGCAACCGGATCTGCAGAAATCTCTCGGCGAGAAGTTTCTGCACCGCGCCTTGTGCGTCCAGAGGCCGCTCGGCCGCTGCTGCCGCCCGCATCCGAACCGGCCTGCCGTTTTCCATCGTTTTCACAATGAAACTGTATGTGCCACACCGTATAGCGCAATGCAATATATTTTGGAGCAAACTGCTCCATAAATTTGGAGCACCACAAATGCATCCCGCAAATGCGGCCTAGAACAACCCGAACCTGCTGCACGCCGAGGCGTTTGTATCTTCTCGCGCACATTCCATCGAATACATGAGCCGCCCGTACTCGTCCTTGCCCCCATTTTGACGGAACTGGAAAGAAACCTGATTCTCAAGTTCGGCATCGGGTCACAATGATCGTAAAACAACAACCGAAGACATGCGTTATTACAATCCGCTAGTTTGCAGATAATATCCTGAAAATCAAATACCAGCAATAACGACTAGTTAGCGCAAATCTTACATCTTTATCGTGCCAAAAACATGATAATCTATCAACTTTTTCCCACGAATTAGTTGATAGATTCAGCCCGGCCTGATAATCTTCAGATAATGGACAGAGATATAATCAATAAACTACGCATATGGAAAAAGAAGGATGATCGCAAGCCGCTTGTGCTTAAGGGCGCCCGTCAGGTCGGAAAAACGTTCATTTTGAAAAAATTCGGAGAAGAATTTAGAAACTGTCACTATATTAATTTCGAAAAAACTCGTTCTGCCCATGCTCTTTTTGATCGCGATCTCGAGCCAGTAGAAATAATAAGAAGTCTTGAGACATTTCTCAAAATATCAATAGAGCCGGATAAAGATCTCATTATATTTGACGAGATACAGGAGTGTCCGCTTGCGCTTACATCATTAAAATATTTTGCAGAAGAAAGACCAGATTTTTGTATTACTGCTGCTGGGTCATTACTCGGAGTTAGAACAGGAGAGGGGTCGTTTCCGGTTGGCAAGGTAGACATTATGGAAATATTTCCAATGTCGTTTTCAGAGTTTTTGACTTCAACCGGTGACGAACGGCTTATTGAGCTTCTTACTCCCGCGTCTTTAAAAAAAATTAACGAAGGGATTCATTCAAAAATTATTACAAGGCTTACTGAGTATATGTGTGTTGGTGGTTTACCTGAAGTTGTTTTGACTTGGGTTAAAAGTAAAAAATTTGAATTCGTGCGTGAAAAGCAGTCTGAAATTATAGAAATGTATATGAATGATATTGCCAAACACTCTGGAAAAGTAAATGCAATGCATATTAGAACAGTTTTTGAAAGCATTCCCTCCCAGCTTGCCAGGGAGCTTGGTAAATTTGTTTTTAAAGATGTTATACCAGGCAGGCAAAGTTATCGGGATCTAGCCAGTCCAATTGATTGGCTTGTTAATGCAGGTCTTATATATAAAATTAAAATAAATAATAAACCGCAAATTCCGCTTGATGCATATACAAAAGAGAATACGTTTAAACTATATTATTTCGATGTTGGTATTCTTGGCGCCGTAAGTGGTTTTGATTTCAGGCTTTTGCTTAATTTCATTACCGAGAATCTAATTTATAAAGGTTTTTTTCTTGAGAATCTTGTTTTGCAGGAACTTGTAATGGCAGGGTTAAAAAATAGAATTTATTCGTGGGTACACAACGAATCTGAGATTGAATTTCTTACTGTACTTGACGGTATAGTGGTTCCTATAGAAGTCAAAACAAGAAAAAACCGTAAAGCAAAAAGTCTTTCAAGTTATATCGAACGATATTCACCGAAAAAAGCAATTCGTTTGTCTCTAGATTGTTCTAATGAAAAATCTGGTAAAATTTTAGTGGATTACCCGGCGTATATGGCTGCTAGTTTTTAGCAGGCAGCTTAGGCTTTATCTTGAGTTTCGCCAATAGCCCCAAACATCACACCCAAGGTCATGTAATTAAATGCGAAGTCAGTGATTACATACGAATCATGTGATGGTTGGTTAATGGAGCAGGAAGGCTGCCGCGTCAGTGCTCGAAAAAACTTCCCCGCTATCGAGGACCTCAAGACACGTTTCGGCAAACAGATTCTGTTCACCAACCGCGAGACGTTGTCGGCGGCCGAGATCGTCAAGATCTACCTGGACCGATTCGAAAATCCGTGTCCATGCCCCGACCTGTGTCATCGCCCTGCTTCTCGTCCGCATTGCCCACAAGCGCGCCAGGGAGCGGGGCTTTGTCCACGGTGCGAGCCGCATGCTTGAACTTCTTCGCGGCGTCTCAGACCCGGCGCGGCATCAATAGCGCCGACATAAGTCACTGAAATTATCGACAATAAAACAACAAGACGAATCACCCTTTTCCCCATACGCTTGATGAAATAAACCTGTAGGCCATACGCGTCAACGTTGCGCAGGACGCAAAAGCCCTGGACTCGGGGCCACGCCGTTGCTAAGTCAACACCATGTTTGTACTGCCTCAAACGGGAGAAGGTGCGACAGCAGTCCCTGAAGGGGGTGCGACAGCAGAAACCACTCCCCTGATGAAACAATACAATGACCTCAAGTCGCAGGCGAACGGCTGCCTGCTGCTCTTCAGGATGGGGGATTTTTACGAACTCTTTGGTGACGACGCCGTCACGGCCTCGCGCGTGCTCGAAATCACGCTGACCTCGCGCGACAGGAACAAGGCTAATCCGATGCCCATGGCCGGTGTTCCCCATCACAGCGCCCAAGGGTACATCCAGCGTCTCCTGAGGGCGGGGCACAAGGTCGCCATCGCCGAACAGATGGAGGAACCCGCAAAGGGGCGCAGCCTCGTAAGGCGCGAGATCATCCGCGTGTTCACGCCGGCCGTGCAATTCGACCTCGAAGGCTCCGATCCGGCATATCTCGCCACCGCCGTACCGGTCGAAAAATCCAAGGCATGGGCCCTTGCCGCGCTTGATTCCTCAACCGGCGAACTTCTTGCGGGCGAATTTGAAAACGCCGAAGGTCTTTCAGATGCCATCGCGCGCCTCAGACCCCGCCATTTTTTGCGGCTCGGCGGCGGCAGGCTGCCGGAAGCGGCGCTGGCTGCGGTCAAAGGACCGCCAGGCGCGCTTGTCGAGGATATTCCCTCAAACTACCTCTCGCCTGCCGGAGCGCGCACCCTGTTGCACGAACACTACGGCGTCGCAAGCCTTGATGCCTTTCTGACTTCCGAAGCCTGCGTGCATGCGACCGGCATCCTGGTCCGCTACGCAATGAGGACGCAAAGAGCCGAAAAGCTTTCGCATCTGCGCCCCCCCGCCCCGCTCCGCCGCCCCGAATCGATGATCATGGGTCCGCGCACGCCCGAACATCTTGACCTTGCG
>MEQJ01000009.1:19168-25844 GCA_001770165.1 Bdellovibrionales bacterium RIFOXYD1_FULL_53_11 | reverse complement strand
GCGCCCGCCAGCTGAGGAGCTGGCTGCTCGCGCCGCTCAGGGACCCGGCCGCCATACGCGACCGGCAGGAGGCGGTCAAAGAACTTGCCACAGCAGGCCTGGCGCATGAGCTTTCCACGCTGCTCTCGGGCCTTTATGATCTTGAACGCATCTCGGGCCGCATCGTCGCGCGGCTTGCCAACCCGCGCGACACGCTCGCACTCGGCCGCTCGCTCGCGCTGCTGCCCAAAGTCGCGGGCATCCTTCAAAACGTCAAAGCCGGAGTATTGAAAAATGCGCACGCCGGCGCAACGAAGCTTGCCGGCACGCTTGAGCCGCTTGCAAAGCGCATCCTCGGCACGCAGCGCGAGGACGCCCCTCTGGCGGCACGCGACGGCGGAATATTCGCGCGCGGCACCTCGCCGGAGCTTGACCGGCTTTTGTCGCTCACCGGGGACGGCCAGAAATGGCTCATTGACCTTGAAGCGCGCGAACGGGCCGCGACCGGCATCGGCTCCCTGAAGGTGCGCTATAACCGCGTTTTCGGCTACTACATCGAAGTCACGCATGCGCATCAAAAAAGCGTGCCGGCGCATTACCAGCGCAAGCAGACCATGGTGGGGGCCGAACGGTTTTTCACCGAAGAACTGAAAAAATTCGAAGACGAGATCGTCACCGCTTCGGCGCGCCTGAGGGCCCTTGAGCAGCAGCTTTTTGAAGAGCTGCTGGATGCGATCCAGTCGCTCGTCACCCCCATAATGGAAGCCGCCACCGAGCTTGGCCGGCTCGATGCCCTGCTCGCCCTTTCGAGGCCCGCCTCGCAGCCGGGCTGGGTATTCCCGGAGATCGACGATTCACTTGACCTGCACATCGAAGAAGGGCGCCACCCGCTGGTGGACGCCGCATCAGGCGGATCTTTCGTGCCAAACGACATGCTGCTTTCGCCGGCAACAAGAATGTCCCTCATAATCACCGGGCCGAACATGGGCGGCAAATCCACGGTGATGCGCCAGGTGGCGCTCATCGTGATTCTCGGACAAGCCGGCGCCCCCGTTCCGGCCGCCCACGCGCGCTGGGGGGCCGTGAGCGGCATCCACACGCGTATCGGCGCGCACGACGCCATTGCGCGCGGACAGAGCACCTTCATGGTCGAGATGACCGAACTCGCGCAGATATTGCATACGGCGGACCAGCGCTCGCTCATCATCCTCGACGAAATCGGCCGCGGCACCAGCACCTACGACGGGATGAGCGTGGCCGGCGCGGCGCTTGCGTGGATATGCGAAACAATAGGCGCGCGCACGCTCTTCGCCACGCACTATCACGAGCTCACGCGCCATGCCCGCAGCTTGCCGCTCACCGGCAACGCGCACATGGCGGTTGAGGGTTCCGGCGCGCTCCGGGGCGGAAATCTCAGATTCCTGTACAAACTCCGCGAAGGGCCGGCGAGCGAGAGTTTTGGCATCCATGTGGCGCGCCTGGCGGGTCTGCCCCGCCCGGTGATCGACCGCGCCTGGAAAATCCTTGAAGTTCTCGAAGCCACGGCCCGTGCCGTAGAAAAACCCGAAAATGCCGGCTCCCAGCTTTCGCTTTTTGAAAAGAATGAAAGCCACGCTTCCACCCCGCCGCCCGGCCCCGCCGTCCCCGAAGAGCCACATCCTGCAATCGCGGAACTCTCAACGCTTGATATCAACTCCATGACGCCTCTTGATGCCATCAATACTCTTGCGCGCCTGAAAAACACCGCCCTGCTGCCCACCACGCCGTAACGCGGCGTGTATACTAAAAGTTGGCGGACACCTTTTATAATTCTATATGGTCTTGTTCGACGCTGTCATTGCAGCAGGAACGATCGTGCTTGGCACACAGTCCGCCCTGGCGGCGACAAAGCCGTTCACCATTGTCATTGATCCCGGCCACGGCGGCGCGGACCTGGGCACCGTTTATAATGACGGCAAAACATTCACGGCAGAAAAAAACGTGACCCTCGTGATCGCCCGCGAAGCCGCCCGGCAATTGCGCGCCCGGGGCATCAGGGCGGTTCTTACCCGCGATTCGGACCGCGACGTACCGCTTGCAAGCCGTACGCAGCTTGCAAACCGCATCGGCGCCGATTTGTTCCTCTCCATCCATATGAATTCGACCGCCACCCCGATGGTCAACGACGCCGAAGGCACCGAAACATTTATTTTGAACAATACCACCGACGCCTCATCGCGCCGCCTGGCGCATCTGGAAAACTCCGTTATCGGAGGAAACCCGAACGATTCACCCGAACAGCTTGATGTTGCGCTCATCCTCAAGGATCTCCGCCTTGATGCAAATCTCGCCGGGAGCAAACAACTTGCCTGCTTGCTCCAGCAAAAACTCGTCACCGGCATATCGGCCTCCTACCGTTTCAGCCCGGCGCTCACGCACATCCGCAACCGCGGCGTCCGGCAGGCGCTTTTTCATGTGCTGCTTGGCGCCGACATGCCAAGCGCGCTTCTGGAGGTCGGCTTTTTGACAAATGCACGCGACCGGTCAATCACCGCCGCGCCCTACGGCCAGCGGGCGATCGGACGCTCCATTGCAAGCGCCATCGAGCAGTTCAAGCTCGGGCGCAAAACTCAGGGCGCGGCAGCAGTCCCCGCAGGGGGCGCGGCAGCAGTCAGTTGCCGGATCCACTGAAGGAATCAATTCACTATTTTTGCGGGCCTTGATGCCGATGAATCAGTGCTCTGGGCGCCATATGCATATGCAGTCAGCAGGTTGTTTACGGTTGCGCTTGCTGCCGCGGTCCAGCTTGCATGGCTGCGGCAACCGTGTTTTTCAAAAACGGAGCCGTCGGCTTTTATCAACCGTACCCGCACCGGAAAGGCGCAACCCGTGAAATCCTTCTCCATGCCATTCATCGCCATGAAGAGGCCGGCAAGCTGTTCCCTTGCGGCATCAATGCCGGGCATCTGCCGGGTCGAAGCCAGAGACCTTGATTTTGCAAGCTCCGGATTCTTGATATCAAGCTGATCCTTGAACATCGGAGGCACCACATTGATTTGTGCGGCAGCGCCATCGCGGGCCACAACATGCACCGTTACCGCCGCAGGCCCGGACCACCTTGCCTGCGGACCGGCAAATTCGATGAACGCCTCGACATACGGCTGCCCCATGATCTCATCCTGTATGATATCAAGCGTGGAATTTGTCCCGGCGCACGAAGCAAATACCGCAAAAAACGCCGCAAGCACCGCCGTCCTTGACACGACAATCAGCCTTCTCATGTGTTTACTCATGTGACACCGCCCCCGCGCCGGATACCATTGCAAATTCCTGCTTCGGGTCCGATGGCATCGGCACCCTCTTGAGACATGCCTTTATGGCTGGAGGCGCAAACGCCGGCACGTCACAGCCCGGGCCGGAAACAATGCTTGCCACCGCCGTCGAAACCGCCCATGCGGCCTCTGAATACGACCCCGCCTCGCAGCCTTCGCGTCCGGGCGCGCCGATGCAATCCAAAAGCGGCGTCCACGGACTTTCAACCCCGAGCGAAAGAAGACTGCACGGCGCCCACCTTTGCGCTATTGCGCGCGCAAGCTCGAACCTGCTCCACGCCGGGTGCCGCCGGACAAGCTTCGGAAAACCGCCCCCCGCCCTGATCAGCGGCCCCTTTTCATCACTCGAAAGCGCCACGATCCCGCGCCAGGCAAGATCCGGCTCTGCCGCAGCCGGAGGCCGCTGCAAGCGGATCTCCTTCGTCTCGCTCACAAGCACTTCATAGGTTTTCTGCGGCAGGCGCGCGCGGTTCGCCTCAAGCCACTTCACAAGCCGCGCCTTTGCGTCATGAAACTGGTCCATGACGGTTTTCCATTCGCGCGGAGTCACTGCCGCCGCGCGAAGTCCGGGCCCGCGATATTCGATGGCCGCGCACTTGCTCGCGCTTTTTCCGATCCTGAAATCATCACTTGCCATCCGGCGATCCACCAGGACCCGGGGATCAAAAACAGCGCCCTTGCCGCCCGCTGCCGCCACAACAGCCTTGAACGATCTGTCTTTTTTGGAAAAATATCCGACGTTCTTCACAACATTTGCGACGCTGATGAAAACCGCTAGAACAGGTATTGTTATGAGATAGTATTCAACAGGTATATCGCGCATCCTGCGCATAAGAGATCCTCCTGAACTATAATTCTAACGCTGTTTTCCATAAATGGAAGCGCCATTCATTTGACACCGCCGGGATGAACGGTTACGTCAATATCATGACAACAATACGCTTGTTTGCAGCGGTCGTACTGGCGATTGCGGTTTCATCGTGCTCGACGAGGTCCCAGCTGCCGGCCGAATTCGACCCCGATTTACCCCGGCCCGACCTCGAGACGGTCATCATCATGGGAATCAACGACATCCACGGGGGCCTGTTTCCGACGGTGGCAAAATACCAGGACCCCGCAAGCGGCAAAATCATGCAGATCGAACGCGGAGGGGCCCCCATCCTTGCCGCTCACATCAAACAGCTCCGGCAGGATTTCGGAAAGCGGCTGCTGCTTCTTGATGCCGGCGATCATCTGCAGGGAACGCTTGAGAGCAACAGCACCCGGGGTGCCGCGATGGTCTCGTTTTTCAATCTGATCGGCGTGAACGCAGCCGCCATCGGCAATCACGAATTTGATTTCGGAGCCGAACCGCCCGGGTCCCAGGATTTCATCAGTGCTCTCAGAAACCGCATTGGCGAGGCAACATATCCATACGTCGTATCCAATGTGATCGCAAAAAACGGCCTGCCTCCGCCCTTTCCAAAAACGAAGGAGCATCTCATAATCGACACCGGCAAGGTGAAAGTCGGAATTATCGGCCTTACCACCCTTGAAACCCCTTCGAAAACCCGCGCCGAATTCGTAAGCGGCATCAAATTCCTGGATATGGCAAAAACCACACTCAAACATGCCGCCGCCCTCCGTAAAAAGGGAGCGGACGTCATAGTGCTGCTGGCCCATGCCGGCCTCTTCTGCAAGCCCGGAAAAGCCCCGGTGCAGAATTCGTTCCGCAAACCCACCGACCCGCTGGGAAAATGCAACCCGAGGGACGAGGTGCCGGTACTCCTGAAAAAACTCCCGCCCGGCACGGTCGATGCCGTGGTGTCCGGACATACGCATCAGATCATCCACCACTGGGTTCAGGGCGTTCCGGTCATCCAGGCCGGAATGCGCGGCTTTTACTACAACCTCATATTTCTTACATATGATTTAAAGAAAAAAACCGTTCTTGGCGACCTGACGCGCATCGAGGGCCCCATCCCCGTCTGTCCGCTTGTCTTTGAACACTCAAAGGACTGCAATCCGCTCAAGCTTGAAGAAAAATCCCCCGACCTGGCCACGCCCAGACTGCACGGCCGCAGCATCCACCCCGACACCGGTGCCGAAGCGGCTCTTGTGCCCGTCAGCAAGCAGACGTCGGAAATCAAGAGCAGGATCGTGGGACACGCCGCGCAACCGCTGCTGTTTGACCGGTCCCTGTACGCGACCAGGGAATCACCGCTTGCAAATCTTGCCGTGGATGCGCTCCGTGAAAGCGCCGGAACGGATTTTGCGCTGATCAACCTCGGTTCGGTCCGCGCCGAAATCCCCGCCGGACCGGTAACCTACGGCCAGGTGTTCAACGCGTTCCCGTTTGACAATTATATTTCAACAATCAACATGACCGGCAGGGAACTCAAACTTTTCATACGCGTCAGCGAGAATCTTTCGCGCGGTTTTTTTCCGGTCTCCGGCCTCAAGGTCAAACTTCTTGATCCGTCCGTTGACGCCCCCTCAAACGACCTGAGCGGCAACGGCACGATCGAGCCCTGGGAGGTGAACCGCCTGGTCGGAATAACCCGGTCGGACGGGACACCGATCGACGATGCGCAAACTTACACGCTCGCCACGCTCGATTTTCTGGTCGCGGGCGGTGATGATTTGGAATGGCTGATGACACAATTCCCCGCAGCCCGCATCACACCGGTCGCGGGAGGATTCCAGCGCGATATCGTGGCCGGCTACATCGCAAAGTACAGCCCCATGAACACCATCGAAAAGCCCCTGGTCAATCCCGCAAATCCACGGCTGGTCTTCGTGAAGAAACCGGAAAAGAACAAGAAGAAGAAACGGCGGAGAAGATAACGCCGCCATGCTTGCCGCGCCCTTGATCGGCATGCTGTTTGGCTTTTTCGGATCGATACCGGTCGCCGGCCCGGTGTCCGTAATCGTGCTCGGCCGCGCCCTTGAGGGCCGCATGAAAAGCGGCTTCTGGATCGCCGCGGGGGCCTCGCTCGCGGAAGCGGCTTATGCCTTCCTCGCATTCCTCGGCATGAGCGTTTTTCTCGCCCGTTACCCATGGATCGAGCCATTATCGCGCGCGGCGGCCGCAGTCCTGCTGCTCACTCTCGGAACCGGCCTCTTGTTGAGACGGAATAAAAACGCCACCGCCGGGCAAAAAAAATATGGAAACAAGCGCAGCTTCGCCCTCGGCTTTTCGATCACCGCCCTTAACCCCACGCTGATTGCCACCTGGACCGCCGCCATGGCCATGCTGCTCCCGACCGGCCTTGTGCACTTCGAAAAGCAAAGCGCCCTGCCGTTTTCAATCGGCGTCTCCGCCGGAATCATCGCCTGGTTCGCCGTACTGCTGGCCCTGGTGCGCCAGTACAAAGGCCGCATTCCGGAGCGCCTGCTAAGCGGCA
>MEQJ01000009.1:0-19123 GCA_001770165.1 Bdellovibrionales bacterium RIFOXYD1_FULL_53_11 | reverse complement strand
TTCGCGCTCAAGGCCGCCGCGGTTTTCTAGTTTGGATTCTCCGGCCACTTGTGTTTGGGATATCTGCGTGAAAGCTCGCGCCTGACTTCCAGATAGGTGCGCTCCCAAAAACCGGCCAGATCACGCGTGACCTGCACGGCGCGCATGTTGGGGGCAAGCAGATGAAGCGTGAGCTTGTAACGGCCGTCAAGGATGGCCGGCCCCTCGCGCATCCCGAAAAAATCCTGCAGCCGGCTTTCGATCCACGGCCCGTGACCGCCGTCGTAGTGCACGCGCACCCGGCGGCCATGCGCGAGCGTCACCTGCGCGGGCGCGAGCCGGTCCACCAGGCGCATCGCCTCATGCGAAACAATACAAGCGAGATGGGCGCCGAAATCCTCGCCTCTTAACTCTTCAACCGAAATTTTTCCTGCGCAGGCGTTCTCGAGCGCCACCGCCACCACGGCATCATCAAGCACCGGAACCGCGTCCGCCCCTTCGGCGCGCACGAACCCGAAACGCGCCCGCAATGATTCAACAGACCGGACCGCATCCTTGTCCCAGACCGAGGCAAGCCCCGCCGAAAGAACCTGCCTGGCCATGAACTGTGAAGCCTTCACCTCATCGCCGGGCCGGCCGAAGTGCTCGTCAAGAACAAGATCGCCATATAAAATCACCCGCCTCGATTCCACGCGGGTCCCGGTCCACAAAAGCTCCTCGCGCTCCTCGACGCGGCAGGGCTCAAGATCCAAAAGCCAGTCACGCTCGACCGGACAAAGCGATCTGACAACCGTTTTCTGGCGGCTTTGCCCCGCATGCTGCGTCTCCTCCGCGTCAACAACCACAAACAAATCATGCCCAAGCGCCTGAAAGGCGCCCTGTGCATCCCGGTGGACGGTAATCGCGCTCTTCTCCGCCACGCGGTCCGGAAAACCGCAAAGAACCGAAAAAGCAAGATGGTCGCCGGCATTCTTCAATACGGTCACCTTCTGTGGCGGCGCCGCGGACAGCCAGTCCCGCGCGGCCCGCTCCAGCCGGTCCTTTTCCTTGAGCACGCCGCCATGAAGTCTTGCGGCGCGCCTCACGGCATCCAGGAAATCAAGTCCTTCCAGTGCATCTTCAGACGCAAGCGCCGCAGCCGTAGCCGCATCCTCAAGCACGCCCCGGCGGGCGCCTTCGAGCACCATTCTGGCAAGCCTGGGGTGTGAAGGCATTGAAGACATCGCGCGGCCAAGCGCCGAAAGCCCGCCGCTCTCATCGGTCGCGCCAAGCTGATGCAGAAGTTCACATGCGGCCCGGAGCGACGGCGCGGGAGGCCTTTCGAACCATTCAAGGCCATCCACGGCCGGCACGCCAAGCGCCATGAGTTCGAGCACGGTTTGCGAAAGATCGGCGCGAAGAATCTCCGGCACGTCAAACGCCATGCGCGTTTCGAAATCATGCCTGGTATAAAGCCTGAGACACCGGCCCGGCCCGGTCCGCCCCGCCCTGCCCGCGCGCTGCACTGCGGACGCGCGGCTTACGGGGCGCGTCCGAAGCGACGGCAGCCCCGTCCACCACGAATAACCGGCCACGCGCGCAAGTCCGCTGTCGATCACCGCCGTGATTCCTTCAATCGTGATCGAGGTCTCGGCCACATTAGTCGAAAGGATTATTTTTTTCCGGCCCCCGGCGCCCGGCGGCTGGATCGCCCTTTCCTGCTCCGCGCGCGAAAGTTCTCCATGAAGCGGCAGGATTTCATAGCCGCCGGCACTGCAAGACGCCCGGAGCGCCTCTTCGGCGCGGCGGATATCGGCCATGCCCGGCAAAAACACCAGCGCGCTGCCGCCACCGTCAAGCCCACGCACAGCATCGCACACAAGCTGTTCAAGGCGTTTTACCGGCGCAGTCTGAAGATATTCCACCGTCACTTCATGCAATCTTCCAGGCACGTCAAACACGCGGCAGTTTTCCAGAAATGCCGCCACCGCCCCGGCATCCATGGTGGCCGACATCACGACAATCCTGAGATCGGGACGAACTCCGGACTGGAGCCGTTTGAGATATGAAATCGCAACATCCGTATGTATGTGCCGCTCATGGAATTCATCAAGCACAACTGCCGCAACGCCTTTCAACAGCGGATCGTTCATGAGCCGGCGCATGAGCATGCCCTCGGTCAGAAATCTGAGACGCGTCGCACGCCCCGTCACGTTTTCAAATCTGAACTGGTAACCCACCAGCCCGCCCGCTTGCTGCCCCAGCTCGCCCGCAACGCGCCAGCACGCGGTCTTTGCGGCCAGACGCCGCGGCTCAAGCACGAGTATTTCCCGGCCCCGCACAAAAGGGGCGTCCAAAAGAGCCGGCGGCACGCGCGTGGTTTTGCCCGCGCCCGGCTCGGCCCTGATGACAACCGAGCGCGCCCGCTCAAGCTCCTTTGCTATTTCCGGAATGACCGGATCGATTGGCAGATCTACACGGCGCATGACGGATTGCAGGGTACAAAATTATAGATGCAATTGAAACCCTTTTAACTTGCCTGCTCCTCTCCGGTATGCAACATTTTTCAATGAAATATCCGAACATCGAAAGGAAGTCTCCAATGTCGATAGATCTCGAAAAAATCCTGCGTCCGGTAGACAGTCCGATGCCGCTTTATCCGCCTAAATACATGACGCTCGCCAGCGGCGAGACAATGGTTGTCCGGCAAGTGGGCCGGGAGGAGATCCCGCAGATCCTTCCGCATGTCGAACCGCTCATCCATGTCGAACGCGATTTTTACAACATTGTTGCCGCGCGTGTATATGCCGAGCTGCTCGGTTATTACTGCCATCGCGTGCAGGACGAGTATGTGCTGGTCGCACAGGTCAATGGCGAGCTTGCCGCTGTCGTCAACGGCAGGATGGTGAGCAAGGATGTGGGCATGTCTTATCACACGCTCGCGCTCAAGCGCGGCGAGCGCATCGGCGCCCATGCTTTTGCCGCGAAGATGGAATACCACATGGACATCCTCGGGCAGAAAGAGGTCCTGATCGTGGCCGAGTCCCCGATCGGCTTCAGAAGATGGATGATCGAGTACAAGCTCGAAAAGCGTTTTGAGATCCCGCACGAGCTGGGCGGCCCACCGTCCTGGGCTCTTACGCGCGAGCTTTTCGATGCTGCGCGCGACACGCTGCTGGTCGGCCGGCGCCCGGTGCCCGAAGCCGCGCTGGCAAAAGCAAAGGCCGGAATACTGCCGCCAATCGATCCGCCCACGCCGGCGGCTGATTTTCTTGCCGCCACCCGCTCGCAGTATGACTCCACCGGCACGGCACTTCTTCCTCCGGGCAAGACCGCACAAAAGCCCAAAAGGAGCGAGTAAAAATGCGCGAAGTATATGTTGCAGGAATCGGAATAACCAGTTTCACGCGTCTTGAATACCCGCTCGTGGAGATAGCCGCCTACCCGGCGATGATGGCGCTCCAGGACAGCGGCCTGAAAAAAGTCGATCATGTGTTTGTCGCCAACATGGCCAGCGGCAGGATCAATCACCAGACCGGACTGGCCAGTGCCGTGGTCGACAATTTGAGCCTCACCCCTGCCGGTGCCGAAACGATCGAAAACGGGCCGGCTTCAGGCGCCTCGGCGATCAAGGCCGGCTTCATGGCGGTTGCCTCCGGGCTTCATGACGTCGTCCTCGTGACCGGCGCCGAGCGATTGCGCGAGGTAAACAATCTCGACGCGACCGACGCCGTGGCTACGCTCACGCATCCGCTGGCGGAATATATTTACGGCGTAACGCTGCCTTCGCTTGCCGGGATGTTCACGCGACTGTACATGAAAAAATACGGCGTCACTTCGCGGCATCTCGCGATGGTGGCGGTGAAAAACCATGACAATGCGATGCTCAACCCGTTTGCGCACATCCATCAGAAAATCACGCTCGAGGGGATCATTGATTCGCCCGAGGCCATGACCAACAACCCGATGGTCGCCGATCCGATCCGGTTTTTTGACTGCTGCCCGGTTTCCGACGGAGCGGCCTGTTTGATCCTCACGACCAAAGAAGTTGCCCAAAAATCGGGCCACCCGCTGGTCCGCCTTGCCGGCGTGGGACAGGCTACCGACACGCATGCGGTTCATGACCGCGAGGATCCGACCGAGCTGCTGGCGGTCAGGGGTGCCGCCGCGCAGGCCTTCAAGATGGCCGGCGTCAAACCGTCCGATGTGGATGTCGCCGAACTTCATGATGCCTTCACGATCCTTGAGATAGTCGAGAGCGAGGAAGTCGGGTTCTTCAAAAAAGGCGAAGGGCATCTGGCGCTCGAACGCGGCGAAACACGCCTCGGCGGCCGCATACCGATCAATACTTCGGGCGGCCTCAAAGCCAAGGGCCATCCCGTTGGCGCGACCGGAGTCGGACAGGCACACGAGATCGTCCAGCAACTCCGGGGCGAAGCCGGAAAACGGCAGGTCAAGGACGCGAAAACGGGCTTCACCTGCAACTTCGGCGGATTCGGCAACAACGTGGTTTGCCTTACGTTCGTGAGAGAGGGTTAAATGGAAAAATCAATTCTCGGTTACAAGTGCACCAAGTGCGCTCAGGTTCATTATCCCAACCGGACGCTTTGCCGCAAATGCGGCCATAACGAATTCACGACGCTGCCACTGCCCAAATCCGGCAAGCTGCTCACCTTCACGCATCTTTACACGCTGCCGGCTGATTTCGAGGTCACGAGCATCGGGCTCGGCATTGTCGAACTCGACGGCGGCACGCGCATCACCGGACAGCTCGAAATCGAAAAACCCGAGATCGGCATGAAAGTCCGCGGCGACGTAAAGATGGTTCGCAACGACGGTTACAACAATTACTACGGGATGGTTTTTTACAGGGCGTAATCATTTAAGAAGTTTTTTCAGCAGCTCCATCTTGGCCCCGCAGCGTCCCGATTCCCAGCAGGGGGCAAACAGTTTGAACCGCTTCCTGCGATCCTGCAGAAAAACCCTGTACGGACGTCCCAGCAGCTTCACGTGGACGTAGACGGCAAAAGCCTCCGCAAAATCATCATACGGCGAAACGGAGCCGTACAGCGTAAAAAAACTTGTCCTGGAAAGATGATTGTAGATGCGCGCAACGTGCTGGACCGGCAGTTTTTTTCCGGCGGGAGCATAAAAAACAACCGAGGTGCGCTCGGGGAACACCAGTTTGTCATAAACCGAGACCAGATTGCCATTTTTGTCCGTGCTCCACGAAAGCCGTGAAAAAGGGAACCTGGATGGATGATTTTCGCCGGTGAGGGGTTTGGCATATGAAGGATGCACATTGCCGGTAAAGGCAATCGCGTGCCCGAGTTCATGAAGCGCGATGAACTGTATCGCGCTCAAGCGGTTGTTGTCCTTGTCGTCCTCTATTTCCACGACGACCCTGGCATCCACCTCCGCCGCCCCGACCCCGGAGGTGAAATCGGCAAACGGGGTATTTTCCCTCAGAGATGCCCAGTCATTGGCTTTTCGATGCAGGTACCCGGCATCAAACACCAAAAACGCGCCGGCGGGATTACCCTTGTCGTCAAACACGGACTCGGCAAATCCCGTTGTCCCCAGATTCTTCAAATAAAAGATCCCGAATACCGTCGGCCCGGCAAGCGCCTTGACCTGCTCCGGAAGCCCGGCAAGCGCCTCTCTGAAGTCTTTCTTGAATCCATCGTTCAAAACGGCCTCAGCCGGACGCTCCGGGAATCCGTGGAATTTGTTATCCATCGTTACAAATTCGATGACATCGGCCGTGGCCGGCCCCACGCGGTCCTCGATACGCTGCATGGGATTGAATTTTTCCATCCAGTACGAGAGGCGGCGTATTTTGTGTTCCAGCAAATCACGAGCAGCCGGTTTTCCGGGCGTGCTGCAGGAAACACAGCAAAGCATGAAAACCGCGGCACAACCGGCGACTGATGGATTCACCAGATGATTTTGGCGCGAAACCAACCCCTCAATTGTGCATCTCCGGCGAACGGCTCTTGCCGTTGCCCGAACCTCCCGCATGAGCTGATTTGTCGGACTCAGCCCGCACGGACAGCGTGCTGATCCTCATGCCGTAGAACGAACGGAGCACGAAGAACAAACCAACCACAAAGAACACAACGCCTATGTAAAGCGCGGTCTCCTTGGCGGAATGCGCGATCTCGACGGCCAAGAGGCCGAAGAGCGTCGTGAATTTGATGATCGGATTAAGGGCCACGCTTGACGTATCCTTGTACGGATCGCCAACGGTGTCGCCGATGACCGTGGCCGCATGAAGCGGCGTGCCCTTTTCGCGAAGATCCACTTCAACCACCTTCTTGGCGTTGTCCCAGGCGCCGCCGGCATTTGCCATGAAGATCGCCTGAAAAAGACCGAAGCAGGCTATCGAGATGAGATAGCTCGCGAAGAAGGTCGCATCAAAGCACGCAAACGCAAGCGTGAACGAGAATATGACACCGAAGATGTTGACCATGCCCTTCTGCGCGTACTGCGTGCAGATGCGGACAACCTCTTTGGAATCCTTCACGGAGGCCTTTGTGGTGCCTTCGAGACGGATGTTCTTCTTGATGAACTCCACCGCGCGGTATGCTCCGGTGGTCACGGCCTGCATCGAAGCGCCCGTAAACCAGTAGATCACCGCGCCGCCCGTGATGATGCCGAGCAGTACGCGCGGATCCAGAAGGTCGAGCTTCAGGTTCATCAGCAGGATGATCGAAAAGATCATCGTCGTTGCGCCGATCACCGCCGTACCGATAAGCACCGGCTTGGCCGTGGCTTTGAACGTGTTGCCGGCCGAGTCGTTTTCTTCAAGAAGAAGTTTGCTCTTCTCGAAGTCGGGTTTCATGCCATATTCGCGCTCGATGTCCTTCGCGGCCTGCGGGTCGGATTCGATCTGCGAAAGCTCGAACACGCTTTGCGCGTTGTCGGTCACCGGGCCGTAGCTGTCGACCGCGATCGTTACCGGACCCATGCCGAGGAAGCCGAACGCCACAAGACCGAACGCGAACACGGACGGGTAAACCATGAAATCGCCAAGTCCCGTGGTGCTCGTAAAATAAGCGACCAGCATCAAACCAACCAGGGCCATGCCCTTCCAGAACGCGCTGAAGTTGCCGGCCACGAGTCCCGAAAGGACCGTGAGCGATGCGCCGCCCTCGCGTGAGGCGGCAACAATCTCCGCAACGTGCTTGGATTTCGCGCTTGTAAACACCTTGGTAAGTTCCGGAATGAGCGCCGCGGCGAGCGTGCCGCAGCTGATGATCGTGGACAACTTCCACCACATGCCGTTTGCCATGTCGCCGATCATGAGCGCACTCACGGCGTAGGTCACGCCGATCGAAAGAAGCGACGTCACCCATACCAGGCTTGTAAGCGGAATCTCGAAATTGAAGCTCTTGCGCCCCGAGAAGACCGCCTTGCAGACGATGTTGTTGAGCCAGTACGACATCACCGAAGTGATGATCATGAGGATGCGCATCGCGAAGATCCAGATGATGAGCTTGGACTGCAGGTCCTCGCCGCCCGGACCGAGCAGCAGCTTTCCGTCAGCGCCCATGTTCATGCCCACGGCAAGAACGATGAAGCTGATGAGCGCCACGCCCGTCACGCCGTAGGTTTCAAAACCGTCGGCCGTCGGACCGACGCTGTCGCCGGCGTTGTCGCCGGTGCAGTCGGCGATCACGCCCGGATTGCGCGCATCGTCTTCCTTGATCTTGAAGACGATCTTCATGAGATCGGAGCCGATGTCGGCGATCTTGGTGAAGATACCGCCGCAGATCCTCAGCACCGAGGCGCCAAGGCTCTCGCCGATGGCAAACCCGATGAAGCACGCGCCGGCGCTTTCTTTCGGAACGTACATCAAAATGAATATCATCATGATGAGTTCGACGCAGATAAGCAGCACGCCGATCGACATGCCCGAACGCAGCGGGATATCCATGACCGGATACGGCTTGCCCATGAGAGAAGCGAATGCCGTGCGGGAGTTGGCATAGGTGTTGATCCTGATGCCGAACCATGCAACACCGAACGAACCCAGAACACCCATCACCGACCAGAAAAGAATCAGGAGGACTTTTGGAAGTTCCATGCTTTGCAAAACAAGAAAGTAGTAAAATATGCAGCATCCGATGAAGGCCTCAAGAATGATCAGGAATTTTCCCTGCTGCATGAGATATGTTTTACAGGTCTCATAGATAAGGCTCGAAACTTCGAGCATCGATTTATGCGACGGAAGTTTTTTGATCCCCCGGAAGATATAAAGACCAAAGAGCATGCCGAGCACTGATACGACCATTCCAAAACCAAGGATTGAGGTACCGGCCACCGTTATTCCGAAAAAATCGTAGGTGGTCGTCAGTGCAGGAATACGAAGATCAGCCTCACTGGCCAGCGCCAGCGACGGCACAGCCAATGCCAAAAGTAATACGAATAGCTTTTTCATGCTTTCCCCTTCTCTATGAGAGAGTTATTAGTTGTGTTAGAAATGTAAATGGGGTTTTAAGGTAAGTCAAAACCTTAAAAGAAACCCGGTTACTTTTTGATGCCCGGCGCGTCATAATTTATGACGCGCCCCTTAACCAAAAGGTGGTGACCACCTGAAAAAGCCACGCCTCTTTTTGATCGATGATGACGCGCAAAACCTGTCTCTGCTGGGGGAGATCCTCGCAACACGCTACACGGTCACCGCAACCACCGACCCCGCAAAAGGCGTGCAAAAGGTGCTTGCCTCACCGCCCGATATTCTTGTCGTGGATATCGACATGCCTGTCATGAACGGCTTCGAAGTATGTGAAGAAATCCGGGCATCAAAAAACTGCGCTGATCTTGCGATTATTTTCCTGACTTCCGACGCCAACGCGTCGAGCATGCAAAAAGCCCTCAACCTCGGCGCCAATGATTATCTTGTAAAACCTTTCCGTGCGGCCGAACTCCTGAACCGCGTCGAAAACCGGCTCGGCCAGATGCATGTCGGCGCACCAGTCCGATGCGGCAATCTGGTCGTGGATCCTGCGCTCGCGTTTGCCAGTTTGCAGCTCGGCAAACGCCGTAAAAGGGAGTTCAGGATTTCTGGCAAGGGGTTCCGCATTCTGCAATTGCTGGTACAAAACAAAGGCCGGATTCTGTCGCGCGAACAGATACTCAACCACCTTGGAAGCGCCGACACCGGCTCTGACCGCTCGGTCGATATTCATATCACCCGCATCCGTCGCCTGCTCTCCGGCTGGAATCACCGGATCGAGAGCATTTATTCAAAAGGCTATACAGTCATTGAGAAATAGATCAACCACTTGTTTTTATTGAAATATCATTGAAATATTTTAGAAACAATTTGGCTGTATACTGGTATCAAACGGGCTGAAAAACGGAGGCGCAAATGAAAACTTCGGACACATTGGTGACGGCATACCAGTACTCGGTCCTGCTATTGGCAGGAGCGGTTTTAATCATCTCCACGCAAGGGTGCAACAACCAAAACCAAGCCGTAGGTGCTGTTTTCGGTGGAGACCCGGCAAGTCCCCCTCCCTCTGCCAGACCAGCGGCATCCTCCAGCGCGCATTCCACCCCCAGCGCCGCCGAATTGTTCAAGGGCGTGACAAATCCCGTTTGCGACCCCCTTGCCTCACAAAAATCACACGATGGCTCCGATACATCCCTTGGCCTTGCTGGAACGATTTACTACGTTTCCCCGGATCTACCCCATTTTTTGAATGTCGCTGAATACCAAGCCAACGGTACCATACTGGATGCCACGATGTTCATGGGTGACGTCAACATCCCCACCCGGAAATTCGACCTTGGTTTCGCAACGGAGGGCGGCCAATTGCTAAGCACGCCCGACGGCTCTCCCCTGTACGAATATTTTTCGCTTCACCTCGAAAGCACTCTCCAGCTTGCAACTGGTGACGAGGCGGGAAACTACCAGTTTGCAGTAATAGCCGATGATGGCGCCGTTCTGAAAGCAGACGCAGGCCGGGGTTTTGAGACCGTTGTGGACAACGACGGGACGCACGCTTCCAAACTGGCCTGCTCGCAAAGCGCGTATAATTTCGGGGCAGAAACGAAAATTCCCATGCAACTCGATTATTACCAGGGTCCGCGCTATCACGTCGCGCTTGTCCTGCTATGGAGAAAAGTTCCGGCAAACGCGACGGCGGAGGAACTTGCCGACGAAATGTGCGGACAGGCAGGAAGCACCTTGTTTTTCAATCCGGACACGTCACCGTCGACCCCGGCAGCAGCCTATAACGGCATGCTGGATCGCGGCTGGAGGCCGGTGTCTGCCGCAAATTTCAAGCTGCCGGGCGCTCTCGCCGGCAATCCATGCAACCTTGCCGCTCCGGCCACCTCGATAACCGGGGCAAAACAGCCGGAGGGCATCCAGGCGGCCATGCAGTTCACGTTTGAATCCGACCATCCGGCGTCAGTATTCATCTGTTCGCTCGATGGCGCGCCGGCTTCGCCATGCCTGTCAGGGATCACCTACGCGGATCTCGCCTCGGGCAACCACACTTTTGTGGTACGCGCACAAAACGACGGCAGGCTCGATCCCGTCGGCGCGACGCATGCGTGGACGCAGGAGTGATGAATCATTTTTCAATCGTAACCACGACAAACTCGATGTTCATCATCGGACGGCAATACGTGATCCTCCGGGCCCCGGTGCTGCGGGCAATCGCCCTGTAAAGTGGAGTTTGAACAACCGCCTTGGCGCACCCCCCCTTGTCCGGCCGCGGAATGCTTTTATACGCTTTTTTGAAAATCTCGAAATTCGTTTCGCCGAGCTCGGCCGAAAAAACACGGGCATCCGGATGCCGGGCCGCGATTTCGTCAAGAAGCGCGCCTAAAACGCCGCGTCTGCGGAACGCTTCGTTCACCTCAACGACATTGATATGTATGGCATCGCCTTTGATGGTGTATGAAACCGACCCGATCACCGTCCCCCCGTCCAGCTCGCGCTTGATTTCAAAGCGCTGCCGCGTTTCGGTATTGTTGACACTCGAAACCACCCTGTTCCTGCCCGGCGGGGGCGAAGCAGGCCCGGCCACGATCGAGCCGACCTCATCCCGGCAGGAAGGCCAGGCGGGGACGGATACGAGCTGAAACGTCATAACAACAGCACACAGAACGGGCATTCATCCCCCTATAGACCATTATGTGGGCAACGCCGCCCCGATGAAACCATAATAAAGTTCCGAAAAGGTGAACTTGGGAGCTTGTCCTTCGGGGGGATTAGCCTTGAAGTTCTCTTTTTCGGAACTTGTGGTGTCATGAAGTTAACCCAGAATGATAATACACATAAAATTACTTGAATCCACCCCCTCGCACGCCAGGCTGACGCATTGCGTCTCGCGAAATTATATTGTAAGTCTATTGGTTGGAATACAGGAAATGAGTGTATGCGGGGCCTTGTAATACAAATCCATCTTGTGTGCCTGCTCGGTTTGACCGGCGCGCTTCAATCATCTGTCGCGCTCGCCGGCGAGCACGCCGCCTCTTTGTTCGATGAAATGATCGAGCTTTCGCCCCCCGATCTGACCGAAGCCGTTGATGAGTTAAGAAGTTTGAAGCATGAAATCAGGTTTAACCGGAATCTGGAAGCCGCAGACAGGAAGGTCCTGCAAAGCAGGGTTCGTTATTTGAAGAAACGGGTGGCATGGTGGAAGCTTTTCCTGACCGGCGTCGGGCTCGCCCCTCTCGAATTATTCCTCGGCATCACAATACACGAAGGAAGCCACGCGCTTTGGGCCAAAGCAATGGGCGCCACCATTCTTGAGTTCAAACCCTGGCCGCATGTTGATCGTGACGGGTTTTATTTCGGAGCCATGGTCAACAGCACGAAAAAAAGCTGGTCGGCAAAAAACCATATATTGATATATGCGGCGCCCATGGTTACGGATGCGGTTGTTCTGATGACATACGGCGGACTGGTGCTGTCCGATGCGCTTCCGGAAAACAAATATGCCCAAATGGTCATGTTTGTATTTGCGGCCGGTCATCTGGTGGACATGACAAATCATATGGTAGCGAGAAACAAGCATACTGATACCGCCATGATCGAAAAGCTCCTTGTAAAAGACAAGGGCTGGAAGAAATGGCAGGCTAGATTGATGATGAGAGGCAGCCAGGCGGTAATGATCACTGCCGGCACCGCCTTTTTGATTCGCGGAGCCATGAAAATATTTGAAGGCACTTTTGCCAAAAAAAGAAAACTGAAAATCATCCGGGATTTCATTATCACCCCCGACGTTGACGGAACGGCTGTCGGGTTGTCGGCTTCAGGCAGGTTCTAGGCCCGGACCTCTTCCCCTGTAAACAGCAAAAACGCCACCCTTACTTCGGCTGTCTGGATTAATATCTTCTGTATTTTCGCTTGACCACACGCGTCATGCCGCGCTACGCCTCTAAGCGTTATTGGATTTCAAATCGTTCAAATCTGAAAGGACCATTATGAAAATGAAAATATTTTTTTCAAGCCTGGCACTACTCTTAACAACTCAACTGGCATTTGCCACCACCGTAAGCAACAAGGCAGAAAAACTGCAAAATCTGATGGGACGCTATGCCCGCAACGACAGCTATAAAGTAAAAACCGGCGCGCCGTTACAAATGATCAAAAATTACATCTTTGCGAAAAACAAAAAATTTGGCGACACAGAAAGCGCGAAAGAATATAGATTCGTGCGATCCGGAAAAACTTTTATAATGGATGAGAAAATTGCCGGAACGCTCTCCAGCGAGGTTGTCCTCGCAACAGTATTGAATCTCGAAGGATTGTCCAAACGGCAACAACAATTTGCCGTAACCCTCGTCAAGGAAATCAAATCCGCAGGCGGCGCCTTTGGTTTTGATGGGTATGAGCAAAACGGATGTGCAACTCCTACACCTTTTCTTTTAATTATCGATCCAAAAGGAAAAGTTTTTGGGATTGACTTGGCTCCTTGTACTGAAAGCTGAAATTATCTCAACTCTTTTTGTAAGCCTCTCTCCGGTTCTTTTTGCAATGAAGGCGGACTGGTCAAAGGAGCTGGGGTATCTGCCCGGAAAACAATAGTTGACATATTTGATTTCATGACTTAATGCCTTGCGTCATGAAGTATTTTATATCCGTAGTGATAGCCATTTTCCTTTCAACCCCTCTTGCACTTGCGGAGAACACTCCGAAGGACAATACCTCAAAAGAACAGAAATCGCTCGAAGCGCAGTCGACCTCGAAGTTTTCGGGTTTTGTTGAGTGGCTCAAAAGCACCGATGGAAATCTCGGTGTCAATTACAACTATGTATATAACGGCACAAACAGCCACAACATCGATGTTGGGATTGAGATGAGACTGATTCCAAAAATTGAACTCAAAGATACGAATGCCGATTACAAAACCTTCGAAATCGGCAACATGTTTTTTCTTCCTATCGAAATCCGTATCCGCGCCCGCGGCGACGGCGACTGGCAGAAGGACGCAGCGCTCCTCAAGGATCTCAAGGCCGGCATCGCGCGTTTCATATTCCAGCCGACCGGATTTACGCTTCAGTTGGCGTCATTTGTCATGAAAAATTTTGATCATAATCATGGCACTCTTCTTGGCGTCGAGGTTGCGGGTCTGACGTACAGTCATGCCGCCGAGGCTATGGACGACGGCAAGCTCGATATCATCGTCAAAGGCCGCGTTGCTTTTGGCGGCGGCGACATGAATCTCAAACGCAACCGCACCTATAATGACACCAAGGGTGAACTCATGATTGAAACCCAAATGGCTCCGTCAAGGTTCGGATCTTTTTTCCTGGAAACCGGCGGTTCGCTCGGAATACGGATCGCAAAGCGCGTGCTTGTAGAGTTTTTTGGCGGCGTGAATGTTGTGGCGGGCGCATATGGTGACAAGAATCACGAGAATAGTGGCCACACAGTTCTTACAAGAATCGGAAGCATGCAATATATCAATCCTTACTTTGGCGGCTCGATCCGCGTGATGGCCACAAAATGGCTGCACTTTGTCGCGCAGGTCAAACGCTCATACCACGGGATGATAGTGAGCTTCAATAAAGGTGACCAGCGCGGGGCCGAATGGGAAAAGGCAATTGAGACTTACTTCGGGGCCGAAGTTAAATGGTAGACGGGTGGCACAAACCGGGGGCTTCTGGGGTGCACCGAACCGTTTTCTGGTTCCGCCGGAGATTGCGGTGATCACGCTGCGATCAGGCGGGGCAGTGCGCTGACAAGATAAAATGGCAGTGAAACAAGATCGTAGGTGTATCCGCTTTGGGTTTTGATATTGGTCATGCCGGGTTTGCCGGAACATATCCGGTATGCGGTTTTGCACCGGCTTTCTTCCATGAACCTGTGCAGGGACCGGAGCTTTCCGGTTTTCCCTGATTTTACTTCCAACGGTATGAGCCTGCCGCCGCTTGAGAGGATAAAGTCAACTTCCGATGTGGCTCCATCCGTGTCCCGGTACCAGTAATGCAGTTCCTGTCTTCTTCCTGTTTCAAAGGACATTATGGCCTGTCCAACTACCTGCTCGCCGAAAGCGCACATCATCCTGATTAGCGGGGTGTTCATACTTAAATGATAAATCAGCCTGAGGGAAGGGATTTGATGATCTCCTGGATCTGGCCAGCCATGTAGTGTGGCAGGGTGATTGATGTGGTCCGGGCCTGTTTTTCCTGGTTGGGTAGTTTTGCAACATATTGTCTGTTGATGAAGGGCTTGTAGTTGCCCACTTTGATTATGCAACCGGCATCAGGTTCGTTGATCGCAAAGCTGTCAAGTGAGCGGCTCGGCCCGTTTGTGGATTTAACGTCTATGCCGGCCAGCCCGCCTTTGTATCGCAACATGTACTCCAGTTCTGCAACATTTCCGGCTTTCCAGTAAAGCAGGTCGTCCCGCGATATGGATCCGGCTATGATTTGTGTTCCCAAAAATGTTTCATGCATTATCGCGCCATGGTTGCCGGTTAATTTGTTTTCCAGAAGTCCGGATCCGTTCAATAAATAGTTCACAATGCCGGAATCAAACAGGATGTATTTGGACAAATCCGATTTGTCGTCAAAAAGCCGGATTTTGTGCGCAACCCGTGCGCCAACGCTTTTAGTGACCAGCCGCTTTGCTTCCGCTCTGCCCGCGTGTTGCACTTGCAGTCTGGAAAATTTGAGAGTGTTCATGGACAGCATTGCGATTTTTCGAAGCACGTCTTCATATTCGTAAAGATTTTCCTTTTTGGTCAGAACGGTTTTGATGTTTTCTTCAATGGTCGCGACAATGTCACTCGAAATTTCAGGGATTCCTTGAGGCTGCGCCGGAGGATCGAGCCATGCATCAAGTATTTTAGGCATCCCGCCAAGGCGGAGGTGGATATTGTATTTATCTCCAAGCCTGGCATGCAGATGGTCTGTTATGGATCCAGCGTCGATTTGAATGTTTATATATGTATTGAACAACTCAGGGTCATGAGCCCGAAGAAATTCTTCAAAGGTGACCGGATAGAGATCAAAATATTTTTTTCGTCCCGTTGCTGCGTTTTCAACCTTTATGTTTTCCATGTTGGAGCCGGAACAGATGATTTTTATATTTGATGGCAAATCGGCAAATGCCTGTATGGCTTCCATTACGAGCGGGTGGCGGTCAACTTCGTCAATGAAGACGATTATGTTTCCGGCTTGTGCAAGTGGACCCATTTTGCTTTCCAGATTTTTAATAAAATCCTCGCCCTGGGGTGATTGTCCAAAAAAGATCCTGCCGTGATATTTGATTCCATTAATATTGGAATCACCGGACCGCATCAGATTAAGAAAAATTTTTTTATAATCAGTCAAGTCGTTCAGAGCATTTAGAATGAACGATGTTTTACCAACCTGACGCGCGCCTCGAACGATAAGTGTTTGATTTTTGAGGTGAACAAGCACATTTAGAAGCTCGCTTTTCTTTTTTTTTCGATCAATCCACATGATGAGATTATATCATTATTAATATTAGTTTCGCAAGAAATTATTCATAACTAACATTAGAAATATGTAATCTTTCTATAAGAACATTGTCAATCCATCTTCGGCGCTGCTTTTCACCTGGGTTTTTTTACCACTCCTCGCATTATCTCTGTACAGCTTCCGTCCAGATCCCCGGGCATGATGCTGATCGGCACGCCAATAAAGGATTTCAGAGACGGGTATGAATTTTCAAAATATTGCTACACGGGCGGCGCCAAAAGCATAAGGGAACTATTGACTGCGCTGGTTGATGCCGTATTTACGGTTTTGGCAACAATCACCGATGAAGGCGGCTCGGTCGGCTCCGTTTGCCCCGCCAGCGGGGCAAACGGTAAACCGGATCGCATAACTTTATAAAGTTATCATTTTTTTGACATCTTTATAAAGTTACGCCATACTCGAATCATGGCATTATCATCAATGACCACGCGCCAGAAACTCGAAATAATCCAGAAAATGCTCGGGCTCAGCCAGACCGCCCTGGCCGCAAGGTTTGGCGTGTCTTTTGTGGCCTTCAACGCCTGGTGGAACGGCAGGGCCGCCCCCAGGCCCAGGATGCAAAAAGCGATTGACGGGCTGTTTCTTGAGGCAACCGGGCAAAAAAGCATTCCAGCCAGCGAGCTTGCGGCCAAAAAAGCGGTCCTTCATCAAAAAACGCAAGCTCACAAAAACATCATCGAAGAAATCCTGTCCAGCCCGGACATCCGTGACCAGCTTTATTTGAAACTCACCTATCACAGCAACGGCATCGAAGGCAGCACGCTGACGGAGCCAGACACCGCAGCCATCCTGTTTGATGGCGCGACCATTCCCGGCAAAAGCCTGAATGAACATCTTGAGGCCAAGAACCACCAGACGGCCCTCGGGTACCTGCTCGATCATCTGTCCAATAACGGCAGAATCGACACGGCCCTTGCATTAAAGCTTCACGGCATCCTCATGAACAGCATCAGATCCGACGCGGGGTCATTCCGCTGTCATGCCGTTAGAATTGCCGGAATAAGCCTTGTAACTGCAAATCACCTTAAAATCCCGGATCTCATTCCACCGCTCATGAAGACTGCAGCAAAAAAGACAAAAGACCCGGTCAACCTTGCCGCAAGGACACATGCGGATTTTGAGCGGATACACCCCTTTTCGGACGGTAATGGCCGCATAGGCCGCCTGCTCATGAATGCAATGCTGCTAAAAGCAAATCTTGCCCCGGCCGTGATCCGGCAGGAGATAAAAAAGTTTTATTATATTCATCTCCACAAAGCCCAAACCAAAAACGACCCGAGCCAGCTCGAAGATTTTATCTGTGATGCCATACTGGGGGGCTTTGACATCCTCGAACGCAAGTAAAAAATAACGGCTTCAGACCCCAAGCACCCCGCCGCCATCACAACCATAGCCTTCACAGGGCTCCACCACCGGCGTCATGCAATTAAGCTGCAATTTCAAAAAGAATGTTTTGGCAAAGTAAAGTAGGCTTCTTTTGTTTTCTTCCAATAGTATTTTCTTTGATCCCTACAATTCCAATATCAACCAAGAAAATAACATCGTCATAAACGTTCTTAAAATCACGATGAAGTAATTTTGCCAGCTGATAAATGGAGCCGGGCATTTTGTTCTTAAGCACTTGAATTAGCTGTAACCGACTCTCGGTAAAAATGCCTCGCGCTGTTTCCGCATCTGCAATGTAAGTACCGATTATAGGTTTTGTCTTTTGTCCACGCTGAACATGTTTGCCAGTATCCACAAACTCATTCAGGGCATCATCCAAAGATTTAATCTGAACTTTTATCTTTTTCACTTTCATAGCAAACCCTCCCTAATCATTTGTCGTTCAAGATCTGATTTAAAATCATTCTTCAACTGGTCAAGCCCAGAAAACACATAAGACACCTCAATACCGCCCAAGTGACGGTGGTGCCCCTTAGGATGATGATTGTCATAGCCAACCAATATTTTTCCGTCAAAAGTAGCGTAAAGCGAATACTTCAATCCGTCCGGGTATCTTTCGTCTTCAAAAATATCCCAAATCTTCATTTCAACAATGACGCCGTTGCTTAAGATAACTTTAGTCTGCAAAACTGACCGAGTTGGCCGCCTACGCTTCGCCATATATGGTCCCTTATACCATATATCAAAGAGTTTTTGCAATAGTTAATAGAAAGTGACTGTTCAGCCCGTTTCAGCAATGTAAGTTGAAAATCGGGCGACTGGGCCCGGGTAAATGGCTCCGGTGGTTACGTCGGTTCCGGCTTCCACCACAACACGGCTTTGCGGTCCAAAATGAAAATGAAATGCTAGCTTTTGCTCCCAGTGCCTTCATGTTTTGACAGCCTTAGCATCTCAATAATGATCTCAACTCTTTTTGGAAGCCTCTCTCCGATTCTTTTTGCAATGAACACCGGGCTTGAAGCAATCATGGTTCTTGATGGTTTCCATTCGTATAGTTTTCCTGTGACAAGATCATTGGCCACACAATGAGACGGAATAATGCCGACACCAGCGCCCGCATTGATTGCGTGGATTGCTCCTGCAAGCGAACCGATATGAACCGCGGGCTCCTTGAGCTTGGATTTGAGTTGCTTGAATAATCCAGCCGCCCTTGCCCATGTCGAAAAAAAAGGTTCCCACCCCGGAAACATAATCAGACGAAGCTTGCTTGAACCAGCCTCAGACTGAAACGGGTGAAAAAGCTCCTTGTCACGTGCGACCATGGAATATACTTCATCAGAGAATTTTTGGAACCGGAGCTCCGGGTGAATGTGCTCGCCCAGTACAAAGCCAAAATCTATATGTCCTTCAATAAGCCCTTTTATAATGGCGTCATTTGGAAGAATGTCGATTTTGAAACGGATATCGGGAAATTCCCTGATCTGCCCCATGATCTTTATATAATGAGGCGTCCACTGGCAGCTTTCGGGCATGGCGTACCGAACGGTTCCATGCGGAAGGATTCTTCCGTTCTGAAGCTTGTCTTCAAACTGATCCATCATGTCCAGTATCGAGGAAGAAAAAACAAGAAGTTCCTGCGCGAGCGCGGTCGGGATGACATCATGACCCACCCGCTCAAAAAGTTTGCCGCCCAATCTTTCTTCAAGTTTTGCAATCTGCTGACTTACCGTGGGCTGGGTTATCTTACTGAGTCTCGTATAATACAGTGACAATTTTTCTGATTATGGCATACTCCAGGTAT
>MEQJ01000008.1:29806-34689 GCA_001770165.1 Bdellovibrionales bacterium RIFOXYD1_FULL_53_11 | reverse complement strand
AATACGTGCCGCTCGAAGCCGCGACGAGCCGCATGAAAACCGTGCCGCCGGACTGCGATACGATCATGACGGCCCGCGACCTCGGGATCAGCTTCGGCGACGAGGTGCCCAAGGGATATTATTGAGTGTGGCTGTGCCGTCGCGAAAATGAGAATTTGAAAATACGTGGTTCCTGAGAGTAGTATCCGCTTTATGGATACATCACACGAATCAAGGTCGCTTCCCAAAAACGCATACGAAGAACTTCCCAAGGGGGTGAGTTACGAGCCGGTGGTGCCGGCGCGCAAGGCCATGCCCGAACTCACCTGGCGGTCGGTCGGGTGGGGGCTTTTTCTTTGCGTGATCTTTACGGTCGCTTCGGCGTATTCGGGTCTCAAGGTGGGGCAGGTGATGGAGGCGGCGATTCCGATTTCCATTCTGGCTATCGGGCTGGCGCGGCTTTATCCGCGCCGTTCGACATTGCTCGAAAACGTGATCATCACCGGCATCGGGGGGGCCGCCGGCAGCGTGGTGGCCGGCGCGGTGTTCACGCTTCCGGCGCTCTATATCCTGAAGCTCGATCCGCATCCGCTCCAGACCATCCTTATATGTCTTGCGGGAGGCTGCCTTGGCATTTTGTTTCTGATCCCGCTTCGCAGGTATTTTGTCCGTGAGACGCACGGAAAATTTCCGTATCCGGAGGCGACGGCAATCACCGAGGTGCTTATTACCGGCGAAAAGGGCGGCTCGCAGGCAAAGCTGCTGCTGCAGGCAACCGCCATAGCCGGCTTGTATGATTTTCTGGTGACGACGTTCGAGGTCTGGAAGGAGACGATAAATTTCCAGTTTCTTTCGTTCATGCGCATGCTTTCGGATAAGGCAAAGGTGGTCGTCAATTTTGATGCGATCGGCTTTATCCTCGGAATGGGATATGTGATGGGGCTGCGCAGCTCGCTTATCTTGTGCGCGGGCGGCGTGCTGGCCAATTTCGTGTTCGTGCCTTTGATATGGATGATCGGAAGTCACATGCCCGATCTCGTGGTTTATCCGGCTGTGATTCCGATATCAAAGATGACGGCGGCGAAGATTTTCAGCAGTTATGTGAGATTTGTCGGCGTGGGCGCCATTGCGACGGCCGGTATTTTCGGGATCATAAAATCCCTCCGGATTGTTGCCGGATCCTTTGCGATCGCCGGCAAGGCGCTTCGCAGCGGCAAGGCGGCGGGCGGCGAGCGTACGGACCGCGACATCCCGCTCATGAGCATCCTGATCGGCGTTGCCCTCAGCTCGGTTGTTATTGCCCTGTTTATGGGCAGCTTGTCGGGCGGGGCGTCCGGACAGGCGGCCGGCTGGGTGCAGGCGGTGATCGGCTGTCTGCTCGCCATCGTATTTTCGTTTTTTTTCGCCTCGGTTGCGGCAAATGCAATTGCCACGACGGCGCGCAATCCGGTGTCCGGGATGACAATGCTTACGATCATCATCTCTTCGATCGTGCTTTTGCGTTTTGGCGTTTCCGGCACGACCGGCATGTTTTTCGTGATGGCGATTGCCGGCATGGTTTGCACCGCGCTTTCGGTTTCGGGGCAGACCATCACTGATCTCAAAACCGGATACTGGCTCGGCTCCACGCCGGCGGCGCAGCAAAAGGTCAAATTCCTGGGTGTGCTCGCTGCAGCGGTCGCGTCGGGCCTTACCATTGTACTGCTGGCGCAGGCGTTCCAGTTCGGCGAAGCGGTGCCCGGCGATACGCGTGCGGTGCTCGCATCGCCGCAGGCTTCCATCATGAAGGCACTGGTCGAGGGTTTCATGAGCCAGCAGCCGGTGGCGTGGCTTCTTTTCGGCGCGGGGGCGATGGTGGCGCTCATGATGGAGATGCTGGGGGTCTCGGCCCTGGTGTTCGCGCTTGGCATGTACCTGCCGCTTGAACTCAATACGCCGGCGCTGGTCGGCGGATTTCTCGCGCATTTCATCAACAAGCGGTCTGATTCCATTCGCGAGCGCGGGGTGATCATCGCGTCGGGTCTGATGGCCGGGGGGGCGCTTGGCGGCGTGCTGGGCGCGGCGATGCGGCTCATTCCGGGGTATTCGGAATCCTGGATTAAAACGCCGTTTTATGACAACGAGTTTGTTTCGCAGGGCGTGTCGATCTTGTTGTTTGCCGGGCTGTGCGCGTACGTGTGGTACGGGTCGGTGAGGAAGAAATAAAAAGCATCAAAGGGCGGTCATTCGCCTTCAAGTGCTACAAACGCCGCGCCGATCAGGCCCGAACGGTTGTCGAGTTTTGAAACCACAAGGCGGGGCATGATGTTGAAGGATTTCAGCCTGCGTTTTAGAAGCACGCCGAGCGCGCGCTCCGTCTGCCCGAGAAAAAGATCCGCCGCGGCCGCAAAGCTGCCGGCAAAAATCACGATTTCCGGTGCGTACATCGAGGCAAAGTTGTGAAGCGCCACGGCCATGATGCGGGCGTATTCGTCAAAAAGGCCGAGTGCGCGACGGTTGCCGCTCCGGGCCAGGGCGGCAAGCTGCTCGGCGGTTAGTTTTTTGTTGTGAAGGCGCAGGCGCGCCCGGCGCGCAAAGCCGTTGCCCGAAAGATACGCCTCCGCGCAGCCGCGGTTGCCGCAGCCGCAAAAAGCGCCTGCGTTGCCATGTCCGTCCGGGCGCATATTGATGATCATGTGCCCTGCTTCGGTGTGAAGCCCGTGTCCGGCACGCACCAATCGTCCGTTTACAATGATGCCGGTGCCAAGACCCGTGCCGAGCGTCAAAATCATGGCGCTCCGGGCGCCGCGCGCGGCGCCAACCCATTTTTCTGCAAGAATTGCGGCAGCCGCATCGTTTTCCAGGCGCACCGGGAGTTTGAGTGACTTTCCGAGTGCTTCGGCAAGCGGGACTTCGCGCCAGGTCTTTTCGTGTCCGCGTGCGGCGCCAAAATTCGTGGGATCCAGCAATACCCCCCTCGAAGGGTGGAGCGGCCCGGCTGACGCAACGCCGACCGACCGGATGCCGGGATAACGCTTCAAAAACCCGTGTCCGAGGCCTGCAAGCTGCTTCATTACCGCCGTACAGCCCTTTTCAAGCGCAATCGGGACGCGTACTTCTTCAAGGACTTTTCCGCGCCCGTTTACGACGCCGCAGGCCACCTTGGTGCCTCCGATATCATAGGCAAGAACGAGACGGGGGCTTTTACGTATCATAATTATCCAGTAACATAAAAATATGGAAAGCCCACATGGAAGTTCCCGTGCCACAAGGAAGCAGGCCACAGGCAGGGGCAGTGCGGCTGCCGAAGTCGGCAGCATCGTACTTTTTGCCCTGGCGGTGTTCGCGGTTTTTGCCCTGCTTACATATCATTCAACCGATCCTTCGCCGCTTGGAAATGCCACCGGAAGTGCGCGCAACGCGTGCGGAAAAGTAGGCGCCTGGTTTGCGTCGGTGCTTCTTGAGGCGTTCGGCATCGCGGCGTTTCTGACGCCCGCGGCCCTCGTGTTCATGGCCGCCACCGTCCTCAAGCGTGAAGGCTCCGTCAAACTCATCGGACTGCTTGGCGGAATGATCGTTGCCACGATCGCGCTTACGGTGTTCCTGTCGCTGCAATGGAAATACTGGCCGTATTCGGGATCGCTGCTTCTTACAGGCGGCGTGTTCGGCGCATGGCTTTCCGATCTTCTTTCAAAACAGTTCAACATCGCCGGTGCCACCATCGTATCGCTTCTCGTGTTCGCGCTTTCACTCGCGCTTTCCACTCCGCTCAGCGTGGCGAGGGTGATCGCAAAAATTCTCAAGGCTGTTTCGAAAGTCGCCTGGATCGTCACTCGCAAGATGGCCGTGTACGCCGGCTATATGATCGGACTTGCGGCGATGCGCGCGGCCCAGGTGACAAGCGATCAGGCGCAAAAAATGATCGAAGCGGCCATCAGGAAGGCAAAAGAGCGCAAGGAGGCCAGAAGGGCCGCGGCAGCGCTTGAAGCGGCCGGTATCGCCGGCATTGATGCCGGGCAGGAGGCGGTGATAGGCATGGATGTCCCTGTCGGCGCACCGGCGGGCGCGGCAAAGATTGAAAACGAAGGCCCCCGCGTCCTGACGTCGACCTTTTACAGCGAGGCGCCCAATGCGCTTCCGGATCTTGAGATCGGAAATGAAAGCGCCGCTGCGGCAAAAAGCGTGGGTGCCGCCGGAGCCGAGATAGTTCTTCCCGAAAAATCCGGAGACGCCGCGAAGGAAAATGCAAAAGCCGACGCAAGGCTTCTGCGCCTGGCCCGCGCAAAGCGCGGTGCCTGGAAACTCCCGGCGATGGAATTTCTGCATACTCCGCCCAAGATCGAATCACTTGTGGACGAGGCAAAACTCCGGGCCAGCATCCAGATTCTGGAGCAGAAGCTCACGGACTTCGGCATCGAAGGAAAAATCATCGCCGCGCGCCCCGGTCCCGTTATCACGCTGTTCGAGTACAAACCCGGTCCCGGCGTGAAACTCTCGCGCATCGCCGCGCTCGCAGATGATCTTTCAATGGCGCTTTCGGCGCAGAGCGTGCGCATTCTTGCCCCGCTGCCGGGCAAGGCGGTCGTGGGCATCGAGGTGCCTAGCGAGACGCGCCAGACGGTTTATCTCAAGGAGTTTTTGCAGCATCCGGATTTTTACGGCAAAAAGCATTCGATCCCGATCGTGATGGGCAAGGACATCGGCGGCCAGCCGTATCTTTCGGATCTTGCGCGGATGCCGCATCTGCTTTGCGCGGGCCAGACCGGCGCCGGCAAGAGCGTGTTCATGAACTCGCTCATCTGCTCGCTTCTCTACCGCTTCACCCCCGATGAACTGCGGATGGTTCTTGTCGATCCGAAATTCATCGAATTCAGGGCGTACCAGGAGATCCCGCATCTATTGCTGCCGGTGGTGGACGAACCCAA
>MEQJ01000008.1:29568-29777 GCA_001770165.1 Bdellovibrionales bacterium RIFOXYD1_FULL_53_11 | reverse complement strand
GCCGGGCGAGGATGATGCGCCGAAGGTCGGAAAACTCCCGTATATTGTCGTGATTGTGGACGAGCTGGCGGACCTCATGATGGTGGCCAAGAAGGACGTCGAGATTTCGATCGCACGCATAGCGCAGAAGGCGCGCGCGGCCGGAATCCATCTCGTGGCGGCGACGCAGCGGCCTTCCACCGATGTGGTCACGGGACTCATAAAAGCGA
>MEQJ01000008.1:25298-29539 GCA_001770165.1 Bdellovibrionales bacterium RIFOXYD1_FULL_53_11 | reverse complement strand
GCCAGTTACGTCGATTCAAAAACCATTCTTGACCGCGCCGGCGCTGAACGGCTGCTCGGCCGCGGCGACATGCTTTTCATTCCGCCCGGAATGTCGCATCTCATGCGGTTGCACGGCGCGCTCGTGGATGACGGCGAAATCGAAAAAATCACGGCATTCCTGAGATCGCAGGGCAAGCCGCTCTATCGCGAGGAGATCCTTATCGACGACGAAGAGGATGATTTTGACGGCGAAGATGACAGTGACGGCGAGGATGAGCTTTTCAGCGATGCCGTGGATGTCGTCAAGCGTCTGGGGCATGCGTCGGCAAGCTCGCTGCAAAGGAGATTCAGCATCGGCTACAACCGCGCCGCGCGTATCGTGGACGAGATGGAAAAACGCGGCATGGTGGGTCCGGCTGACGGCTCCAAGCCCCGAGAGGTGCTGATCCGGTGATGCTCCTTGTTGCTTGTGTTGTCTGGGGGCTGCCGCTGATGGCGGCGGTGGAGGAACGGCCGCCAGAGCCGCTGCAGCAGGTGCCGGTGGCCGGACAGGGAAAGAAGTCCATAACTAAGAAAGTAAAAAGACGTGTCGAAAAGGAAGCGGAAGGGACAAAGGCAGCCAACCGTTTTGAAGCGGACCCCGTCATCAAAAGCAGATACCGCCATGGCGGAGAACCGCTCGAAGTGGATCCGGACTGAAAAGCGTTTTCCGCTGCCGGATTATGCAAGGCATGCGCTGAAACGCCTCGATGAAGCCGGGCATGTGGCTTATATCGTAGGCGGGAGTGTCCGCGATTTTCTGCTCGGCCGCGAATACAAGGACCACGACATCGCGACAAGCGCGGAGCCGGACGAGCTGTGTCGGCTGTTTCCTGACAGCGTTACGGTTGGCAGGGCTTTCGGGGTCATAAAAGTGCCCCTTGGAATTGCGGGTGAGGCGGAGTTTCTTGAAATCGCGACTTTCAGGAAAGATTCGGATTACAAGGACGGACGGCATCCCTCGAAGGTGCAGTTCTGCGGTCCGGCGGAGGATGCGGCCCGGCGGGATTTTACGATAAATGCGTTTTACTATGACCCGAAGACGCAGCGTATCCTCGACAGCGTGGGCGGGATGGCGGATCTCAGGGCGGGGATCATCAGGGCGATCGGGGAGCCCGAAAAGCGTTTTCGCGAGGACGCCTTGAGGCTGCTCCGGGCGGTGAGGTTTTCGGCGGCGCTCGGGTTCAGGATTGATGAGAACACCGCCAAAGCCATAAGTGCTGGCGCGAGGCTTGTCTCGCGCGTGAGTGCTGAGCGCATCCGAGACGAGCTTACGCTCATGCTTACGGGGCGCGCTCCGGCGGGCGCCTGCGAGGATCTGATGAGCCTCGGCCTGATGGCACAGGTCATTCCTGAAACTGTTGCAATGAAAGGGATCAAACAGTCGTCTCTTTATCATCCGGAAGGGGACGTGTGGCGTCATACGGTAAAGGTGGTGGATTGTCTTGCAGCCCAGAATACGGCGCGTTCCATGGAGCTGTCCTGGGCGGCGCTTTTGCATGACGTGGGCAAGCCGGTGGCGTATTCGCGCAACGTCGGAAAGAATTTCAACGGTCACGAGAAGGACGGGATGAAGCTTGCCGGCCAGATTGCGGACCGTCTGAGGATGTCGCGCGAGCAGTCCACGGTCATTGCCGGACTGGTCGGTAATCATCTGAAGTTCAAGGACGTGTTCAACATGCGCGAGGCCACGCTCAGCCGTTTTGTCATGCAGGACGGTTTTGACATGCTCCTTGCCCTTCACCGGGCGGATGCGGCGGCCTCGGACGGCAATATGGTTTATCATGAATTCTGTGCGGGCAGATTTTGCGAGATGGGAACACGTCCGTCCGCTGCGGAAAAACTCGTGACGGGAGAGGATCTTTTGCAGCTTGGCTTTTCGCCGGGCCCGGTGTTCACGGATATCCTCAAGTGGGTCGAAGACATGATGCTTGAAGGGAAACTCAAGACAAAGGACCAGGCGCTCGAACAGGTTGTGAAGAATTTTGTAAAGTGAGCCGCTTCAGGCGCAGTGGATCGGCTTCCACCAGCAGGGTCTTGTTGCCGGTATAGCTCACCTGGTCCGTGCCGCGGATGCGTTTGACGTTCTTGCGGAAGGTGTAGTCGACTTCAACCTTGCCGCGATCAGAAAGCGAGCTGTGATGCAGTATAAGTTGCGCGCAGTCGAGGAGTGTCTCAAGCGGCGCTGATTTTCCGGCCGGAAGCTGTATTATCGCGTGCGAGCCGGGTGCTCCGCGCGCGTGCATCCAGATGTCATTGCCGCGGGCATGGCGGAAGGTCAGTTCGAGATTTTCCTCCTTGTCCCTTCCGATCATTATCAGAAGCCCGTCTGCTGAAGCGTATGTACGACCGGTCCAGGTGTTTTTGCCGGTTTTGACGGCGCATTTAACACCCCGGACGGAAAATCCGGTGGCTGTTTCAAGTTTTTCGAGCGCGTTCCAGTCAAGCGTTGTGACACTGGCTTCAAGGATTTTTTCCAGTCTGTCCGCCGCGGCGGACAGCTCCCGCGCCCGCGCTCCGGATTCTTCGATCCGTCTCATGCGGCGCCTGGCAAGGTCGTAGAATTTCGCCGACTGCTCCTGCGCCGTGAGCTGCGGATCACAAGGAACCGGCACGGTTCCGCCGGTTTCATAGTCGGTGAGCGTGCGCACGCCGTTTTGCATCGGCGGCGGCGCATGGAGTGATGCCTTGAGAAGATCGCCCCATCGCTGCCAGTCTTTTCCGTCGTCGGCCTTCGAAAGCGTCGCCTCGGTCTGCCGGAGGCGCTCTTTTGTCTGTTTCAGGATGTCGTTTGCGGTTTTTCTGGCCGATGAAAGCCGGGTTTCAAATGCTTCAGTCTCGAGGGCTTTTTCAATTCCAGCTGTGAAGCCACTCGCGCTTTCGACAAGCTCTTCACGGATCTTCGGGTTTTCAGGGGCCCTTGCTCCGTCCGGGACCAGCATGTATTCACATCTGTCTTCGATCTGTACCGACTTGCAGAAATTGCTGCGTGCAATGATGAGCCACCTGCCGGACGCGGCGTCCGGAGCGGGGCGGATGACAAGCGCATAGGGGGTGGCCGGTATGAGTGAAATCGCAAGCCCCGTGCGTTCGGGGTCGCCGGGCGGGCCGAACCACATGACCGCGATGCGTTCACGGTTTATGGCCTCGATTGAAAAAAGTTTTGCGCCCGAGAGTATTTTTGCCAGCGAGAGCCCGAACGGCGGCTGCGTGGCACCTCTTGAAGCCTTTGGCCCCCTCCCGTCATGATAAGCGATATAAGGCTTCCGCGGGCGCAATCCGAATCCGATCGCGCATTCTTTTGTGCGGCTTGAGAGCCGGATGATCCATTCGCTTTTCAGATAGCCGCCGGCAAACCGCGGGCGTTCCGGTATGATGATGCCGCTGACAAAAAGCCCGCTCGCGGCGGCCGAGATCTTTCCGGCAAGTACTGCAAGTTCCTTCCAGTTCAGTACGGGTATCACGATAAGGGGGATTACCTCACGGGCATTGAAACGAGTCAATGGGCGGGGTACAACGCGGGGATGATTATCTGGAAACTTCGAAAAGGTCTTGATCGCAGGTTCAGGGGTGGACATCCGTGGGTGTATTCAAACGAACTGGCCGCCAGTCCGAAGGGCATCGAGCCGGGATCTCCGGTTGAACTCAGGGATGCCGGAGGGGCGTTTCTGGCGCGCGGTTACGGAAATCCTTCGTCACTTATTTCGTTCCGGTCGATGACTCGCGACGAACAGGACCCCGAGCCGTGCGGATATGGTTGGCTTCTGGCGCGGCTGGTGGATGCGGTTTCTTTCCGTCGGCGCGCCGGGCTTTACGATACGAGCTGTCGGATCTGTTTTGCCGAAGCTGATTGCCTGCCCGGCCTTGTGATCGACCGCTATGTGCTCGCCGGAGGCGGGATTGTTCATGTTCTGCAGGCGCAGACTGCGGGGATGGACCGGCTTTTGGATGAAGCGGTGAGGGCGCTTGAGGAGATTGCGGGAGCGGACGAATGGGCGCGTTCGGCAGTGGTGGTGCGCAACGATGCGGGCGTCAGAAAACTTGAAGGGCTTGAACTCGAAAAGCCGCGCGTTGTTAAAATGATCGAGGGCGCGGATGAGGGGGGGCTCAGGGATTCCTCGGTCCTGGTCCGGTATGGCGCATGGAGCGGTGCCCTGCACGTTGATCTTCTTGAAGGGCAGAAAACCGGGCTTTTTCTGGATCAGAATGCAAATATCGCGT
>MEQJ01000008.1:19545-25262 GCA_001770165.1 Bdellovibrionales bacterium RIFOXYD1_FULL_53_11 | reverse complement strand
GTCACGCGGCGCCGACGCCGGCTCCGGCGTGATCAGGATTCTTGATCTTTGCTGCTACGCCGGCCAGTGGGGCTCGGCGCTTGCGGCGCTCTCGGCGCGCGAGGGCGTCAGGGCGCAGGTGGTGGCGGTTGATGCATCGGCCGCGGCGCTTGAATACGCAAGGCGCAACATCGAGGCCGCCGGCGCCGACTGCATTACGCTCAAGGCCGACGTGTTTGAGAAGCCGGATCTTTCCTGCGGACCGTTCGAGCTGGTTGTTGCCGATCCGCCGGCGCTTATCAAGGGGCGCAAGGATATCGAGGGCGGCAAACATGCATACATGAAGCTCTACGAGCTTGCGCTTGGCGCATGCGCGAGCGGGGCCGGCATTGTTTTATGCTCCTGCTCGGCGCTTCTGGAGGAAAATGATTTTGCGATGGCGATCGCAAAGGCTTCGCGTCGCAGCGGACGCAGCGCGCGCTGGGTTGCGCGCGGCGGCCAGGCACCGGATCATCCCGTGCTTCCGGCGTTTCCGGAGGGGCGGTATCTCAAGTGCTGGACGGGGACATGCTGACCGGAAGCCAGAGCCTCATTACGGTTCCGTCTTTTCCCGTCGAATGGATGCTGATCGTGCCCCGCATGTCGTTCATGAAGGACTGCGAAATGGGAAGGCCCATGCCGGTGCCTTTTCCCGGGGGCTTTGTCGAAAAAAAAGGATCGAAAATCTTGTCAGCCACGTCCGGGCTCATGCCGGTGCCGTTGTCGCCGGCATAAACGGCAATCCCTCCGTCCGCATTCTCGGTCCGCACAACAAGTTTCCTGGCAAGGCCGGCGGGACGGTCTTCGTATTCCAGCATGGCATCCCGCGCATTGATGAAAACATTGGTAAGCACCTGTATGAACCTGTCGGGATTGCCTAACGCCAGGTCGATTCCAGCCGAAAGATCGAGCTGCACTTCAATGGCGCTGTCATTCAAGTCGCCCGTCATGAATTTGATTGTCGAATTGATCGCGTCATGAACGCTGAACGGCTGGTTGGATTTTCCTTCATCCTTGGCAAAAAGCCTCAGATTCTGGACAATTTTTTTTATCCTGTCCGTCGCGCTGCCCATCTCATCTATGAAGTCGATCACCTCGGCCGCAAGAGCGCCTTCCACCGCCTTGCGTCGCACGAACGAGAGGGCGGTTTTCATTATTGCCAGGGGGTTGTTGACCTCATGGGCAACGCCGCTGGCGAGTGTTCCGATGGTGGCAAGTCTTGACGACTGCATGAGCTTTGCGTTCAGCTCATCCCTTTCCTTCCTGAGTTTATGCTTTTCACTCACGTCGCGGACCACGAGCACCTGGCATTTTTCGCCGGCAAGATCAAGTGTGCTTGCCGAAACCGAACAGGGAAAAAGATCTCCATTCATTGTTTTCATCAGGCATTCCATGTCCCACGCGGCGCCGTAAATGCCGACATCATGGCAGATCCTTTGCTTGTCCTCCTGCGATCCCCAGATCCCGGCTTTCTCGTCCGTCATTTCCAGAAGCTGCTTGCGCCTCCAGCCGAACATCGCGGCGCCGAACTTGTTCACTTCGAGGAACACGCCGTCGTCAAGGCGCAGGATAAGGATTGCATCCGTGTTTGCATTGAATATCTTTTCGAATCTTTCGGAGGCGCAGCGGAGTTCTTTTTCAAGAAGTGATTGTTTCTTGTCCCGTTCGCGCATTTTGCGGCGAAAATGGTGTACTACAAAAAACATGGAGATCATGGCGGTACACGATATGACACATGAGGCCAGGGTCACGGCGGGGAGTATCGTCATATCACCTCTTCCCAATCATTTTTGCTCCAGACTTTTATTTTAATCCCGAAACATTTCAAAAAACAGCATTCAAATTGTCAAGAAAACATCAAACATTGTTTGCGCATGGCAACAATCTCTTGGCAAATACGATGCCTTGAGGTTAATATATGACATTATGCCAATTAAAAGCATACTTCTGGTTGAGGACGAAGAAGCACTGGTAAAAATCCTGTCGTTGGCTTTCAAGGGTGCGGGATACAGGGTTTTAAGCACTCCAAAGGCGGCACAGGCGATTGTGATGTGTTCCAATCAGAAATTTGACTGCATTTTGCTTGATATCAAGCTCGCGCAGGGAACCGGAGAGATGGTCATTGACGGGATCCGCAAACCGAAGCACGTCAATGAGAAAACGCCGATTCTTGTTGCAAGCGGGCATCTTGATACCGGTCTGGTAAAGGATATGGCCGGCAAGATCAGCGGCGTGATGGTCAAACCGTTCGATACCGAAGCGCTTTTGCAGCGTGTGGCATCCCTTTGCGGGAAATGACGCTGGAATTATTCAGATAAAATTATTCAGATGCCGATAAGAAGTTCATGGGCATAAGATGGCAGAGAACCCCTACGAGTGTACAGCCGCCGCCGAAGGGTGCTTTGAGGGCGCCGGTACGCCAGTTGAAACACCTGGTTCGTACTAAGGGCAGCATCAGGAAACACCACTCGCGCGAACGCGAACACGTGGTGAGTCTTTTTTTGAATGAAATCGGCACCCGGGGAGCAAGAGTGCTGTCGCCCGTGAAGTTCGGCATTGGCGAGGAGGTCGCGCTTACTCTTGAATATCCGGAGCGCTTCCTGGTTTATGGAAAAATCCTCTGGTGCGGGCCCCAGTTGAGAAACAGCAGGGTGCTGAGCGGCACGGGACCGAAATATCTTGTGGTGATCAGATACATCACGTTCCTTGAAGAGCAGGTCATGGGCATACTCGGCTTTTGTTCGCGCGTGGCCGAAAAAATCGTGGCGTGAATCCTACCGGCCGTAAAGCCCGTCAAGTCTTTCTTTAAGTGTCGGCAGGTCCCGGTCCAGCAAAAAATGCTCCGCCTCCTTCTGGCTGCGGAACCAGGTCCGCTGCGCCTTTACGAGCTGGCGCGTGGCAAGGGCGATTTCGTTTTCAAGAGACAGCAAACTGCCGTCGTATTTCCGGCCGGCCGGAATATGTCCCTCAAGATGCATGAGCGTTTGTTTGTAGCCTACGGCACCAAGCGCCTTTGCGCCCGGAAAACGCGAGGCAAGCGAGCGGGCTTCTTCCAGCAGTCCGGCCGAAAGCATCGCCTTGGTGCGGAGCCGGATGCGGTCGGCAAGTTCGGCCCTCTCCCTGTCAATCACGAGCAGCTTGAACATCGGATCGGGCGCGGATGCGCCGCCGGATGCAAGCTCGCTCGGCCGGGTGCCGGTTGCTTCAAAAAGCTCAAGGGCGCGCACAAGCCTGTAACGGTCGCGCCGTCCGATTTTAGCGGCCGCTCCGGAATCAACTGCTGCCAGCTTTTCAAAAAGCTCCGCATCCGGGAGATTTTCCAGCCGCACGCGAAGCTCGGGGCTTGCGGGAGCCTCTGTCCACATCCCGCGCATGAGCGCCTTGAGATAAAAGCCCGTGCCGCCCGCCACCAGCGCGCGCCGGCCGCGGGCGTGAATGTCTTCAATGGCCGCTTTTGCGTGGCGGACAAAATCACCGGCGGTGAACTGCCGGTCCGGGTCGCAAATATCCATAAGATGGTGCCTGATGCCGGACATCTCGGCGGCGGCCGGTTTTGCCGTGCCGATATCCATCGAACGGTAGACCAGCATGCTGTCGGCACTCACAATCTCGAGCGCGCCGTGCCGGATGGCGTATTCCAGGGCAACGGCGGTTTTGCCGCTTGCGGTCGGACCCGCAAGAACCGCGACGCTGTTCATTGAATGCGCTTGAACCATTCATCAAGCCGAGCGCGCGCGATGCGGACCATGGTGGGACGGCCGTGCGGGCAGTTCCACGGGTTCTTGCAGCGGAAAAGCTGCTCAAGCAGCGCGGTCGCCTCCTCGCGCGTGATGCGGTCGCCCGCCCTGATGGCGCCATGACATGCTTCACTCGCAAGACGTTCAAACAGTGCTTCGTCAAAACGCGGATCAGCCCCCCCGTCCGCCGCCGCCGCATCATTTTCGATCACCCTGTCTACAAGATTCTTGAGGCGGGTGCGCAGCGACTGCATCCCGAATCCGGCCGGGATGGCGCGGAACAGCAGCGAGTCCTCTCCAAAAATCTCGGCTTCAAATCCCATCCGGAGCAGCCAGCCAAGGCGCGGCTCAAGCGTTTTTTTGTATTCCGGCAAAAAGTGTACGGCTTCGGGCAAAAGCAGCTGTTGTGATTCGTGCGCAACTTCCTTTCCAATCGCGCGTTCAAGGATTTTTTCATAACGGACGCGTTCGTGCGCCGCGTGCTGGTCGATGAGGCCGAGTTCTTCGCCAAGGTCGTACATGAGATATGTGCCCATGGCGCTGCCAAGAAAACGTTCGGGCGAAAAAAGCCAGGCGGCGTCCGGCAGCGGTATGTCCGCCGTCAGTGTGCCTGTTGAAGAGGGGGGCGCGGGGACGGTTGAATTGTAGCTGCGGAATAAAAACGGTTCTTGAGCGGCCATCGGCCGGGGCTGCCCGGAATGCGGACGATAATCGTGTGCCGGCGCCCCGACAATCACCGACGAGTCCCTGCTGAGTGCTTCGGAGATCATGGAAACCACGGTCTTGAAAACACGGCCACTGTCCAGGAATCTTATCTCCGCCTTTGTGGGGTGCACGTTTACATCGATGGTCGAAGGATCAACCTCCAGAAAAAGCACCACGGAAGGAAAGTGCCCCGGCATGAGCACCTGCCGGAACGGCGTCATCATCGCGCTTTGCAACATGCGGTCGCGGACGGCGCGGCCGTTCACAACCTGGACCAGTCTCCTGGTGCCCGGGCCCGACATCCCCTGCAACCAGTGGAAGCGCGCCTTCATGCCGGCTGTCTCCGCCGCGGCGCTTATGAGAGGATAGCTGTCGCCGTCACCCAGCACGGCTGTGGCCCGCGCGCGTTCGTCCGCAGGGCGCAGTTCCAGGATGGTTTTTCCGCCGCTTGTAAGCCGCATGCCGGTGCCGGGATGGGCGAGCGCGAGGCGTTCGAGCCATTCGCGCACCTGGGCGACTTCAGCACCCGCGGATTTGAGAAATTTGAGCCGCGCCGGAATCTGCGAGAACAGTCCAGCCGCTTGCACCCGGGTGCCGTGCGGCGCGCCCAGAAAATGACCGAATGTAACCGGCTGCGGCCTGAGGTGCGGTGTGATGACTTCAAACGCGCCGGCGGCGTCAGGGGGGCGCGAGATTATCTTGAGATCCGATACCGCCGCAATGCTGGGCAGGGCCTCTCCGCGGAAACCAAGCGTGGTTATGCGTTCAAGGTCGTCCAGAGAGGAGAGTTTGCTGGTGGCGTGGCGTTTTACGCACAAAACGAGCGACTCGGGATCCATTCCGCGGCCGTTGTCCGTGATCCCGATCAATCCGCGGCCGCCGTCTTCCAGCGCCACGGCTATTTCGGTGGCCCCGGCGTCAAGCGAGTTCTCGACCAGCTCCTTGACCACGCTCGAAGGGCGTTCGATCACCTCTCCGGCCGCGATTTTTTCGGCAATCGCGGGCGGCAATATGCGGATCATGCTGCGCGGTCCGTCCTGGCTCATATGCCTGGCATAGCATCCGTGAAGACGCAAAAAAACCAAATGTTTGCAAGCCGGGTTTTTTCCGGCGATAATTATTACATGACAAACGTCGAACAGAAAATACGCTCGCAACATGACGCCTGGCGTGACATCGCGGGCAGGATGGCGTGCGCGGCCGGGGCGCTGCCGATGCAGTTGCCGCAAAGAATATTGTTTTTTGGAGTTGGGAGCA
>MEQJ01000008.1:13291-19525 GCA_001770165.1 Bdellovibrionales bacterium RIFOXYD1_FULL_53_11 | reverse complement strand
CGCTGCGTATTTGCAAGCAAGCCGGTGCGTTCACCATCTGGGTTTGTGGAAGGGATGCTGCATATCCGGATCCGGCCGATATGGCGGTCGAAACGGTTGTACTGGAAACCGTTGAGCCCCACACGGCGGCGGTGAGCGACGCCATCTGCGCGGCCACCTCGCTTCTTGCCGGGGCGGAGGCCATGGAGGCGTGGGAGAGGCTTGCGGGAGCGCCGGATCCTGAATTTGAAAAAATCAAAGCCGTAGCGGGAAGTGGCCCGTCCGTTATCGTGGGTGAGTGGGAAGCCGAGTGGCTTGCGCGCGAGGGCGCACTAAAATTGATGGAAATGGCCGCCGTGAAGGCACGAGCCTTCGGCAGCGAGGAGTACTGCCACGGTCCGCAGCTTGCCGCGGCTCCGGAAGACAGGATCTGGCACGTTGTGATGCCCGGAGACCCGCGCGCTGGAGCCATGAACGCAGCGCATGAGATAAAAATATCCGGCTGTGGAATTCTTGACTGGCTGCCCGCGCTTGTGGAGCTGCAATGGCTCGCGCTGGCGGTTGCGCACAATACGGACAAGGACCCTGACCGGAAAAAATAAAACACATCGTTGACATGACGGGCTGTTTTGATGTTTCATCTTTCACATGTCCAAAAAGTCAGGCGCATCAATGTCAGGCAGGATTACAACCAGCAGCACTGCCGAATACTTTTCCAAAAATCTCCAGCAAGTGGGATTTTCTTCACAGGTGAAGGCGGTTCTTACCACCCTCAAGGAGGCGGTCGACAACTCACTTGATGCCTGTGAAGAGGCGGGCGTTCTGCCGGAAATCAACGTGTTGATCGAGAAGGTGGGCGCCGGTTCGCTCAAAAACTCGGACCAGATCAGGGTCAGGGTTGAGGACAACGGCCCCGGGCTTGAACCGGACGATATACCAAAGGTTTATGGAGAATATCTTGCATCTTCAAAATTCGGCCGGGGCCGCTGTTCGCGTGGACAGCAGGGTATCGGCATTTCGGCCGCGACCACCTGGGCACAGCTTACAAGCGCGATCGGCGTGCGCGTTGTCAGCAAGACCGAGCGGATGCGCAAGGCCATGTCCTGCACCGTCGAAGTCGACATAAAGAACAACAAAGGTATTATTAAAGACAAGGATTCCATCGACTGGGACCGGCCTCATGGTGTTTCAGTCGAGTTTTTCATCGATGGCCGCATCCAGCTCAACGGCGAGGCTGGGCTTCTCAATTATCTCAACGGCACCGCGCTTGTTAATCCGCACATGACGCTCAGATTCAAGCTGCCGGATCTTGAGGAGCAACTGGTCGAGCGCGTGAGCAATGCGGTTCCGGATATTCCCAGGGCGACCGAGCCCCATCCTCATACAATGAAGCTTGGAGAGTTCATCGCCCATTCGCATCTGTTCGGGAGGGTGCGGGCAGGCGTCTGGCTCAAGAAGGGGTTTTCGCGCGTCAATGACGGTACCGTCAAGGAGATCATAAAAGGCGGCGTCAAATCCTCCGTGCTTGAAAAAAACGTGGACGCGCTCGGCGAGGCCGAATTCAAAAGCATCTTTATGGCGCTGCAAAACATCAAACTCATGGCGCCTTCGACCAAGTCGGTGCTTTGGATCGGCGAAGAGGCGCTTTCAAAGAGCATGAAGCGGCTGGGCTCCGTGGATTTTTTCTCGGTGGTGAGCCGGCGTCCGACGATCTGTGACTTCAAGCCCGTGCAGGTTGAAGTTGCCGTCGCCCGCCTGGAGGACCGGGCCGCCGAAGCTGATTCGCCGGTGCAGGTGCTTCGGTTCGCCAATCGCGTGCCGCTCCAGTTTGACAAGTCCGCCTGCGCGATCGTCCAGGCCATCACAAGCGTCAACTGGCGCACTTATGGTATTTCACAGCCGCGCGACGCGCTTCCGCTGGGGCCCTATATCATCGCGGTCAGCGTGGTTTCGCCGTTCATAAAATTCAAAAACGCCTCCAAGGAGACCGTGGATGCGTCCGACGAGCTTGTCGAGGAGATAAGGCGCGCGCTCATACAGGCCGGTCAAAAACTTTCCAAACACATCCGCCGCGAGGTCAAGGCCGGAGAACTCGAAGAGAAGATCAAACACATCGAACAATTCTGCCCCATTCTCGTATCCGGGCTTTGCAGGATAACCGGCGCGCCGGATTCGCGCAAAAAGAGGGCGGAGCAGGGGCTCATAAAACTTCTGGGGCGCGATACCAAGGCGGCCGAAAAGGAGCTTAAAGAGGCGCACGAGGTGCTTGAGGAGCAGAACGCCGGGCACCAGCTCGCGCTGCCTCTTGGCGCGCACGCTCCGGCAAAAGAGGCGGGAATCTGACATGAACGGCAATGACAAGGAAATTATCGCGCTCAGCAAGGAGATGTGCAACAAGGTCCTTTCGGACATCGAAAAAGCAAAACGTCCCGTCCTGTACGCGACGAAGTGCTCGCTCGACAATGCAAAGTACAATTACAAGACCGGTTATCTCACGCCGGGCCCCAAGAAGGTCGCAACGGAGCTCAACGTGAGTTCGGTCAAAAAAATGTCGCGCGCGATTTTCATGCTTGAGATCTTGATCCGCAATCTGCTTAACGGCGCGGTAAATACAAAACGCGAATTGTATTACATCAGCAAGGGCGAGATCAAACACAACTCCGCCCTCAAGGCGCTTGATTTCCAGGACCAGCCCGAGTCCGACTCCACGATTGATTTCATCTGCGAGATCCTTGAGTGCTACCGCGAGGATATGAACTGCTACGCCAACGACCGTGGTGGCCAGACGTATTCGCAGCAGCTCGTGGTTACCGAAACACTGCCGGACGGCGACAAAGCGGTGGTTGATCTTTCAAAGCTCGGCACCACGCCGTTCCAGCCCAAGAACAGGCCGCAGAATCTCAAGCTTTCCGCGCGCAAGAAAATTGATTTCTGCCTTATTGTCGAGTCCGAGGGCACGGCCAACACGCTTGTTGCCAACGGATTCACAAAACGCCACAGCTGCATCCTGATGGGCGCGCAGGGCGTGCCGTCAAATGCGGTGCGCGGGTGGTGCAAGCTTATAGAGGATGAGCTCGGAACGCCCATGTATTTTTTCGGGGACCTTGACGCCTACACGATGCAGAATATTTTCCGCACGCTCAAGGCCGGCAGCGCGGCATCACTCATCCGCAACTCCGATTACAGCGCGCCCGACGTCAGATTCCTGGGGGTGCTGCCCGAGGATATAAAAAAATACGATCTCAACGATTATCCCGTGAAGGAAAACGACGCGCAGGAGGTGCGGGCCCTCAAAAAGGCGCAGGATGCGCTCGCAAACGATCCTTTTTTCCATGACAAGCGCAACAAGGGGCTTTCACAGATTCTCAAGTGGCTTTTGCAGCACAAGCGCCGCTGCGAGCAGCAGGCGTATTTTACCGTCGATCCGCGTGATCCGACGATGCCCGAGAAGATTATCGTCGACAAGATCAAGCGGGGCGATTACGTTTAGGAGATATGAGCATGAAACATATAACGATAACAGGTTTGCTGGCATGTTTGATTCTGGCGTTTGGTGGATGCACCAAAAAACAATCTGCAACCGGCCAATCAGGAGGAACCATCATGCAGGAAAAACAAGTCGCGGATCTTGTTATAGACGAGATCAAGGCCGGTTCGGGTGAAGAGGCCAAGGCAGGCAAGGTCGTAACGGTGCATTACACCGGCTGGCTCACGGATGGTAAGAAATTTGATTCTTCGCTCGACAGGGGCGATCCGTTCAAATTCCGCCTTGGAGCTGGCATGGTGATCCAGGGCTGGGACCGCGGTGTGTCCGGGATGAAGGTTGGTGGCAAGCGCAAACTTACCATTCCATCGCATCTTGGTTATGGCGAGCGTGGCGCCGGCGGAGTGATTCCGCCGAATGCGACGCTTGTATTTGAAGTTGAACTCTTAGGCGTAAAGTAAAAGGAGAAATATCATGGAAAACGAAACACAGGTTGAAGGCGCTTCGGGAAAAGAAGTTCTTGTTGTCGCATCAAAGATTAAAAAATATATCAAGGAAAAATCGACACTAAATACGTCCGGTGCCGTAATGGATGCGCTTAGCGAAAAGGTGCGTGTCATGTGCGACCGCGCTATCGAAAGCGCCAAACAGGATAGCCGCAAGACTGTCATGGATAGGGATTTTTCGGATATTGCAGGTTGATGGGTTGGCTTGAAGCAGTTCTTTACGGACTTGTCCAGGGCCTGACCGAGTATCTGCCCGTAAGCAGCACCGCGCATCTGGCGCTGTTGCCAAAATTTTTTCAGACCAGGGATCCCGGACTTGCTTTTGATGTGTTTTTGCATCTTGGCACGCTGCTGGCGACGCTGGTATATTTCTGGCGCGAGTGGTTTGCGGTGCTCGGGACACTCCCGTATGCCGGCCGGTATTTTAAAAGTCAGGGGGTGGCGGTCAGTTCCATTTCCTGGAAGCTGGTTGTGGCCGGCACTGTTCCGGCCCTTGTCGCGGGTGCGGCGCTTAATGATCTTGCCGAGACGTCGTTTCGCGGCAATCTTGTGATTGCCGCTGCGCTCATCGCCGGCGGAGTGCTATTGTATCTCTGTGATCTTCTTGCCCGTCGTGAGCGAGAGGCCGGAGCGGCCGGGCTTGGTGATGCGATCTGGCTCGGGGTGGCGCAATGTTTTGCGCTGGTGCCCGGTGTTTCGCGTTCCGGGGCTACGATCACCTGCGGCCGGATTCTTGGCTTCACCAGAACTGATGCCGCAAAACTTTCGTTCCTGCTGTCGGCTCCGGTCACTGCCGCGGCTGCTGTTTACGAACTCCGGCACTGGGACAGGGTGTTTAGCGCCGGCGTGGAGCTTGGCCCGGCTCTTGCCGGTGCTTCGGCCGCTTTTGTGGCGGGGATGCTTGCGATCGGCGGTCTTCTCAAACTTCTAAAAAAACATGGCTATCTTGGCTTTGCGGTTTACCGCATTTTGCTTGCACTGGTGATCGTCGGTGCTTTCGGCAGATAGAGCCCGCAAGGGGCCGAAGACGCGCGTTCTGGTTGTTCTTCCACCGCTCATGCAGCTCAACGCTCCGCATGCCGCCGGGCCGCATCTCACCGGATTTTTACGCTCGCGCGGGATCAAAGCCAGCCAGTTCGATGCGTCGATCGGGTTTTTTCTGGCACTCCACAACCGCAAGATGCTCCCGGAATGGAAACACATTGAGGAGGCAGTTGCGTTTTTGCAGGGACGCTGTTTTTCGCTCACCAATAAAATCCTGTCGCGAAAATATTTTCCGGAAGGCCCGAGGTTCAGGATGCTGGATGAGATGGCCGGGGCCGGGATTCTGGATAACTTTTTCGGCGCCGGTAAAAACGGTCGGCGCGATCATGCTCGATTCATCGCGAGTTTGTATCTTGACGGGGTCCATGATCATATCAAGAGCCGGATTGACGGCAGATATTCCCTGTCGCGTTTTGCCGACGCACTGGGACTTGAGGCGCGGGATTTTTCGCATTTGAAGCGCATGCTCGATGGCCGGCCCCGCAGACTTGATCTTCTGCTGGACCAGGTGGCCCGCAAGGCGCTTGAAAAATTCAAGCCCGGTCTTGTTGTCCTCTCGGTGCCGTTTCCAGGCACGCTTTACGGCGCACTCAGGTTCGCGCGTGTGGCAAAAAGATTCGGTTCCCGTGTGGCGTTTGGCGGAGGCTATGTCAGTACGGAACTCAGATCCCTTGCGGACGCGCGGATTTTTGATTATGTCGATTTTATCTGTCTTGACGAGGGGGAGCTTCCGCTTTTGTGCCTGGTGGAGCATGTCGAGGGGCGCCGCGTGGTTGAAAAACTCGCGCGGACGATGGTGCGCCGGAAGGGCCGGGTTGAGTATTTTGACCACTCCGGTTGCCCGGAGGTCAGGCTTTCTGATGCGGGCACGCCCTCTTACGACGGCATCAATCCCGCCAGCTATATTTCGATGGTCGAGACGCCCAATCCCATGCATCGCATGTGGTCCGATGGCTTCTGGAACCGGCTTTTTCTGGCGCGCGGCTGCTACTGGGCGCGCTGCCGGTTTTGTGACACGGAGCTACGGCATATCAAGTGCTACGATCCTTGTGATGTGGATACGCTGATTGCACGGATGGACGCCGTCTCGCGCGGGACCGGGAGCCGTGATTTTCATTTTGTGGACGAGGCCGCGCATCCGGTGCTTCTTGCGGCGCTTTCAAAAAAACTCATCAAGCTCAAAAAAAAATACCGGTGGTGGGTCAATGTGAGGTTCGAGCG
>MEQJ01000008.1:1365-13280 GCA_001770165.1 Bdellovibrionales bacterium RIFOXYD1_FULL_53_11 | reverse complement strand
CTTCCCTGGCTCGTCTCATGCGTCGTGCCGGCTGTGTCGCGGTTACGGGCGGGATCGAGGCGGCAACTCCAGCGTTGCTCAAGCTTGCGGGCAAGGGGGTGACGCTTGATGCGATAGCGACGGCGCTTCGGGCATTTTCCGGCGCCGGCATCATGGCTCATGCGTATCTCATGTATGCGCTCCCCGGGCAGACAAGGGAGGATACCGTCCGGTCACTGGATTTTGTCCGCGGTCTTTTTGCCCGTGGGCTGATTCAATCCGCGTACTGGCACAGGTTTTCCCTGACCGCCCACAGCGTGTTTGGCAATAATCCCGCCGCGTACGGCCTCAGGATGCGCGGGCCTCGGGGGCATGGGGAGCATGAGGGGCGCCGGGAGCGTGGTGGGCCTGGAAAAAAAGTGTTTGCCCTGAACGATCTCGCGTTTGACGATTTCTCCGGCGTGGATCATGACGGTTTTGGCGCTGTTCTTAACCGCGCGACCTATAATTTCATGCACGGCGCGGGGTTTGAAAAAACCGCGGAAGAGTGGTTTGCGGGCGGATAGGCCAGCTTCTTTGTTTCTCAAAACGGTTTTTATATTTCCGACAATCAAATCCACCCCGGAACCCATGCTCGAAGGAGACGTTCACGCTTCCCAGCACTTAACAAAAACTTCACTCTTACTTTCAGCGCTGAAACCGATGATGTTTGTCGGATTTGTGTTTCGTGCGGCCGCCTGGCCGGATGCCGGTAAAAATTATATTTCATCAAGCGTTGACGAAATAATGCCTCATCGGCCTGAAGCAAGTTTGTTGCTTCATTGCTTTTGATGCAGTATTGCATTCAATTAGAATGATGGTGGGTGGGTACAATACCATAAAGTCTCTGGGGCGGGGAGCAACCGCGCAGGTTTTTCTTGCATCCAAGCCGGGCGAGGTGCCACCCGGACTTGTTGCGCTCAAGGTTTTTCATCCGGGTATCTGGGACCAGGCGGATATGCGCCGCCGGGCGATGGGGGAGTTCCGTACGGTATCCTCGCTCAATCATCCAAACATCGTGCGCGTCATCGAACCCATCTGGAGCGAAGATCCGCCTGCCGTTGTGCTTGAATACATCGACGGGTTTTCTCTCGAGGAGTTTCAGCCGCGTCTTCCGTATGTGCTTCCGGAAGTGGGCGTGATGGCCGTTGTGGAAGTACTGGCGGCGCTTGCGTATGCGCATGAAAACGGCGTGATACACCGTGATCTCAAGCCGGCAAATATCCTTGTGAGTAACACCGGCCGCGTGCTGGTTAGTGATTTCGGACTTGCAAAGTTGGCCGATGTGTCGCGACTCACGCTTTCGGGCACCATTCTGGGGTCGCCAGATTTCATGTCGCCCGAACAGGCGCGTGGCGATGTGGTGACGCCGCGGTCGGATCTGTTTGCCGTTGCGTCAATCCTGTATTTTCTGGTTACCGGCACACGCCCATTTTCGCGCCACACCCCGCTAGCCACGCTGGCCGCCGTAAGCGAGGTCAGATTCGAGCCCGTGCAAAAGCGCAACCCCAAGATCAGCCAGGCGCTTGCTTCAATCATTCACAAGGGCCTTTCGCGAAAGTCGGAGGACAGGTTTCAAAGCGCCGGCGAGTTCAGCGGCGTGCTGTTGGAATATGCCGGGGGGCTCGGGCTCTCGCGCGATGAATTCGGTTTTTCAAAATGGATCGCGGATCCCACGGGTGTTGCAATGGCGGCGCTCAAAACCGCGTCCGGGGCGCTTGTTCTCAGATGCGAGGGGCAGCTTCGTGCGTCGCGGTTCGACGCCGCACTCGGAACACTTTCGCATATCAACATTGTTTCGCCCGAGAGCGTGGCAATTCCAAGGCTCATGCATGATTACGGGGTCATGCGCCGCAGGGCGCAGAGGCGAAAGGCCGTGATGCCGCTTGCGCTTTTGGCGTGTGTGCTGGCCCTGTTTGCGGTTTTTGGTTGGAAACATCTGGAGACGGCCAGACCGATGGCAATTGCGGTTGAACCGGAGCGGCCGGTCATACCGCTTGCTCTGCCGGAAACGCAGGCGGTGATGCCGGTGGCCGCTGCCGGACCCATAAAAGACCGGATCAGCCGCGTGGCTTCAAAACCAAAGCCGGTTACGGGCATTGTGAAATTTGATGTTACAAAGGATGTAAAGATTTACTGGGACGGCGTGCCGGTGAATCCGGCGCGTTCGCTAAAAAACCAGATACCTGGCGGGCACAATCTCCGGCTGGAAAAAACCGGGCTCCGGCCCATCAACCAGGTTGTGGTGGTTTCTGCCGACGAACCGACCGTTATCAGGGTGAGGTGATTGCGATGCCGCAGTTGATTGTCACTTATGTCCAGGGCGGTTGCGTGAACGAGCAAAGATATTGCCTCGCAAAGCGCATGACAAGCGTCGGGACGGAGCTTTCGCACGATATTGTCGTGGATTCGGTCATGAAGGGGGTTTTGTTCACCGTAATGCAAAACACCGCTTCATACGAGCTTGTCCCTGGGCGCGTCCGGGTGCGCATCAACGGGCAGGGTGTTTCCCGCGCGTCGGGTTTAAGCTCATGTGACCGCATCGAATGGGAGGACGGGTGCGCGGTTTTTCTGGATTCATCTGTTCCGGTGGCGGAGGCATCCGGTGGCGGAGGCCGGACATCTTCTTCCTTGAAACCCCTTGAGGTCCTGCAAAACATCGCTTCCACGTTGCAAAGTCCCGGTGGCGCGCAGACTGCGATCTATCAGACGCTTGACGCGCTGGTTGAAATGTCCGGAGCCGAGACCGGCTATCTGCTTTCAGAGATGGGCTCTTCCGGGGGCGGGGCCTGGGAGATGGTGGCTTCGCACAAACCCGAAGTCAGTTCCTCCAGACGTGAGCTGGTGAGCAACACAATACTGAAAGAGGCGATCGAAAAGAGGCGGCCGGTATATGTCGAAAGCATCATCGGTCATCCATGGTCCGATGCTGCCAGTGTTATCGAGGCAAAAATATTTTCGGCGGCTTGTTTTCCGCTCATAGTGGGCGAGAAGGTTTTTGGTGCCGTGCTTTTGTTCACCCGCACTCCCGGCAGGGCGATCAGGCGTGATACGCTCGGGGATTTAAGCCTTCTTGCCGCCCAAAGCGCACTCATGCTTGCCTCCCGGGCCGAGCTTCGCTTTGCCCGGCGTGAGAACGCGCGGCTGCGCGAGCTTGTGCGTTCCGGGGACGGCTCGGCGCTGGTCTATGACGTTTCCCGGACGGACAGCGCGATGGCCGAGCTTGACCGCCGTATTTCCAAAATCGCCCCGACGCCGCTCAGCGTGATCATTCTCGGCGAGACCGGCTCGGGCAAGGAGATCGTAGCGCGTGAACTGCATCTGAGGAGCGGGCGTTCAAAAGGCCCGTTTGTGGCCGTAAACTGCGCGGCCATTCCGGCCACGCTTCTTGAATCCACCTTGTTCGGCTATGAGCGGGGGGCATTCACGGGAGCCGAAAGGTCCCAGCCCGGTAAATTCGCGCTCGCGAGCGGGGGGACGCTGTTTCTGGACGAGATCGGCGAGATTCCGCCGGAGCTGCAGTCAAAGCTCCTCAGGGCGCTTCAGGAAAAACAGATCGAGCCGCTGGGGTCGCGCCGTCCGGTCGCGATCGATGCACGGATAATCGCGGCCACCCACAAGGACATTGATGCGGCGGTGAGGGATGGCGGGTTCAGGCAGGATTTGTATTACCGGCTCAACGGCGCCACGGTGCGCATCGCGCCGCTCAGGGAGCGTGTGGCTGACATCAGACCGCTTGCCGCGCATTTTTTGAAGCTCGCCGGAGTGAACAAAGATATTTCAACTGATGCATTTTTGCTTCTCGAAAAACATTCCTGGCCCGGAAACGTGCGGGAGCTGGAGCAGGTGGTGACGCGCGCGGCGCTTCTGGGCGAGGGCGCCGGGATCAGCGCGGATGATCTTGAGCTGGACGCCCCCGTGGCTGCCGCTTCCGGTGATTCTGGCGTGTTCTGGGAAGGCATGTGGGATTTTGGCTCGCTCGAAGAGGCGCAGGGCGCGTTTACGCATGGCTATGTCCGGCGCATGCTTGAGCGCGGCGGCGGCAACCGCACCCTGACGGCGCGGCGGCTCGGTATTTCAGAGCGGACGCTGTACAGGTTGCTTTCGACGATGGGCGAGGGGTGATGCTTAACGAGCTTGATGTTCTCAAAGACGTTGCTTTCAGGCTGGATAAATACAGTATTGAATACATGCTTACCGGCTCGCTTGCCATGAATTATTATGCCGAGCCTAGAATGACCCGCGATATTGATATCGTGGTGCAGCTCCTGGATTCGGATGCGGCTGCGGTGTTCGGCGTGTTTGAAAAGGATTATTATCTTTCCGAAGAAGCCATGATGAGCGCGATAAGAAACAGAAGAATGTTCAATCTCATTCATAACGAGAGCGTTATCAAGGTTGATTTTATTGTAAAAAAATCCGACGAATATTCGCTGCTGGCATTTTCCAGAAAGACTGCGGTTGGTATCGATGGCACAAATCTCTGGATCATATGCAAGGAGGATCTGATTCTTTCAAAACTTGCGTGGATGAGGGATTCGAAATCGGCTGTGCAAGCGCGTGACATAAAAAATCTTCTCTCAACCGGATGTGATCAAAAATATATTGATACATGGTTGCCAAAACTGGGTCTTGTAGAAATTTACAGGGGGATTTTGTGATTTCGAAGGACACTTCCCCCGAAATTGCAGAGTTGCAGAGAAAAATGCTTCTGCGGCACACGGGCGAAGAAAGATTCATGATGGGCATCAGGATGTTCGACGCAGTGCGTACGATGGTGCTGGCTTCCTTGCCAGAAGGCATCACTGATGAAGAAAGAAAAAAGATGATCTTCAAGCGTTTCTACAGTGATTCTGCTTGCAGTATGCCACCAATGACCTGACAAAACAGTCAGGATGCGATAAGTCGCAATGGTCGACATCAGTTATTCCGGGGGCTTGCGGTTGGCACCATATGTGCTCAAAAAATACGTAACCGCAAGAAAGGGTGGGACACAATGAACGCAAAACTGAGGCGTTATTTCAAAAACTATTTGAGGCAGTACTGGGCTATCACCGTTGGCATAACAACGGGTGTGCTTGGGGTGTCATGGGTGGCCATGGGGGCAACCTATAACTTTTACTTTAACAATACCGAGCAAGGCCCGAACAGCACTGCAAGTCCTTCGCTCAGCGTAAGCGGTGATGGCATGGCAAATGGACAGAAGCCGACAACCCTGCCAAACGCTTCACCAACGCCAACAGCAGAGGCATCCCCGGCGCCTGAAGCCGCAAAGCCCCAGGCTGCGGCCGCGGATCAAGCCGGCGCCTCGGTGGCGGCTGCGCCCGAGCCTCCGTCCGGCAAGCACTGGCTCATAGGAGCCAAGATGTCTCTGGCTTTCCAGACCATGGGAGAGAAACATGCCGACATGAGCCATGAAGGGCCGTTCGCCAATTACGGCGGTGTGGTCGGGATCGGCTACCAGTTCACCAAGGATCTCGGAATAAATGCTTATGGAGGCGGGACGCGGGTGAACGATGCTTTTCCCTATAGGGGGACCGTGCACAAACCCGCATTTTTCGCCGGCGGCGAGCTTGAGGTGATGCCCGTCAGGATTTCGCTCGGGAGGTTCGAGGATCTTCTCCAGTTCGGCGCGATGATTGGTGCAAGTTCGTTCCGGCGTTCCGAAGAAAACATCGGGTCCCTCCATGCGGGCCTCAGACTCAATCTCAACTTCGGTCATGGCTGGGGTCTTTCCACGGCAGTGCGCGGAAATCTCGGATATCTGCAAAGCGAAGCCGGTCTCCTGATCAGGCTGTAACACATGAAACTTTATTGCTGGTGTATGAGGAATAAATTTATGCTTAGAAAATGCTGGGTCGGAATGATGGCGGTGATGGTTGTGGTCGGGGCGGCGTTGCTGACGAGCGGATGCAAGTTGGATGGCAAGTCGCTGCTTGGCGGGGATCCAAAAGGGCCAGACAATGACAAGCCTGCATACGGGATTGATATTTCTGACAAACAGGAGTGCAAGGAGTACGTAGCACAAAAAAAAGTTAGTAACGGGTCACAAGAGGCAAATTGCACAAGTCCTGATGTGCCGCTCGACAGTTTTGATATCAAAAGAAGCGGCGCAATCGATCTTAAGTTCGAGCGGATGAACAATGGCGGGTGGCCCAAGGTTGATGCTCTCAGTTTCTGGTATGATCCAAATCCGATAAAATATTCGTGCACGCTCGATGATGTGACCGGCATGAACAGGTGTCAGCCGGTGCAGACGACAGGATTTACAACAAGGGTTTATCCGATGCAGAACGATGACGTGTTGTGGAATCTTTCACTGCTGCAGAGCCTGAAACTTGTTGGCACCCGGCGCGATGGCATGGGTGGATACCAGGGGTGTGATGCTACAAACGTTGAGTATTCACGGGAGAATTCGAAATTTTTCAGTTTTACTGAAAAATGTTTTGGTTATGCAGATGCAAACGCTACCGAACTCTTCAAGCCTCAAACATATGTATATGGCGGCTCGATCGGTGCGCTCAGTGCGGCAATATGCGGCAATTATACAACGGTCAAGAAGTTCTCCACGCCTGATGGTGTTGACGCGCAACAGTCACCGCTGCTGCTCAAAGCCAAGACGATAGGACAGGCTCGTCTGGATCTTGTTTTTGACGGTAACACTTCAGATTCTGGGCGGAAGATACGCAAGCTCGAAGTCAGATCACTTGTATTTCTTGACCAGGACAAGAATGAAGCACATCATTCTCCAAAACTTAAATACTCATGTGTCAACTCAAACGCCATTGATGGCGTGAGCCCAATTGGCATTTCTTGTTCTCCGAATGTTAAGAACTTTTACGGATGGCATGAATCCATATCGACACAAGTCAATTACGGAGCATACATGAACGCGTACATGAGTTATTTGCTGTTGGCTCACATGGAGGTTTATCTCGAAACTGATGGCGACAGGCCCGGAGAAGTGTTTTCTTCTTTGACTGGGTTTTCAAGAAGCAGGACGCGTCAGTATGAATCTGCCGGAGATCACGCTGTTTGTTCGAGCGCGGATGTGATGGTTGGCAACGCTGTGGTCCCGGCGATCTGGTTTGATTGAAAGATTTGCTGTACCCGCTTAACATAGGGGAGGGAAATGAATATGGACATTAACAGGATTGTGAGGACGTTTTTGATTGCGGCTACGCTCTTCGGTATCTTTGCGGCGGGCATGGCGCGGGCCGCGGAGTTCAGGCGCGTGAAGATCAGTGCGGCGGTGATGCCGGTGTCTGGCTACACGCTTGATGACAACACGGCGGCGACAAAACAAGATGTCCAGGATTCTTCGCAGCCGGAACCATCCGGCGCAGGGTTTCTTTCGGGCATGGGTTTTGTGCTGGGCATCGGCGTTTATATCGCGCGCCCGGTCGCGGTCAATCTGTTCGGCGGACTGCAAAAAGAGCAGGCCTTTGCAAAGAAATACCAGTATTCGTATTTCAATGCATACGAAGAAAAAAAGGGGGTTGCCCGGAGCCGCGGCTTTTTCGGCGGTGAGATTGAACTCATTCCGCTCAGACTTGCAGCGTTCAACCGCGAGGATTTTTTCGAATGCGCCGTGATGACAGGCGTGACCACGCTCAACCGCAACCCCGAAGCATGGGGTTCATTGCATTTGGGCGCCCGCCTCAATTTCAGGATAACGGACGGGCTTTCGGCAACCGGCGCCTTCAGGGCCAATGCCGAGTACCGGCAGCTTGAACTGGGCGCAAGCGTGAGAATATAGGAGGCCGTTATGAAGAACATTAACATGAAAACAGTCGCGGTTCTTGCGGGTTTTGCGGCCACGCTTGCATCGGCCGAAACCTATAATTTTTATTTCAACAACACCGAGCAGGGCGCAAACAGCACGGCATCCCCCAAACTCATGGTCGGAAGCGGCGATGCTTCAAAAAAGCCGCTCCTGACAGAAAAAACTGCAGCGGATGCAACAACCGTACTGCCTCCTGCTGTTGCCATGCCCGCCGGGAATTCGAATATGACGGAAACAACAGCCCCGCAGGCAATCGGAGATCCGTTCAATCCGTGGCGTTTCGGTATCGGATTTTCGATGGTCCGGCAGAAGATCGATAATTACGGGTTAGGGGACGACCTCCCGCTTATGAAGGGATTTTCCGCGGGTATCAGTTATTCGTTTTCAAAGTGGCTTGGTATTGCAAGTTATTTCGGGGTCATGAAATGCCAGGACTTTTCCGAATATCAACGGGATTTACAGGTGAACGTCCAGGATAAATTCTTTATCGGCACCGAACTCGAATTTTCACCACTTAGATTCGTGTCCGCCGGCGGCAATGACATTTTTGCCCTTTCATTGCTGGGCGGAGCGGATAGCGCGAGCGCAGCTTCGGGCGGAGTGGTCAGCCCTCATGTGGGCGCGCGCATGAACATCGGCATCTATAAAAACATCCTGCTTACCTGCGCGGCACGCAGGCAGATCACGTCTGATAAGCCGTCGATCCATGTTGAAGGCGGGATAGGGATACAGCTTTAGCCGGTTTGACGCACTTCTCAACCAAAAGGTGGTGACCACCTTTTGGTTAAAGATGCTTGTTTATCATCTCCACGATCGCGTCTTTTGACTGGTTGCCGACAAGCTGGTCAATAACCTCGCCGCCCTTGAACAGAATAAGCGTCGGGATGCCTCGGATATGAAACTGCGTGGGGGTGTTGGGGCAGTCGTCCACATTCATTTTGCAGACCTTGAGCTTGCCGGCCATTTCGCCGGCTATCAGCTCGATCGTGGGCCCGAGCATGCGGCACGGGCCGCACCATTCGGCCCAGAAATCCACCAGCGCCGGCTCTTTGGACTGTAATACCTCAGCGGCAAAATTGTCATCTGTCGTCTGGATAACATGCTTGGATTGGGCCATAAAAATTTCCTCAAAAAATGGTTTAAAACGGATTTAATTTGCATATTACTTGCTGACTGGCAAAATGCAATCATCTTGGGAGATAAAAATATGGAATCAAAGCAGCCTCTCGAATATTTGATATCGGCAGCCATGGAATCTGCCGCGGCGCGCGAACAGTTTGTGCGCGAGCACGCTGAGAGCATGATCAAGGCGGCAGAGGCCGTGGGTCATTGCATCCGGTCAGGCGGCAAGATCCTGATCATGGGCAATGGAGGCTCTGCCGCCGATTCCCAGCACATGGCGGCAGAACTTGTGGGCAGGCTTATGAAGGAGCGCCGTCCTCTTCCGGCCATTGCGCTTACGACCGATACCTCCAATCTGACGGCCATCGGAAATGATTACGGGTATGACCAGGTGTTTGTCCGTCAGATACAGGCGCTCGCCAAGAGTGATGACGTAGTGATCGGAATTTCCACCTCTGGCAACAGTAAAAATGTGCTTGATGCCATGGCGGCGGCCCGTAAGATCGGGTGCAGAACCATTGCGCTCACTGGCGGTGGCGGCGGCAGGCTCAAGAATGAATGCGATATCGCCTTGAATGTCGCAGCCGGGAAAAATTCCGCCCGCATCCAGGAGTCGCATATTTTTGCCGTTCACATGATGGTCGATCTTCTGGACAGGTATTATCTGTAGTTGCACCGCGCTGCAAAGAGGGTGATAATCACGTCACATGCGTCCGAAGGCCAGTATTACAAACCGGATAGTTGCAAAGATCATCGACATTATCATAGTGGTGGCGGTTGCGGTTATCTTGCCTTATCCGCTCGGACCGCTCCTCGGTTTTATTTACAGCATTCTTGCCGACGGGATGAACCACGGGCCGTTCAAGGGACAAAGCATCGGCAAAAAAATCATGAAGCTGCAGGTGGTGAGTCTCAAGCAGGAGCGCATGCCCGCCGGCTACAAGGATTCGGCCTTCCGCAATGCGCCCGTGGGCGTGGCCACGTTTTTTGCCATCATTCCCATCTGGGGCTGGATAATCCTTGCGCTGATCGGCTTGCCGTTGATGGCAATCGAGATATATCTAATGGTCAGGATCGACACCGGGCATCGGCTTGGCGATGTGATGGGAGATACCGAGGTCATCGAGGTGCGGGGTGCCTGACGGCAGTGGCGGCGCCCACCAGAGCGCCGCAAAGTTGTATCTGATTGATGTAAGCTCTTTCATTTATCGCGCGTATTACGCGATTCGCAATCTTCGCAACAAGGATGGTCTGCCCACAAATGCGGTATATGGCGTGGCCACGATGCTCGTGCGGGTGATTGAAGAGGCAAAGCCGGCGCATCTTGCCGTGGTGTATGATTCAAAAGAGCCGTCGTTCCGGAAAAAAATGTTTGCGGATTACAAAGCCAATCGCAGTGCCCCGCCTGATGATCTCGTGCCGCAGTTTGAGTGGATTGAAAGACTTGTGGCCGCCATGGGCATATCGTCCTACCGCGTGAGCGGCAGCGAGGCCGATGACATTATTGCAACTCTTGCATGCAAGTGGAAAGAGGGCGGCTCCGGGCGCGAAGTCGTGATCGTAAGCGGCGACAAGGATCTGATGCAGCTGGTGGGCGACGGCATCACGCTTTGGGACACGATGAGCGGCAAACATTACGGGCCTTCTGAAGTTGAAGAAAAACATGGCGTGCCGCCGCGCCGGATACGCGATTATCTGGCACTCATGGGTGACAGTTCGGACAACATTCCCGGTGTGCCGGGCATCGGTCCGAAGACGGCCTCGGACCTGATCGCAGCCCATGGCGGCATGGAGGAAATACTTGGTGCCGCCGCCCGGGGTGAAATTGCCGGCAAAAAGGCCGAAACCCTCACGCAGCATGCCGCAGCTGCCCGGCTTTCGTACGAACTGGTCACGTTGAAGACCGATCTTCAGGTCGAACCGGAAACGGTCGCTGGAATCTTCAAGTTCGAGGTGAAGGAAGTGCTGCTTTCGCTTTTTGGCGAGCTTGGTTTCAAAACGCTGGCTGCAAAGTGGGGGGGCACCAGGGAACAGGAATCCCGGGTGCCGGACCGGGCGGCAAACGCGCCCGCTCCGCAGTTTACAACCATCAACACAATGACCGCGCTCAGGGAGCTTTTACAGAAGATTGAACAGGCCGGGGAATTTGCCATCGATCTTGAAACAACATCCCTTAATCCGCGCTGCGCGCTTATTGTGGGCATAGCACTCGCCTACGACACGCTCGGCGGCTTTTACATCCCGCTCCGCCATCGCGGGACGCAGGTTGAACAGCTCGCTCCCGGCGAGGTCATGGACGCGCTCAGGCCCTTTATTGAGAATCCCCGTTACAAAAAAATCGGCCAGAATCTCAAGTACGACTGGAGCGTCCTGCTCGAAAATGGTTTCAAGCCCGACGGTATCGGCGCAGACACCATGGTCGCAGGATATGTTCTTGATCCCGAAGGCCGCCATAATCTCGAAAAACTTGCCGCCCGGTATCTTGATTACCGCGTGATGACCTTTGAAGAGGTGTGCGGCAGGGGCGAGGGTGAGATCGGTTTTGATCTGGTGGATGTGACGCTGGCGACGCGCTATTCGGCCGAGGATGCGTGGGCGGCGCTTGCGCTCTGGTACAAACTTCGTGAAAAGATCACCGCCGAAGGGCTAATGGAGGTGTTTGCCACTGTTGATCTTCCGATGGTGCCGCTTCTGGCGAAGATGGAATGCGCGGGAGTCGGCGTTGATGAGGAATGGCTCGCGGGACTGTCAAAAAAATTCGACGTCGAAATCAAGGAGCTGGATCGCCAGATCCAATCCCATTCATCACTGGGGCCGCTCAATCTCAATTCGCCAAAGCAGCTTGCGAGATTTTTGTTCGACGAGCTCCATCTGCCACCACAAGGGAAGACAAAGACAGGATATTCGACGGACGCTTCTGTGCTCGAAGCCCTTGCTCATATGCACGAGGTGCCGCGTCTTTTGCTTGAATACCGGGAAATCACCAAAC
>MEQJ01000008.1:0-1292 GCA_001770165.1 Bdellovibrionales bacterium RIFOXYD1_FULL_53_11 | reverse complement strand
CACTCAGGGACCCGAAGACGGGGAGGGTGCATGCGAGTTTTCACCAGGCCGTGACGGCGACCGGCAGGTTGTCAAGTTCCGATCCCAATTTGCAGAACATTCCGGTGCGCTCAGAGCGCGGGCGGATGATCCGGCGGGCGTTCGTGCCGTCAAAAGGCGGTGTGCTCGTAAGCGCCGATTACAGCCAGATCGAGCTTCGGCTTCTTGCACACATGAGCCGCGACAAGGAGCTGGTCGCATCTTTTGCCGAACGGGACGAGGACGTACACCGGAGGACTGCAAGCGAGATATTCGGTGTCGCCGTTGAGGCCGTGAGCAAATGGCAGCGCGATGCGGCCAAGGCCATCAATTTCGGGCTTGTTTACGGCAAAACCGCATTCGGGTTGGCGCATGAGCTTGGTATCGGCAGGCGCGAGGCGCAGGAGATGATCGACCGTTATTTTGCGCGCTATAGCGGTGTCAAAACCTGGCTTGAACGGCAGATTGCCGAAACAAGGCAGAAGGGCTGGACGCTCACGCTGCTCGGACGCAAGCGGTTTTTACCGGCCATCAATGATCGCAACCATGCAGTGCGCACCGCTGCCGAGCGCATGGCCATGAATACGCCCGTACAGGGAACGGCCGCGGATCTCATGAAGCTTGCGATGATACGGATTGATGACGCGCTTGAGCGCAGTGCGCTCAAGGCAAGGGTGATCATACAGGTTCATGACGAGGTGGTTGTTGACTGTCCGGCCGAAGAAGAACAGGCGGTCAGGAAACTGGTTGTAACCGAGATGCAAGGCGCAATGTCGCTTTCGGTGCCGCTTAAAGTCAATACATCTAGCGGAACAAACTGGATGGAGTTAAAATAGAAAAATGAAGAAAAAGCATATTGTTTATGTTGCCGTTGCGTTTGTTGTCGTGATCGGACTGATAAAATTTGGAAAATGGCTGGCTACGGATCCAGCGGTTGTGCAGGACGCCCGAGAAAAAACTGTTGCCGGTGTTCCGGTCGTGCAGCCCAATGCCGCTCCTCAGGCCGTGGTTTCACCGGGTGCGGGCCAGCAGGCGGCGCTTGACGTGATTCAAAATCCGAAACCGGACGTCGAACTCAAGGCCGAACTCATGGGGCAGGGGTACAATCCGGTGTTTGCCGACGAGGTGCTCCAGCTCCGGTCGATGTTAAAGAGCGCCGGAATCAAGGCGGAGGACATCCGCAATGCCAATCTTGGCGGCCGCGAGGCGCGCGAGAATTTTTCGAAATCTCTTCCTCCGCGCGTGCAAATGCAGATGGTTAAAACACTCCGGGC
>MEQJ01000007.1:3564-6162 GCA_001770165.1 Bdellovibrionales bacterium RIFOXYD1_FULL_53_11 | reverse complement strand
ATTCAAACTCACCAAGGAGGGGTTCAGCGTCACTATCGCCAAAAACGGACAGGAGGCCATGGATCTGATGATCACCAAACCGTGGAACCTCATCATTCTTGACGTGATGATGCCGTATCACACCGGCTGGGAAGTTCTCAAAGCGCTGAGGGACTCGCCGGTGACCTGGATCAAATCCATCCCGGTCCTGATGCTCACGGCAAAGGGCGCGCAAAAAGACATCTCAAACGCGGCCGAGCTTGGAGCCGAGCAGTATCTCAAGAAACCCTTCGATCCGGCAGAACTCGCTTCGATCGTAAGAAAGATGACCGGCGCATGATTGACTGGGAATCGGACCCGGAATTGAAGGAAATGCAAAGACAGTTCATCCTTTCGCTGCATGAACGCAGGAATCTGCTCGCAACGGCGCTTGCCGCAATAAAACCGGCCGTACCGGACGCTAATGTTGACGAAGCGCTGAAAACAATCCAGTTTGTCGCGCACAAGCTGGCCGGCGCCGCCGGCTCCTATGGCTTTGGCAAACTCACCGAAATAGGCGGCCGCATTGACGATCTGCTGGACGAAGAAGAAGCCCGGAAGGATCTGAAAAATATCATCGCGCTTTCGTCTGAACTCGATGCCCTCATGGACAAGGTGCTCAAGACAGGCCGGGAATAACCGGCTTAACGCTTTTTATGCGCCCAAGCCCGGATTTTCATGAGTTCCTGCTCGGGCAATCCGACAAAAGCAAGACGGACCTTGTACCAGAATTTTTTGGGATCACCCGACGAGTCCGCCTGCCGGTCATTCTTGATGATCTTCATGAGCGGAATACCGATACCGATATCATCAAACAGCTTGCAGGAAAGAGTGAATGCCGTATCAACGGGCAGCTCGACCGGGCTCTTGAGCGTCACATCGCACTCACTCACCGACATCACCCGGCAATCAAGCTGCATCCTGGCGTTGGCCTCACTGCCGGTGACCTGGACTTCAAACACATGCCGGCGGCCCTCGCCTTTTTTGAGACAAAGCGACAGCTTGTCAAGGAGCAGGGTTTCGTCAATCGGCTTGATCAGATAATCCGTGACGCCGGATTCAACCGCTTTTTTGACATCAGCCGGATTCCGCTTCCGGGTAAGCATGATAACCGGAAGATCCGAATAGAGCGGATGCTTGCGGATCGCCCTGACAAGATCATAACCGCTCATGCCCGGCATCATTGCATCCGTAAGCAGACAATCAAACGGCGCAAGGCAGATCATTTTCAGCGCTTCCGCGGCATTTTCTGTTGTAACAACATTATAACCGGCCGGAACAAGCATAGCCTGTATCAGCTTGAGAACCGGCGGGTCATCATCAACAACCAGGATTTTTCTGACTCTTGTATCCTTGTCCGCCATGATCATTGCACTATGAATTGGGTGAAATAAAGATTGGTTGCCACCGCTGTTTTAACAACGGCATCCTTCACAAGCAACTGGTTGACAACATCCAGGAGCTGCGTGCGAAGCACGTATCTCCCCTGCACGGTTATCAGCTCATTATAATTGCGCCGGCCAAGCATGGACAGCATCTTGTCCATGATGAGCGGCCTCAAAGCCTCCACCTCGTCCTTCCTGCCGCCATCACGCACTTCAATTGAAAAACCGACAGTCACATAATGCAGCTTGCCATGAATCTGCTGATTGGTACCGTCCGCCGGCCGGGGCATTGAAGGAGTTGATTCAATATTGATGGTAACCGGTTCGAAATTGATGAGCGCCGCCGCAACTGCGGGCTTGGGGGACGCATGGGCTTGGACAAGACGCACCCGCTCGTCGTCCTCCGTTATCCGGGGTTTTTTGTAAACTTTATTGGTGTAAAAAACCGTACCGAAGAAACCAAGGACAACCAGGGTGTTAAGCGCGCCGACAATCAGCGGCAGTTTGGATGCCAAGCCTCCGCCACCGCCGCCTGACGGCTCAGGCGCGGGCGCGGCTTTTTCTTCCTTCTTTTCTTCCTTGGGACTCACTTACTATAGTCTAAAGCGGAAGCTGCTCGAACGGAAGCCCCAGGCTTTCGGCGATTTTTTTATACGAAATTTTGCCTCCAACCATGTTTATGCCCTTACGCAGCGCTTCATCCCTGGCCGCCCCCTCTTTCCAGCCCATATTGGCAAGCATCAGGACATATTTGAGCGTCATATTGGTTAGTGCATATGTGGACGTGCGCGGCACGGCCCCCGGCATATTGGGCACCGCATAATGAATTACGCCGTCAACGGCATATGTCGGGTGTTCATGGCTTGTCGGCCGCGTGGTCTCGATCGTACCGCCCTGGTCAACAGACACATCAACAATCACGCTGCCGGGTTGCATCCTCGAAACCGTTTCACGGGGCACGAGTTTCGGGGACTTGGCGCCCGGAACCAGCACGGCCCCTATCACCAGATCCGCCCGTGGAATGATCTTTTCAATCTGCTCGCTGTTTGAATGAAGCGTTGTGACCTCGTTTCCGAAAATATCGGACAGATACTCCAGCCTGTGGATGTTGACATCAAGAACTGTCACCTTGGCGCCCATGCCGACCGCAATCTTAGCGGAATTGATGCCTACGGTACCCCCGCCTATAATCACC
>MEQJ01000007.1:0-3528 GCA_001770165.1 Bdellovibrionales bacterium RIFOXYD1_FULL_53_11 | reverse complement strand
GCCGCCATGCGCCCGGCCACCGCGCTCATGGGCGCAAGAAGCGGCAGGGAGCCATCGGCAAGCTGGATCGTCTCGTAGGCAACCGCAACTATTTTGCGTTCAAGAAGCGCTTTTGCCAGCCGCTCGTCCGCCACCAGGTGCAGGTACGTGAAAAGAATCTGCCCCTCGCGAAGGAGCGGATACTCGTCCTGAAGCGGCTCCTTGACCTTGATGACCAGCTCGGCCTTGTCAAAGACCTCTTTTGCGGAATCGACAATCGTGGCGCCTGCCTTGCGATAATCCTCATCAGATATACCCACGCCGACGCCGGCGCTGTGCTGTACAAACACCTTGTGCCCCGCGCCGACAAGCGCTTTCACGCCGGCAACCACAAGACCCACGCGGTTTTCCTTGTTCTTGATTTCCTTCGGAACGCCAATATTCATACTTTTATCCTCAAGCCGTCAAAGGCGGGGTAAACTCCCCTGGGAAGTTTTCGCGCCAAGGCGGCATAATCAACGTCGTGGCTAAGATGCGTCAGATAAGCCTTGCGCGGGCGCAGCCTAGCGATTACTTCAAGCGCCTGGTCAAGGTTGAAATGCGTGCCATGCGGCTTTTCTCTCAGGCAGTCAATCACCAGCACGTCAATACCCTTAACCTTCTCAAGCGATTGATCAGGAATATAACTACAATCCGTCAGGTACGCAACGCCATCAAATTTATAGCCAAGGCTCTCTTTGGAACCGTGCATCAGGCGGACCGGTTCGACCCGAAGACCGGCGATTTCAACCTGGCGTGCGTCTTGGCCGATTGCGTGCAGATCAAGAAGCGGAATGCCGCCCCCCTCCTGCGCGCCGGGGGTGAAGATATATTTGAATTTTTCGCCCAGTTCAGCGGTAGTCCATCCGTTGCCATAAACCGGAATGCGGGATTTTTGAGTGAAGTTATAACATCTGAGTTCGTCAATGCCGTTCACGTGATCAGCGTGTGGATGTGTAAACAATACGGCATCGAGATGCTTGATGCGGTGTTTGAGCGCCTGTTGCCTGAAGTCGGTGGAAGCATCGATCAAAAGGCTTTTGCCCTTCCATCTTATCCAAGCCGATGTCCTGAGCCGTTTGTTTCTGGGATTATGCGAGCGGCAGACCCTGCATTTGCAGTTGATGAGCGGAACGCCCGTTGACGTGCCACATCCCAAAATGGTCAATTCAAGCCCGCTGTTTTCTTTCACAAGAATTCTGAACCTGCCACTTCCCAACCGGAGTGCGACTCCGACGCCAAGTATTGATAAGTGTAACAACCTGAAATCACATGTTCAATGTTTTTTTAGGTATGAAAATTGTCTAAAACAGGGTTGCAAACAGCAATAATAACAGCTAGAATATTAGCTGTATGACCGTTAAAAACAATATAAAAGCCAAAAAGTTAGACTTTAAAATGGCTACTCCAGAAGAAGTTTGCCGTGAACTCGGCTTGCGTCTTAGAGCCCACAGGCTGGCAAGAAACATAAAGCAGCAGGAGCTTGCCGGCATGGCGGGGGTTTCTACCGGGACCGTAAAAAATCTTGAATCTCATGGGCAATCATCGCTTGATACGTTAGTACGAATTGCAGCTGCGCTTGATCTTGTACAGGATTTTGAATCGCTCTTTGAAGTTCGCATTAATTCGATTGCGCAAATGGAGCAGATAGAAAAAATAACATCGGGCAGTCTCAGGCGAAGGGCGCGATGAAAAAAATCAAGGTTTACTACTGCGGATGGGGCGAGTACTGGCAGCTTGGTACGGTTGCAGATAATGGTAGCCAGATTATATTTGAGTATGACGTAAATGCGTTACGACAAGGGCTTGAGCTTTCGCCAATAAATTTAAAATTAGATAGCCAAGCATATGGTGGATTCCCTGATTATCAGATGCGACTCCCAGGCATAGTAGCTGATAGCCTGCCTGACGGGTGGGGACTATTACTAATGGATAAGATTTTTCGAAAACACGGAATAAAGCCTGAGGAGATATCGCCACTCGACAGGTTGTCGTTTGTTGGTGCACGTGGAATGGGTGCGCTCGGTTTTGAACCCGAGGGGTTTGATGATGCAAAATCGCAAGACATGAACATGCTAGAAATAGTGCACGAGGTTCAAAAAATTATTTCAGGCAAAGCAGCCGCAACACTGCCAGAGCTTGCACACATGGGTGGTTCGCCACATGGCGCTCGACCGAAGGTGCTGGTAAATTACGATAGAGTGCAAAAAAACATATCAACCTCTCACGATGGTGCCGGCTCACCCTGGCTGATTAAGTTTCAGTCAGCTCGTGACCACAAAGAAGTTTGCGCGGCCGAAGCACTGTATGCGGTGCTTGCAAAAAAATCTGGTCTTGATGTATGTCAGACGGAATATTTTGATCTGGGAAAATATTCTGCGTTCGGCACCAAGAGATTTGACCGTATTGATGACAAGCGAATTCCAGTGCATACACTTGCCGGAGCACTTCATGCTGATTTTAGAATTCCGTCGTCGGTGAGTTATGGCTCGTTTTTAAGAGTGACCAGACTTATGGCCAGAGATGAGCGCGAAGTATATAAGGCATATAGATTGAGCGTATTTAATGTGATTTTCAATAATCGAGACGATCATTCAAAAAATATTTCTTTTTTACTCGACAGCAAGCGCAATTGGAAACTTGCTCCGTCTTATGATCTGACGTTTTGTCTGGGTCCAGGCGGTGAACACCAGATGGATGTATGCGGCGAAGGGAGGCGGGTGACCTTTGAGCACATGATGAAACTTGCGCATGAGGGTGGACTTGAAAAAAACAAGTGCCGAAAAATAATTGATGAAGTCATTGGTGTAGCAAACAAATTCAAAAAAGAAGCTAAAAAATTTCCGATTAGAGCATCTACAGTGTCAGCCATATGGAAAAATATATCTGAGAATATAAAAATTATTTCACCTTTGTAATTGAGAATACGGCGGCAATACCCATCGGATATCGGAAAAATTACCTCACCAGCGGTATCGTTAATGGAGTGCGCATTCCGGTCGAGTCGGCAGGTGATTCCGGCTTGATGCCGGAGTGGAAGCGGATCATCTTTGTTTTGACGTAGCCTGACCGTAGATGGCATGCAATATCCAGGTATCCGTGGCGCCGCATACGCCCAGAAGAATCGCTACTTTATATATTCCTTAAATGAAACACTACCAGTATCAGCATTTACAAAATAAGTATTTGATCCTGTACTGGATACGGCTACGAGTCGTTGATTTTCATCGATATAAATACTTTGATAGCCGATTTTTTCAATTGGATCTTCTTCGATAATCCATCCGGTCTTTCCGTCATCCTTAAGCATAATTATATTTTGCGTTTCGTCATTACTTTTTTGAGTAAATAGAATTATGATTCCGTTGTTCCATGGTACAACGGAATCAATTTTTTGATTGCTCTTATGGAAAACAACTTTTCCCAAATAATATATCGAGCAGCCAACAACAGAAAAATAATTAGTCATACTAATCAGTGCATAAGTAAGTTCACATAATCTGTGATAGG
>MEQJ01000006.1 GCA_001770165.1 Bdellovibrionales bacterium RIFOXYD1_FULL_53_11 | reverse complement strand
ACAGTTCAAAGTATTTCATAGTTCACCGCCATTGAAACAACATGTTTTGTATATTCTGCCTGCACGGTTGATGAGAGGTTTTTTGTGCCCGCGTACTCAGCAGCCAGCACAAGCGGCTTGATAACCGCATAATTGAACCTGAGAGATCCACCAAGCGTCATGTCCTGCCGGGATGTCCGGTAGAACAGAATTTTTGCAATAGCAGGGGATGCCGTAAGCCAAAGACTGTCTGAAAATCGAAATGTCACGCTTGCCGGAAAGGATACCGTATGCGAGCGGAAAAGCTCTCCCGAAGCATGTGCATACTCGTACGAAACACCGATATTCCAGGCCAGCCATTTTATATCACCCGCATAAGAAGGTGACAGGCCGCCGCCAAAACCGCTTCTCACGTACTCTGAAAGCTCGTTGGCGGGAGTTGTGAACTTTCTATAAAACAGCGGCAGGGCAAACTCGATAGCATGACGGTCAGAGCCAAAAGAGTAACGCATTTTCCACTTCAAGGTGTCGGATAGATTATAAAAGGAGAGAAGCGAGCCTGAACTCATGAAGGCCACATCAAACTGGTTTTCAACTCCATGCACAACAGCACCCATCCTGCCAAATCCAAGACTGGCAAGCGCGTACCCGGAAAGCGTATTGAAGCGTGAGGCATCAGTGCTGATATAATCAATAAAATTCGTGCCAAGTTCCAGCGCGCGACGCCGACCGTCTTTTGCTTCACCCTTTTGATATGCTGACGCAACCGAAAGATTTACATAAGGGGCGCCAACACGTGTTGGAATCGCCGTGGCCAGCGCAGCATCCGACATCAGCAAAACATTGTTGTCGTAACCAGTGACCAGCCCTGTTGACAGCTTGAATTCTGCAGGGCGCGAGAAAACCAGGGGTGGCAGCGCGCGACCAGAACGCCCCTGTTTTATGGCATCTTCGGCGGCATCGTTTGTTTCGGCGAATTTTGCCGATGCCTCGAGTGATTTTTTTGCGTTATCCCACCTGCCGCTTCTTGCCAGGGCATCTGCGTGATTGTAATAAAGCGGGCCCTTCTGCGACACGCCCGCATTTTCCAGGGCTTTTTCAAAGACGGGCACTGCCGCTTTGGGGTTGCCTTCCTTCAAATGCACAAGACCAAGAAGGTTCCAGGCCTCAAAATCCTGCGAATCACTCGCAAGGTGGCCAGTGAGCGCATCACGCGCAGCTGCAAAATCACTGCGGGACAGATGGTAAGAGGCAAACGTGCGCACTATCTCGCGATTGGTGGCAAGTTCGTTATCGGAAGTAGCACTGGCTGAATTCTGGATAAAAGCCACAAACAATAACACACAACAAGCAAAACGCCTGATGAGATGGGACATAAATTGAATGTAACCCCTTTAACAAGAAAGTACAGGACTTACAAAGCCTTGCAAGATGTTTTTAGATGCCTCAATCCTGAAACAGCGTCTCTTGATTGTCACGCACCCTGAGATCACGCTTTCTCATGTCAATGCGGGCAGGTTGATGATTTACGAAAGTTATAAGTTTTTCTTCACATGCTCTTCATTGTAAATTAATGGGCGCACGATATTTGATGCGCCTAGTAAAAATAATGTGTCACGCAAACAAGGAGATATCTCAAATGAAACCAGTATTTTTTCGAGCCACTATAAAAATCTGTCTTGCAGCATTTTTGATTGGCGCTTTCATCACAGGGTGCCCTCAGCACGAGGACACGGACACGAAGGTCCCCTCCATAAGCTCTACCGTGCCATTGAATGCCGCAAAGGGTGTGGCAATCGACGGTACGATCGCTGCAACATTCAGCGAGGAAATGGACCCGACCACACTTACAAAGGAGACGTTCACACTGATGCATGGATCAACGCTCATTCCCGGGACAGTGATTTGTACCGGTGTTACCGCAACTTTTCATTCTGCGCGGGATCTTGCAGCAAATACGGTTTATACGGCTACAATCACGACCGGAGCCATGGATCTGGGAGGCAATGCTCTCCCCAAGAACTACGAATGGAGCTTCACGACCGGCTCGGAATTTGACACTACGGAACCAGTGGTGCAGTCGACCAATCCAGCCAATCGCGCGATTTCAGTGCCCATCAACAGAAGTGTCACCGCGACCTTCTCAGAGGCAATGGATCCGCTTACCATCACAAGTGCGTCGTTCAAGCTGAAGCAGGGGCGAATGGTTGTTCCAGGGACTGTGGCTTATGCAGGCGTCACCGCAACATTCAAGCCCGCAAGTGATCTTGCAGCAAATACGGTCTATACGGCTACAATCACCAAGGACGCAGCAGACATGGCAGACAATGCCATGGTTGCTGGCCATGTCTGGAGTTTTACCACCAGTTCGATTTCTGACACCAAAGCACCAGTGGTCAAGTCCGTCAATCCCATGAATTACGCAACCTCAGTGCCCATCAACAGGAGTGTCGTAGCGACTTTTTCAGAGGCAATGGATTCGACTACAGTATCCACGACAACCTTCTTGGTGTCTGGACCAGGCACAAATCCTGTGTCTGGTGCGGTTACCTACGTTGGGAATACAGCGACATTCAGGCCACTTGCAGATCTTGCACTAAATACGATGTATCATGTCGTTGTCACAACAGGCATGAAGGATCTGGCCGGTAATGCACTTGTAAATGATTTTACATGGAGCTTTACGACAGGTTCTGGCATCGCTTTGGGACCAGACCCTGTAACCCTCGGGCTTGCAGGAGATTTTGTGATCCTGTCAAAATCTGGAATCGATACGGTTCCGACATCCGCGATTACAGGCAACATTGGAGTGAGTCCGATCGATTCTACTGCCATTACCGGGTTTTCGCTCACAGTTGATGCGAGCAATCTGTATTCATCCTCCGACCAGGTAACTGGAATGGTCTATGCAGCCGATTATGCATCTCCAACGCCGTCGTATCTGACAACAGCAATAAGCAACATGGAAACTGCTTATACTGATGCTGCCGGACGGACTACACCCGACCATACCGAACTCGGAGCCGGAGAAATCGGTGGACTGACTCTTGCTCCAGGCCTCTACAAGTGGGGTACCGATGTTCTGATAACAACGGATGTTACGTTCAACGGTGGACCAAATGATGTCTGGATATTCCAGATTGCAGGAGGCGTTACCCAGGCTTCCGGTACCAGGGTCAACCTGACCGGTGGAGCATTGGCCAAGAATGTATTCTGGCAGACCTTTGGCCAGCTCATGATTGGAACAACAGCCCACTTCGAAGGGATAGTACTGTGCCAGACAGCGGTTATTCTCGGGACTGGCGCATCTGTAAACGGCCGTTTGCTGGCACAGACTGCAGTTACTCTGGACCAGAATGCTGTTACACAGCCTTAAAGGGATCAGAGCTCCTTCTTCGACAGATCTACATATTTAATGAGGTAATGCGGGTCGGCGATGCGCACAAGTGGTTTTCATCAGCATCTGGCTTTAAAACACGAAATTTATTCCGGCGCAAACAAATGGCCCGCTTCTTTTGATATAGAAGTCCGAACCATCGGACGAAAGAGCGAGGCGGTCGTCTTCTTTCAGATTGGCATAGTATTCGCCGCTATATCGATGTTGTTCAAATATTCTTCGACTTTTTTGGTCCTGATGTATACGATCCGGGGATCGTGATCAAATGAACAAGGCATTTGTAAAAGAAGGCGACGGCACGCTTGATGAGGATGAAGGCGATGCGCCCGAAGAAAAGCGGATGCCGCAGGGTTTTGTAAATTACATCACCCCGCCCGGTGCCGCGCGCATGCGCGATGAGCTGCACAAGCTGTTGCATGTGGAACGGCCGGAGGTGGTGCGCGTGGTGGCCTGGGCGGCGTCCAACGGTGATCGCAGCGAGAACGGCGATTATATTTATGGCAAGCGCCGGCTTCGTGAGATTGACCGGAGGATCAGGTTCCTTTCCAGGCGCCTTGAGTCCGCCAGGATCATCGATCCCGCCACACAAAGCGGCACCCGCGTATTATTCGGTGCCACCGTCAAGCTGGCGGGTGAGGACGGCGTTAAAAAGATTTATAAGATTGTCGGCGTTGACGAGGTTGATCCTGCGCGCGGACATATCAGTTGGATTTCGCCCGTGGCCAAGGCGCTTCTGAATGCCAATGAGGGTGATGTGGTGGTCGCCCATACCCCGAAGGGTGAGGCCGAATTTGAAATAATCGGCGTAACATACGAATAGTTAAGGCGTAACGCAATAATGACTCATTGCGTATACGAAAAGTTGTCTGACACCTTTTAATGGTGTATCCCAATGTGCTTATGAGCCTTTCCGTTTTTTCGTCAGTTGCGTCTTTGATCGGAGCCATGGCAATGACAACAATGACAACCTCGACAGTCACGACAACCACGTTGCCCAATGGGTTGCCAATGCACAGCGGCAAGCTGCCTAATGGTCTGCAAATTTATATTGTCGAAAATCATAATGCGCCGGTGTTCACTTTCCAGACGTGGTTTCGGGTGGGATCGAAGGATGAGAAAACGGACCCAAAACTGAATGCCACGGGACTTGCGCATTTTTTCGAGCACATGATGTTCCGCGGAACAAAAAATACGCCGGACGGGGAGTTTGACAGGATTCTGACCCGCAACGGCGTCAGCAACGAAAACGCAACCACCTGGCTCGACCGCACGAATTATTTCGAGAGCATGCCTTCAAAACACCTCGAACTTGTGATGCAACTTGAGAGCGATCGCATGGCAAACATCGTGATCGACCAGAAGCTGCTCGACACCGAGCGCGGCGCGGTGCTTGGCGAATATGCGATGGGCAAGGACGACCCGGGCAATGTTGCCAGCGAACTTCTGTTTGAGACGGCTTATACCCTGCATCCCTACAGGTATTCCGTGATCGGCACCGAACAGGAGATCAAACGCTTCAGCAAGGAGGAGGCTGAATATTTCTACAGGACTTATTATGCGCCCAACAACGCGACCATACTGATCGTGGGCGACGTGGACCCGGTGCACGCGATGAGCCTCATCACGAAATACTATGGCACTTGCCGGCCGCAGCCGCTCGGGCATCAAAGGCCGCCGGTCGAGCCGGCGCAGACCGCCATGCGCAGCGTCTCGTTTGAACACGCGCAACTTGAGCAGCCAAAAATACTTATCGCATATCATGTTCCAGAGGCCACGCACCAGGACATGCCGACGCTCATGATCCTCCAATCCATGCTTACCTCCGGCGAGGGGTCCATTCTCAGCTCCAAGTGGGTTAATGCCGGACTTTCGGTGAATGTCTCCGGAGAGCTTGTCATGCTGAAGGACCCGGGACTTTTCACGATTTCTGCCGAAGTCCGCAAGGGGCATGCGCCGGACGAATTGTTGACGGCGATGGATTCGGAACTTTTGCGTATTGCGGATGCGGCCAATGATATTTCCGGCGAGGTCATGCGTGCGCGCAACCAGTTCCTGCTTTCGGTGTACAAGAGCTGGGACGGCAATGAATCGCTTGCCGGCTTCATGGGTGAATATATCATCACTGCGGGCACGCCTCTTTATGCGTTTTATTTTGTCAGCACCGCCGAAAAAATCACGCCGGATGCGGTAAAAGCCGCCGCAGCAAAATATCTGGTCCAGTCAAACCGGACGGTTGTCATTGGAAAAAGCAAATGAACCCGCGCAAACCGGCCTTACTGGCAGGAGCACTTGCAATGATAACAGCAGCAACTGGAAACACTTTTTCAACATCAGCGGCTCCGGCTCTTGTAATCGAACAGGACGCGCTGATGAAAAACGCGGTGGTGCAGGTGATCGTGCGCTCCGGAAGTTTGTCGGATCCGGACGATATGCCGGGGTTGGCAAATCTTGTCGCACGCGCGATGCTTCGCGGTACGCAGACAAAAAACTATCCGCGCCTTACCGAAGCCGTCGAGAGCATCGGTGGTTCGCTCGAAGTGCGAACCGACCGGGAGATCACTGTTTTTACAGGCTCCGTCATAGCCGTGAATTTTAATGCCTTCATGATGCTTGTTTCAGAGATCATGAGTGCCCCCGCGTTTGACGATGACGAGGTTGCAACCCTCAAGGGGATTGTAAAGGGCGAACTCCTGACGCGTATGCAGCAGCCGAAAATACTGGCCGCCATGGCGGCGCTCGGAACGGCGTTTGCCGGTCACAAGGCGGCAAACGCCACGCAAGGGACTGTTGCCGGGGTTGATGCCGCGGGCATTTGGGCTCTCCGGGCGTTTCATCGCGAGAGATACGTCCGGTCGAACATGTTGGTTGCCTGCGTGTCGCCGTATGCCGTGCCGGAAGCCGAAAAAGCCCTCCGTGCGGCGATGTCCGTATTGCCTCCCGGAACTCTTGATGCCCGTTCTGTTCCTGCCCCGGTGATGACCGGACGCCGGGCGGTGATTGTTGAAAAACAGGACATGTCAACGACGCCGCTTTTCATCGCTCTTCCCGGGGTTGCCCCTGGTGACAAGGATATGATGGCGCTTGAGGTCGGTAATTTCGTGTTCGGGGCGGATTTCACTTCCCGGCTCATCCGGGTGCTCCGGGTCGAAAACGGCTGGACATACGGCGCATACAGCGGATTTGAACAGCTTTACAGAAGCCAGTCGTCTCAAACACTGTTTTCGCTGTATACATATCCTTCGGCGGTTCATGCGGCCAGGGCGCTGCCAAAGGCTTTTGAGCTGCTGGAGGCCTGGATTTCAAAGGGGCTTTCCGAAGATGAATTTGCGGCCGCCCGCGATGCGCTGTCCGGGCGCTACGCCTTCAACATCGATACGCCTTCAAAACGCCTTGACCTGCGCGTTGCCGAAGTGCTTGGCGGCGCGCCCTTCATGACAGCCCGGCAGTATGACGTGAAGCTTTCCGGACTGGCTCGAAATGACGTCAATGCGGTCATCGAAAAACGCCTGAAGCTTGAGAATGTCGTGATCGCGGCCGCCGGCGACGGGGCGGTTCTCAAACCGGTTCTGGAAAAAATTCCGGGCGTTTTGTCGGTTGATACCGTGGTGGTGAGCCCGTGACCGCGACCAGGTCCAAACCGCGCTGGCTCAAAATCCTGCTTCTGGCGTTTCTTGCGCTCTTTGCGGCGCTGCTTCTTCGCGAACTTTCGGCTCTTTTTGGCGCTTGGAAATGGCGTGCAAGGTGATAATCTTTTATTCATGAAGACCACTACGGAAATCAAGTTGCTGGGTCAGCGCATTGCCCTCAAATCAGCAGGAGACCCCGAGATCGTCGGTGAAGTGATTGAAATGGTGTCGGGGTTGCTCGGGGATTCCGAGAAACGCAGCAAGACGGGCGCTCCGCACCATGTCGCGCTTCTGGCACTTTTGGCGCTGGCCGAGGAATATGTCCAGGCCAAGCGTCGCGCCGCAGGACATAAAACGGCGCTTGATGAAAAATCCCGCAAGCTCATGTCCATGATTGAAGCCGAATTCAAGGGGGAGACCGGGGCAAAGTGAAGGTTCTTTTTTTTGGCGACATTGTCGGACGAAGCGGGCGTGAGGCCGTAAAATATGCACTTCCGCGCCTGATGCGGGAATTTTCCCCCGACTTTGTCATCGCAAACGCCGAGAACGCCACGCATGGCAACGGCTTGCTGCCGGAGATGGGCCGCCAGCTTCTGGATCTTGGCATTGATGCCCTGACGATGGGCAATCACACCTGGGACCAGAAGCAGATCGTACAGCTCATGGAGGCGACCCCGAGGGTGATCCGGCCGGCCAATTATCCCGACACGCCCGCCGAGAAGGCGCCGGGGCGCGGCTCGGTCATCATCGAGTGCGCGCGCCGGAGCGGCCTCAGGCTCGGGCTCATCCAGGCGATGGGGCGCGTGTTCATCGAGGAGATAGATTGCCCGTTCAGGGCGGCTGACAACGAGTCCTACGGCATGGAAACGCTGGGCGTGAAGTGTGTTGTGATTGATTTTCATGCCGAAGCCACGAGCGAGAAGCAGGCCTTCGCGTATTTCATGGACGGAAAGGCAAGCGCCGTGATCGGCACGCATTGCCATGTCCAGACGGCAGACAATCACATCATGAAGGGCGGCACGGCCATGATCACGGACGTGGGGATGTGCGGATGCTTTGATTCCGTGATCGGGATCAAAAAAGAAATCTCGATCCGCAGATTCATGACCAAGCGGCACATCAAGTACGAGCCCGCCGACGGGATCGGCGGCGTGAATGCGGTGGTTGTTGAGATCGACGAGGCGACGGGAAGAGCACTTTCGATTTCGAGGATTAACGAGAGGGTGGTGGACAGGGATGATCACGAATAGACAGGATTCCTACAAGGCTTTTATCGAATTCGTCCGCATCGACAATTTGCGCGAGCGCCGGGTGATGAACCGCAGGATGCTGAGCGTGTTTTTATGGTGTTTCCTGTTGCCGGCCGTGTTCACCATAACTTTTTTGATCCTCGTCAAGAAGGGCGTCATCCCGGTTACGGCCAAAAAATATACCGACTGGATGGTGCTGGTGTTTCCGGTGGCGTATTCGATTTATTATCTCAGTTCCGAGGTTCTGCGGGAGCTGCCCGCCGTGTTCCGCAAGGGGGGGCTTTCGGTCGCGCTTGGCCAGACCATCAAGGAAAGCGAGTGGCGCGAAAAGGTGATTGAAGGAATGGGCCGGGCCGTTCCGGCGGACGCGACGGGGTGGCGGTGGATCGTGGACAGCTTCGGTATCGATCTCGACATAATGAAACATCGCAACAGATATATCACCGCGCTTGCCGGCGCCGTTTTTTTTCTGATCATGCAGGGAATAGATTCGATCACCGATCCGCGTCCTTCGGTTGCCTGGGAGCGGCACGCGGTGTTTGGCTGGGTGGAGACGACGACAAATGATCTTTCGCAGTTTGTTGGGCTGGCGCTGTTCTTGATGTTGTTGTATCTGTCTGGTAGCCAGACCTATCAGCTTTTGCGGCGCTATCTTTATTGCGCCGAGTTGATCCTTGGCGGCAAGGCCGGAAAACCGGTGCATGTCCCCGTGGATCGCGACAGCAGCGTGGGGCCGTAGCTCAACTGGTAGAGCGGTAGCTTTGCAAGCTACAGGTCGTCGGTTCGATCCCGATCGGCTCCACCAAAAGGTGGTCGCCACCTTTTGGTTCAGATGCGCGTCAAAAAAACTCGATTCAATGATTTTAATCACCACATCTGCTGTAATTGAAAATAAGATCTACATGATCAGAGGACAGAAGGTCATGCTGGATAGCGACCTTGCCAGTCTCTACGGGGTCGAAACGAAAATGTTAAACCGTGCAGTTCGCAGAAATATCGACCGTTTTCCCGATGATTTCATGTTTCAGCCAACTGAGGAGGAATTCGAAATCTTAAGGTACCAAATTGGCACCTTAAGATCAGAACATGGGCAGCATCGAAAATATTTTCCTTTGGTATTTACGGAGCAAGGGATTGCTATGCTCTCTTCGGTTCTAAGCAGCAAAGAAGCTGTTTACGTCAATATCCAGATCATGAGGGCCTTCGTAAAAATCAGAGAACTGCTACTAACACATAAAGACCTGGCTCGTAAGCTTGATGTTGCGGTTCGAAGAAACATTGATCGTTTTCCCAGTGATTTCACGTTTCAACTTTCTGACGAGGAAGTTGAATCTTTGAAATGCCAAATTGGCATATCAAAAACTGAAGGCAGGGGTGGCCGTCGGACTCTGCCATATGCCTTTACACAGGAAGGAATCGCCATGCTATCGAGCGTCCTGAGGGGCGGCCAAGCGATAATGGTTAACGTCCAGATCATGAGAGCGTTCGTCAAAATCAGGGAATTGCTGCTGACTCATAAAAACCTGGCTCGAAAACTTACCGAGCTTGAGAAAAAATATGATCACCAATTCAAAATTGTCTTTGATGCTATCAGAGAGCTGATGTCAGAAAGGGCAGTTCCCAGGAAACAAGTGATTGGTCTAGGCAAACAAGACTGATCGCAGTCCGATATGCAGGCACCAGCCTCCACCAAAACAGGCACGCCGTGATCGAGGGCGGAAAAATCGCCGGAGGAGCCAGGAGACGATTCGAGAAAAAATCTGGACGTAAAGTCGTATCAAAGGCAAGCTATAAGCATCTGACTGAGCAGAAACGACGAAAATTAATCCGAGGAGATTAGATGGCGCAAAGGAAGAAGAAATCCTGTAAATCTCCAAAGAAGCAAAGACAACGTCATGGACCGCCCCATCCATGGCGTTTGTGTCCACTCGGACAACATTACAGAAAGGCCCACTCGCAAAGCGCGTATACACGAAGCGATGGAACACTGGTCAGCGGCAGCCGTCATCATGCGACATGCGTGGACAATCGTTCCGGCCTGGACCAGATCTATCCGGAAGAGCTTATTGCCATTGCAGAACGCTACTTTTTGACGCTCTCGGGGCCGCCGAAGGCGGATTCGTTGGGTTTCGACAAGGGCAATGATTTTGACGCCTATATCCGAGGCTGGACACGTTATTGGAACGAGGTCCTTGGCGAAAAAGACCCACTGGATCCGGATCTCGTAAAAGCCCTCATCGCTACAGAGTCCGGGTTCAATCCCAAGGCCAGACCGCCGGGAAAAAACCCAAGGCGAGCGCGCGGTTTGATGCAAATCACCTCAAAAACCAGGGAAATACTCAAAGACGAATCAGGAGAGTTAAGAGATTTTCTCGTGAATGTGGATGACAATGAGCTGGATGATCCGAATCTGAATATCGCGGCTGGCATCCGCTGGCTATTTCGAAAAAAGGAGATCGCACGCTCAAAGATTGGTAGCGCGACAGGATGGCGGGACGCCGTCGCGGAATTCAAGGACTATGACGATGATCCCCAGAATCCACAGATGCACAAGTTTGATGAGTATTACAAAAGGCTCAAAAAATGACCGCACCAAGCCGACTTATGACTCTCGTATCGCTCGCCTGTGCCCTGCCCAACCTCTCGATGACCCACAACGATTTGAGCGATAGATACGGTATTTTAGATAACGAAGACTACATCATGATGGAAAACCAGGACCATCCAGCACTGAATTCCGTAGTCGGGGACGGCCCTTCGTGGAAATCCTATAATCGTTGGCTCTGTTTCCCGGCGGATTCCATGACGTTGGATTGTCGGGATCACGAGTCAGATCAAAGTTGGAACTTGATTGATCCCGAAGAAAGGGATGGAATGGGTTTCTATGCGGTCATGGACGTCAGCCATGAAGGGCTATACTATCGTTTTGAATCCCCCGGCTGGTTTTCATACGAGAACTGTCACCAGCAAATAGATGAAATCCAAGAACTGCTTGATGGCCAAAAGGGCATTTGCGTTTTTGCCGCCGATATCCCTTCCGAAGAAGATCTGAATGGAGCGGAAGAAGGCAACTCGTCTGCTTGGGTGTTCTACGGGATCAAGTCTTTGGCGGGTAAATCAATGGCACCCATCTATGAAGCCGTCGAACTGTATCACGGGCCGCTGTGAATCCCATTCCTAACGCCACGGGCTCTGGAATCCGGGTGATCTGATTATTGAAGCCTTTGATTGGAATGTCATTCATTGAACGAAACTGTTTAGGGAAATTGAGATGAAGAAGCCGTGATGCATGGTGAAATCCGTCAGGATGGTTGATGAAGCCCAGGCGCTTCAATCCTCCAAAGCTGCAGTCTTCTTGTAGATTCGGAAGAACAAGACAAAGCTGTTCATGATCCACGACTTCTGAATTGAGTTCATGATCGGCCGGTTTCTTGGTGACGAACCCCACATCGAGTCGATCCTCAAGAACGTCCGTTACGGTTGCGTGATTGGGGCGATATTCGTAGTGAATGACAAGGCCGGGTTAAGCAGTTCACTGAAAATGGGAAACGTCGGCTTCCACGCAAGGACTGACCGTTCTGCACACACTAAAAAGATGACCACGAAGTCCGATTTTTGGACTCCAACTCTTTGTTTTAATTATATTATTGTCATATTGCCTTATTTGAGATAAAAGGCCATCACGATGAAAAATATCAAACTGTTTGAATCGAAACAGGTCCGTTCGATTTGGGTCGAAAACGAAAAGAAATGGTATTTTTCCGTATCGGACGTCATTGCAATCCTGACGGACAGTCTCGATCCCAAAGCGTATTGGCGGCAGGTGAAAAAGCGCGAACCTGAACTCGTGACGTTTTGTCACGGGTTGAAAATTCCGGCAGCCGACGGGAAACTCCGTGCGGAAGACTGTTCTAGCGCCGAACAGTTACTGAGAATCATCCAATCCATTCCATCACCAAAAGCCGAGCCCTTCAAACGATGGCTCGCAAAAGTTGGATACGAACGCCTCGAAGAGATCGAGAATCCCGAACTTGCCGGGAAGCGCATGCGCGAGATCTATAAGGCCAAGGGTTACAGCAATGAATGGATCGAAAAACGCGTGCGCGGCATTGCCATCCGCGACGAACTCACCAACGAATGGAAAAAGCGCGGAGTCAAAGAGCAGACCGAGTATTCCATTCTTACCGCCGAAATCAGCAAAGCCACTTTTGGAATGACGCCGACACAGTACAAAACGCACAAGAAACTTGATCGCCCAACCGACAATCTGCGCGACCACATGAACGATCTTGAGTTGATTTTCACCATGCTCGGCGAAGCTTCCACCACAGAAATTGCCCGCAACCGCGATGCCCAAGGGTTCCACCAAAATAAACACGCGGCGATCGAAGGTGGAAAAATAGCCGGCGGCGCAAGGCGTCGGCTTGAAATAAAATCGGGACGTAAGGTCGTCTCCCAGGACAATTTCAAGCACCTCGCCGAACAGGTGAAAAGACGGCTTCCACATAAGGATTGATGGCCTCAAATTCTGAAAAAATCCTTACGCTGAAAAATCAAAAAGATAACATGAAAGTTTTTGATTCCGTGCACAGGCTGAGGGAGCGGCTTGCGATGTGTGGACTTTTATAATTTTGCATCTACACTGTGCGTATCGATGAAGGAAGAAACCAACCCCCGCTGCACAGGGCATTGCTGCCGCGGTTTTGCAGTTGAAAACAGCTACGAAGAAATTTGGGAGGATTTCAGGAGGTGGCGCAAGAATCCATCAACGTCCACCATAAAGGATATTTATCTTCTTGCCCCCATGCTGGTCCCGATCAGGGAAATAAAGGGCGAATGGCTTTACACCTGCAAGCATCTCAAAAAAAACGGTGACTGCGCGATTTATGAATACCGGCCCCAGATGTGCCGCGATTTTCCGGGTGACGAGCCCTGTCCGTTCGGATTATGTGCCTCGCACGGACATAAAAATATATTTCAGAAAATAATCGCCTGGCTCCGCACCTGAAAGCCCGGGTGTAAGGACGGCCAATAAAGTCAATATATATAAGTGGTTAGCTTTCCATAATTCCTAAACCATACTATTTTACTCTACTAATATGGGAACAATTTTGCTGGGGGTCTTTGTAGGAGAAACAGAATGTTAAAACGACTAAAAATCTGTCTTGCCGCAACACTGTTACTGCTTGTCATTGCTGAGAGAAGCAGCATGGCGGAACCGCCGGCCCCGCCACGTGGTCCGGATCACGCAAACAAAGACCGTCGTCCGGACGGGCCTCCGCCGTTTGTACAAAACGACAGTCTTCTCAAACAAGCGTTTGAAAAACATGATCCGGCAATAAAAAAAATGATCAAGGAGCAATTGGATAAATCCGGCCCCGAAGGCCTGAAGGAACCGGCATTCAGGGAGAAGCTTGAAAAAGCACTGAAGACCAGCCAGGAAACAAATTGTTCGGATTGCAAGCAGGTAACATCCCCTACCGGTACGGCCTGTTCACAGCAACCCAATACGGTTTGCAAGGAATACATTGAACAATTGAAAAAAATTGCCGAGCAATCGTGTAAAAACAAGCCGGGCGCTCCGCAAGTAACGCCAAGTGATATCAGGCCAAGACAATTTCCAGATGATCCCGAACAAAAAGAAAAACTGAAAAAAAGAATTGCCTCGAAAATCAGATCAATGCCGTGTCCCAAGCCCGATCAAGACGACATGAGTCCTGACGACATGCTGGAAAAGTTTTCGCGTCCACCCGGAAAAGGCAGGCCCGGAGAATCCATTGAGCTGGATTCGGAAATCAAAGATGAGTTGCAGGAATTAATTGAGAAAAAAATGGAAAAATGCGCAAAAAACAAAAAACCAAAAAGAAATCAAAACAACCCGCAAATGTCGAACCCAATGGGCATGATGGGTGGAGGCATGGGCATGATGGGCGGTGGCATGGGCATGATGGGTGGAGGCATGGGGATGATGGGCGGTGGCATGGGCATGATGGGCGGTGGCATGGGCATGATGGGTGGTTACAACAGTCCATATATGAATTCCGGTTACAGTATGTCCGGCTACTACAATCCATACATGAACTCCGGCAGCAGCGCATATGGTTACAGCTCGATATATTACAACCCATATTCCAGTTCCAATTACAACTCCAGATACAGCTTGGGCGGAGGAGCCATAAGAGGTTTTTAGCCGATAATGATATACTGACAAATGGAAGGAAATCATGAGCAACCTTCTTTTGATCGAAGATGACCCCATACTTGGCCGCGGCCTCGTCGTGTTTCTTGAACTCGAAGGATTCGGGGTGGACTGGTCGCATGATCTCAAATCCGCGGCCATTGCCTGCCAGAATAAAAATATTGATCTGATGCTGCTTGATCTTAATCTTCCTGATGGCAACGGCCTTGATTTTTTAAAAATGCTCCGGGGTGGATCAATGCCCGGTCTGGCTGGCGCTCAAACGGACACCCCTGTGCTGATCCTGACCGCAAAAACCGATGAAAACGCCGTTGTTGCAGGATTGCAGGCGGGCGCAAACGATTATATCCGCAAACCCTTCGGCAACAAGGAGCTGCTTGCCCGCATCAAAACAGCCCTGAAGGAAACTCAAAACCCGGGAAGCCAGATTCAATACGGGGATATTCATGTTCTTCTCGATCAAAGACGCGTGATCTTCAATGACCGGGAAATTGAATTCAATCCGCGCGAATTTGACATATTCAGCTACTTCGTCAGGAACTCGGAAAAAGTCATCAAGCGCGAAACGCTGATTGCCGCCATCAACAGGGATGGAGATATCTTTGACCGCACTATTGATTCCCATATAAGCCATGTCCGGAATCGACTTCGCAAGGCCGGAATAAAAACCATCAGAATCAGCTCTGTCTATGGCATTGGTTACAGACTGGAGAAACTATGCTGATCAAGTTTCTCTTCAAAAAACACTATCTGATCACAACCGGCGTTGTGTTTTTGTTCGTCGTGCTTGGATTCTTTTTTAACGGGATCATGAGAAGTTTTCCAAAACACCCGGCAATGGAAACGCCGGATTTTTTTGCAAAAATCATCGACCGTCTTGATTTAAAAAACCGCGTCAACGCCACGAAGGAACTGAACGAACTGGTCGCTGGAAATTTTCCGCTCGAATTCAGCCTGATCGATGGCTCAGGCGCGGTCTTATACCCGCCCGGCGCGGAATTGCCGTTTGACTGGTCAAAAATAAAGCTGCCATATGGCGCATACGAATCGGTTTCGGTCGACGAAAAACGTCAGCCTAAATTCATGCCCGGTCCGCCGCATCTAGGACGTCCGCCCGGTCCGCCCCGTAAAATTGTCCGGCTGCGCGGAATTCCGGCGCAGTATATTTTTATCGATTTTGACAAAACCTTCATGCCCAAACCGCCATTGAGCGGGCTGCTGTTTTCGATAGGCTCGCTTGTGGGGTCGATCCTCATAGGAGTGGGGCTTTCTTTTTTGCTTCTTTTCAGAACGCTCAACAGACAGATCAGATCAGCGGATTTTGTCCTTGGCGAATTGCAACGAGGAAACCTCAAAGCCCGCTTTCCTGTAAAACGCATGGACGAAATCGGACAGGCAATGAACCGGTTCAATCTCATGGCTGATGAGATCGAGCGGCTTGTTGAAAGACTGCGAAACACCGAATCAGCGCGCATGAACCTGCTGCAGGAACTGGCGCACGACCTGAGAACCCCGATTGCATCATTAAGAACAATGCTTGATACGATTTCAACGAAACATCAAACAATGACCGAAGAATTGCATGCTGAACTTATAGGCCTGGCACAAAAGGAGGTCGGTTACTTTGAACGTCTTGTCGAGGATCTTCTGGTTCTGGCGCTTGCCGATGAACCGCGCTATCGCGCAAGCCAGCAGGAAGTGCCGATAATCGACTTGCTTGACACGGAAACAGACGGCATTGTTCAACAACAGCAATTTGTGGGAAAAAACATCAGGGTGTCGAAGGATTTTCCCGCCCATGACATTGAGATCTTCGGGAATGATCATCTTTTGTGCCGGATGTTTCGCAATGCCCTCGAAAATGCGTTTTCTTTCGCGAAAAGTGAAGTCACCGTTTCGGCATCAGTGACGAGTGATGCTGAAATATCAATAACCATCTGCGATGACGGTCCCGGCATGTCCGGCGATGTTATTAAATCGTACGGCACCCGGCGCATCACCAGATCGATCGAAACTTCGGGCGCGGGCCGAGTCTCGATTGGTCTTGGTTCGGTGATCCTGAAGACAATAGCCGGCTTGCATGGCGGAAGCGTACACGTCTGCAACCGGCTGGACGGCGTCGGCCTGGTGGTTGGCGCTTCAGTAACCATAACGTTGCCGCTGGGGTGTAGGCTTTCCTTGGAAAGGTAACAGTCAGCTTTAGGCAGCGATCTTATGATGCGCCGTTTGAAAAGCCCTTTTTACAGACAATTTGAGTTGTAACGGCTGTCGTTGTTGCTGTTCTTGGATACCGTTTTTCAATATTCACCGGATGGCAGCGGGCACATGCTTGCGGGCGGCATGGAAGGTGGAGGATAATCCGCAAAGTTTCGAAAAATTAAACTTTAAGGCTTATCCCCCGAAGGACAGGCCAGTAAGTTTAATTTCAGTTAGGTAAACCGCCGCTTCAAGCGGCGTGACTCCCAAAGGTTTTACCGTCCCGGCGTTTGAAAGGCAGTCAATATAGTAAAAGTCCTCCATTTTGTGTGACTATTAGCTACTCTACAGCCTGTTTTTTAAATTCGCCTGTATATGTTTTCATGGTTGTTACTAGCCTTAAGAATGGTTAGCGAATTTTCTTTATTCTTTTCAAATTTGGAGCTGTTTCGAGCAAGGACAACACTTCGATACCGATAATTTGCCCTTGTTTATTAACATCCATAAGCAACCCGTTGCGCAATTTAACAGTTTTATTTGCTATTCCTTTGCGAAATTGAACATAAGCAACATTTAGTTTTTTATCACGTGTAACTTTCATGGATATTCCCCTTCCCAATAACTACTCACAAGAATGAATCCATTTGGACGGTTAATGTAAATAACCTCAAGAGTGCGGTTTCCAATACGAAGTCGCCTTATTTGCCTGCCGCTTGGACGAACTTCTATCAACTCACCCCGAACAATACATCGTCGAACGAGGCTACGTGATATTTTTCTCAACTTCAATCGTCCCGTTGCATGAACAGATATTTCTAATATAAACGGACTCATCGGGTACAAATTTAACACAAAAATACAGAATTTAGATAATACAAATTTAAAAGTGAAAGTTTTTTTATGGTTCAGTCCATTGTACTGTAGATCTCTTGGTATGCTTGATCGGAAAAAACCGGATTCCGGTGTACACTCTTTTTACCAGAGGGGCTGTTCCCTTCATCCAGTAACCATAACGTTGCCGCTGGGGTGTACAAAAAACTGACGATTGACTGAAAACGACCTGTTTTCAGGCTTTTTCCACACTTTCCACGATATATTAACGATACCTGCACTTTTTTTCGGCTTAAAGAATCCGCAGCAAGCACGGAGTATGGAAAACCATTGAAACGCCTGTGGCAACGGTCAATTGGCACGCCGCTCGCAATAATATCCTGTAGCGGGCCCGGAGAGAGGGGCCCGCAAATACCGGGGAGGATATATGAAAAAGTTTTCAAACAGATACATGACGGCATCACTGGTGGTTGCGGCGGCATTCATCCTGTCAGGCTGTGGCTCGAGTGAAAGTACCGGCACCACGGCAACATCAAGCAATACATCCGCGTCCTGCACCACAGGCTATGTATACAGTTCGACCTATGGATGTTTGCTCCAGGGAACCTGCTCGTCGGGCTATGGCCTTTATAACGGCAGCTGCATTTTATTGAGCGGCACCACATCAACAGGCACCTGTATTCCAATCAGTCAGAGTATTTCATTTTCCGGCTCCAGCGTTCAGATCAACAGCTCCAACAATATTTACGGCGGAAGCATCCCAAGCGGGTCAACGTACGGAAGCATGACCACGGGAACCGGCGCTTCAATAAGCGGGACCACGTTCTCCAGCGTCAACTCCGGCAGTGCTTATTCAGCCGGAAGCTTTCAAATCGGCGTTCAGGGTTTTTCGTCAGGAACCGGGATAACCACCGCGGTAAGCGGTAGCCTGACGCTAAGCTCTTACTAATCAGTGCATAAGTAAGTTCACATAATCTGTGATAGGGTGTACTCTGTTTCTATGCAGAGACAAGACGCCCGCAAACTGGATCATAAA
>MEQJ01000005.1:3493-5280 GCA_001770165.1 Bdellovibrionales bacterium RIFOXYD1_FULL_53_11 | reverse complement strand
GCCGAGCTCCGCCGCTCTCCCGAAAATGCCTCCGGCCTCGTGCTGCAGGAAACCGGGGGCCCGGAACGCCGCCATCTGGCCGCATGGCTTTTCGTTGAAGCATCCCGCATGCTCGAGGATTATTACTCTACAAACAAAAACCTGCTCAAACTCATCCGTGCCGACGGGTCCGTAAACTGGCGTGAGCTTATTTCAATAATGCCGCTCTCCGAACGGACGCATGCGGCCGCTCATCCATCGGTCAAGCTTCAGGGTTCGCTGCCCGGGGGCCAGCCGATAACAAGATGCGAGCGCATCCGTTCACCATCCGACGGCCTTCTGCTCGCCACCGAAAGCGGCGCAAATCTGATGCTTCTGACCGGAAACAAGCTGCTTGCCGACATGCTTTCCTGCCAGTGCGACGGGGCCGGTGCCCCGACCTGGAGCGAGCTTGCCACCTGTCTCTGGCTGCCCCGCGACATCGCTTATTGTGAGCAGATGGCTTCGGATATACTGCTTATGCACGGGCGCAAAATGGCCGAGGCGCACCGGCTTGAAGAAGCGGTGGCCGCGCTGTCATCCTTCTGATAGTATTTATCCATGCGGGAGCAAACCTGGCATGCACGTCTTGCGTCAGCCACGCATCATTTCCGGTATGAGAACATAATCGGCCTTCATGCCATCACGCTCGAATGGCTCCGCGAACTCAACATAGAAAGGCCTTCGCATCTCATGCGGCGCGGGCTTGACGACAACCTCTCAACCACCGCCTGGATGCTCCAACCGCTGACCTCCGCCGCACCGACGGGCGCCGAGTTTCACAGCCTCCTCGACGACACCGCTCCCGACGATCTTCTGGCAAGGCTCGAACAAACGGTCTGGCTTGTCCAGTCGTGGTCGCTTTCAGCCATTCTTGAAAGAAACACCGGAAAGGATGCCGGAGCCGCCATAAACATGCTTGAACAGGCATCATGGAAATGCGGCCGGGATTTTGCCATGGCCAGATGGAAGCGAAGCGCGCGCGACCACAGTCCCCTCTTGATTCAAGATGCGCTTGCCGCCTTCAGGGATTCACCGATGTGCCCGCCCCCGCCGGCCAGGGCATTTCTTGAAAAACGCTCAACACGGACCAGAAGCGAAATCGAACTCATGGGCTGCCCGCACATGAGCCGCTTCAGCGAAACCCGCGCCGTGGCGGGGCATCTCTGCCCGCTTCATGCCGGGTGGACACGGGGTTTTGCCTACGGACTTGATACCAGGATTGCAGTCGAATACTCGCCAGGCACGGACGGATCGCGCTGCGTCCTTCAATGGCACGTTTCACAATAGCGTTATTGTCAAACCGGTTTGTCCAGCTTGCGGCAGATAGTCCTTGAGTGAATGCCAAGCAGCCGGGCGGTCATGCTCTTGTCGCCGTCAGTCGCCTCCAGGGTTTTACGGATCAGCATCTCCTCGACCTGCTTGAGCGGGGTTCCGAGCGGAACCGGAATCACCGTCCCGGTTGCGGCATCCGGTCCGGTGCGCGCCCCGCCATGCCCTCCCTGGATATGCCGCGGAAGATCCGCGGGTTCTATGCTTGCGGCGCGGGCCAGAACCACGGCGCGTTCGATGACGTTTGAAAGCTCCCGCACATTCCCGGGCCAGGCATGGCGCACAAGTATTGACATCGCCGCGTCAGAAATGGCGGTGATGTTTTTTTCATGTTTTTTTGTCGAAAGGCGGAGAAAATGCATCGCGGTTTCTTTTATGTCCTCCGGCCGTTCCCTCAGCGCCGGCACCGTTATCGAAATCACTTCAAGCCGGTAAAG
>MEQJ01000005.1:1324-3473 GCA_001770165.1 Bdellovibrionales bacterium RIFOXYD1_FULL_53_11 | reverse complement strand
GCGGACATCAACCTTGCGGGACACGGTGCCGCCCACGCGCCTCACCTCGCCCTCCTGCAGCACGCGCAGGAGTTTTGCCTGCAATCCGGGGGGCATGTCTCCTATTTCATCGAGCATCAGGGTCCCGCCCGAGGCCGCGACAAAAAGACCGTCCGAGGCCGCCGTTGCCCCGGTAAAAGCGCCCTTTTCGTGTCCGAACAGCTCGGATTCAATGAGCTGCTCCGGCATGGCCGCGCAGTTGAGGGCAATGAAATTCTTCTGCGCGCGCGCACTCAGGGCATGGATTTTCCTGGCAACAAGCTCCTTGCCCGTGCCGCTCTCACCCGTAATGAGCACGCTGGCCGCAGTCGGCGCCACCTGTCTTATCGTATCCAGGAGCGAGCGCATCTGCGACGAGCCGCCGGTCATTTCATGATCTTTCACCTTCTGCTTTGCGGAGTTCCGCTTCAAAGCGGCATCCGCGGCGGCAAGCAGCGTCTGGCGCCTGAAGGGCTTTGTAATGAAATCGACCGCGCCGAGTTTCATGGCCCATACCGCATCTTCGACCCGGCCGTATGCGGTCATCAAAATCACCGGAACATCTTCGCCGGAATTGGATAAAAATCTCAGGAAATCGAGCCCCCCCATGCGCGGCATGCGCACGTCGGTAACCACCAGCTCGAAGCGCGTATGAACCAGCTCAAGCGCCGCCTGTCCGTCGCAGGCGGTTACAACGTCGTGGCCCGCGTAAGCAAGGATCTTTCGCGTCGATTCCAGGGCCTGCGGGTCATCATCAACAAGAAGTATTCTGGCCATTCGGCGGACCCTCCATAACAGACTGCATCGCCATCGGAAGCGCGATCTCGAACGATCCGCCTGGCGCGCTGACAAGCCGTACCGAGCCTCCATGCTCGTCGGCAACCTTTTTTACAAACGAAAGCCCGAGCCCCGTTCCCTGCGCCTTTGATGTCACAAAAGGCGTGAAGATCCTGTCTTTCAACCCGTCCGGCACGCCGGGACCGTTGTCCTCGATCTTTATCCAGGCCCTGCCGTTTTCAAACACGCCCATGCTCCACCTGATTTCAGGATTTTTCGTGCCGCCGTCCTGCAATGATTGAAGCGCGTTTTTCATGAGATTGCCGAGCGCCTGCTCCACAAGTTCGCGATCGGCGCAAACGGCAAGGCTCGCCGCTTCGCCGCGCGACCAGTCCACGCGCACGCTCTGCGCTTCGCAGGCGGACGCGTAGATCGCAAGAACGTTTTCGAGCGCCTCGCCAAGATCAAACACGCATTTGTCCCCCGCCGAAAGCCTCGAAAGCCTGAGATAATTTCCGATGATTTTTTCAAGCCTGTCGACCGAAGCGAGCACCGACTGCATCGACTGTTTGAGCTGTATGTCGCCGAGTTCGTGCGCGCGCTCCGCCGCAAGCTCGGCCTCAAGCCCGATCGAATGAAGGGGGTTCCGCACCTCGTGCGCCACCTGCGCGGACATCCTTCCCACCGCGGCAAGATTTTCAGCCTCCCTCAGAAGCCGGTGCTGCTCCTGCAGCCGGACCTGTTGCTGCTCCACGGTTTTTTCGCGCTCAATGAGCGCCGTGGCCATGTTATGGAATTCACGCGCCAGCTCTCCGACCTCATCCCGGCGTCCGACCTCAAACACGGGCATGTTGGTCTTGTCTTCCTTGCGGGGGCCCCTGAGGGCGATCTCCCGTGCCATTTTCGTGAGTCTTGCAAGCGGACGGAGCGCGCGTTCACTGAGCCACAGAAGCAGCATCGAGAGCAACACCACCACGGCAAGAATGCCCTGAAGCGCCATGCGGAGCGAGTTCACGCGACTCTCGGCAAGTGCGAAGGATTTTTTCAGAATCTTGTCATGTTCGCTCACGCTCCACTCTATGGTGCGCATGACATCTTCCACTGCCGCAGCCCAGACGCCGTATTCACGGCCCGCGGCAGCGGTATCGCGCTTTTCAAGGACGTCATAAAGCGCGCGCGCGCTGGCCTTGGTGGTTTCGAGATTTTTTGCAAGAGCTGCGATGCGCGTTTTCCAGAGTTCCCGTTCCGCGGCAGCGGCCCACGGCATGCGGTTTTCAATCAACGTCCGGACCCTGGCCGTCTCGTCTGCCACCAGTTCGTCCACCCATTGGGGCAGCGGGCGCGGTTTCCAATG
>MEQJ01000005.1:1059-1183 GCA_001770165.1 Bdellovibrionales bacterium RIFOXYD1_FULL_53_11 | reverse complement strand
CGAACCCGGTGGGCGCGGCAAACTCAGCTGCCAGCTCTACCAGCGCAGCGCCGACATCTTCCTCGGCGTGCCCTTCAACATCGCGAGCTACGCCCTGCTCACCCACATGGTGGCGCAGCAGTGC
>MEQJ01000005.1:0-1051 GCA_001770165.1 Bdellovibrionales bacterium RIFOXYD1_FULL_53_11 | reverse complement strand
CGTGGGCGACTTCATCTGGACCGGCGGCGACTGCCACATCTACGACAACCACCGCGAACAGGTGGAACTGCAGCTGAGCCGCCAGCCCTTCGCCTACCCGACGCTCAACATCAAGCGCCGACCCGATTCCATCTTCGACTACCAGTACGAAGACTTCGAGGTGGTCGGATACGAGTGCCACCCGGCGATCAAAGCCCCGGTGGCAGTTTAGGAATGACCCCCACGCTTTCCCACTTCGTGTGGGAGCTGCCCCCCGAGGGGGCGCTCGCCGGCTTGGGGCGGCCCGGCGCCGGCTCGGCCCCGTGATCTCCCGCCGCCAGCTCTGGGCGTTGCTGGCCCTCACGCTCATGTGGGGCGTCAACTGGCCCATGATGAAGCTCTCGCTGCAGCAGCTCTCGCCGCTGTATTTCCGCGCCAGCACCATGCTGCTCGGCGCGGCCTGGCTGTTCGTCTATGTGGCGGCCAAGGGCGAGCGCATGCGCCCGGCCGGACGCGAATGGTGGGCCATCGTCTGGCTCGGCCTGCCCAACGTGCTGGGCTGGCACACGCTGTCGATCTTCGGTGTGCAGGAACTGGCCTCCGGGCGTGCGGCCATCCTCGGTTTCACCATGCCGATCTTCACCGTGCTGATCGGCGCGGCCTTCTTCGGTGAACGCATCACGCCGCGCGTGCGGCTGGCGGTGCTGTGTGTCAGCATCGCCATCGCCCTGCTGCTGTGGAACGAACTGCAACGCCTTTCTGGTCGCCCGGTGGGCGTGGCCTGGATGCTGGGCGCCGCCGCCTCGTGGGCGCTGGGCACGCTGATGTTCCGCCGCGCGCACCTCACGCTCTCGCCCCTCGTGGTCACGGTGTGGATGCTGCTGCTCGGCAGCGCCGTGGTCTGGGTGCTGGCGCTGTCGCTGGAACCACTGCCCCAGCCGGCCACGTTCTCGACCATGACGTGGGTCAGCCTGGCCTACGGCGTGCTGATCAACTACGGCTTCGCGCAGCTGATCTGGTTCGGCATGGCGCGGAACCTGCCGCCCGCCACCAGCGCCATGAGCGTGATGGC
>MEQJ01000004.1:32527-32620 GCA_001770165.1 Bdellovibrionales bacterium RIFOXYD1_FULL_53_11 | reverse complement strand
GGGCATGGGTTGTCGACAATTCGGCCACATTCAGGCTGAGGGAAGATGTGCCGCTCATCGTGCCCGAGGTGAATGCCCGGGTGCTTGAGAAAT
>MEQJ01000004.1:21824-32430 GCA_001770165.1 Bdellovibrionales bacterium RIFOXYD1_FULL_53_11 | reverse complement strand
CCTGAGGCGCGTGGTCGTGTCCACCTATCAGAGCACGAGCGGCGCCGGCAAGCTGGCGATGCAGGAGCTGGTGGCGCAAACGGGCGCGCATGCGGCCGGAAAAACCATCAAACCCTCTGGTTTTCCGCATCAGATAGCCTACAACTGCATACCCAGGATAGGCGGCCTGAAAGAAGGCGGTTGTACCGGTGAAGAGCAGAAGATGGTGCAGGAGTCCCGCAAGCTGCTTGGTCTTGCGCAGCTCAGGATCACCGCGACTGCGGTGCGGGTGCCGACGCTCAGGTGCCATGGCGAATCCGTTAATATCGAGTGCGAGCGGGCGTTCGAACTTGACGACGTACGCCGGGCGCTCGGTGATTTTCCGGGCATCTGCCTGATTGATGATCTTTCGCAGGATCTTTATCCGATGGGAGAGCCGGGCGCTTCAAGCGCGGTGGACGGCGCCGCCGGGCGGGACCGGGTCTACGTGGGCCGGGTGCGGCGCGACGATTCCACAGATAATGGTTTGAACCTCTGGGTTGTATCGGATAATCTCAGAAAAGGTGCAGCTCTCAATGCAGTCCAGATCGGTGAAATCATCGTTCAAAAAGTTTTGCGTTGCTAAAACCATTCTTTTGACCACAAGCCTTGAATAAAGTCGATATATGGTAAAATCAAAATTCCATCATCTGTAAGGCGGCTCCTTGTTTCCATCGAAACCACAATTCGATGCCCTGTCTGGGGTTGCTCAACTTTAAGCTCGCGTAATGCCCTGAGATCCTCATTGCCGACATGTTTTTTACCTTTTACCTCAATGGCCGCCTGACAATCATTGGCGATAAAATCAATTGACACTTTAATTTATCGCGATAAATTAAAGTGTCAATTGATTTTATCGCCACGGTTCAATATTCATGGCGGGTTTGAACCTTCGGATGGTTTCCGATATTCTTGGACAAGAATGAAGCAAAAGGCGGCTATTATTTTTTATACGGCTTTTATTGTAATATTGTTTTTGCCGACGATTGCCTTTGCTCTTACCGTTATGCCTCCGGCACCGCTCGGTGTTTACAGCAACATCGCATATTACATGTATTACTATTCCGGATTCCTGTCGTCCGAGCCCGTGATGGACAAGGATTACAGGTATTATGATTTTCGCGTGACGCAGCAGGGGGCCGGCGGTGCGCCGGTGGATTCGGCCAGCTATCCTAACATGCTTTTATTCGACGTCAAATCCACCCAGACCTTTACGGTGACCGATCCGCAAAAGCTCGTGATTACGATTTATACCACCATGAAGAGCACAGGCGAATCCCCGAAGGCGATACCGATTGCCTGGGCGGGAGACGGTATTTGCGCGGACCAGGTCAACTGCCAGTACAAATCCGCCTTTGGCGGCAAGGATTATCTGTATTCGGCCCGTTACACGCAAGGCAGCACGTTGCGCATCGGCATTTATCCGCAGGATATCTGCAGGGTGATCTACGGCGCGACCGGCAAGATCCCCAACGGCTGCGATGATGATGGCGAATACACCGCGCCCGTTACGGGCACGGCAACGGTTTCATATCTGACTTTTTATGCGGGCGTTGCCACCGACGGAGCATCGCTCGGATTGAACTCCGGCACCGTGGACAGCCTGGCGCTTAACATCAGCTCCCAGGCATCAATTCCCGCGGCAAAATGCGATTCAATGGACAAGGCCTACTTTCCCGGCGATGGCGAGATTGCACTATCTCCCTCGGCGTTCGGTTCAACTGTGTCGGCCGGCAGCGCGCCGGTCACACATCTTGTTGTGCTTGGCCGTGACGGCGCCGATCCCGAGACCGGCACGGGATTTTGGAATTCCACGAAAAATGCGATTATTGCCAGATACGCAATTGGCGGTCAGCCGGTGGCGGTCGGGGGGTTTTCAAACACCACGAACGGAAACGACTACAGCTACACGCTTTGGTTCAGCGTCAAGGATGCTGCGGGAGTGGTTGCGCCGTTTGCCTCAAACTGCAGACTTGCCGACGTGAAAACCTCGTCAATAAGCGGATATCTGAGCAAGAGCAACTGTTTCATCGCGACTGCGGCATTCGGGTCCGCAGAGGCCGGTCCGGTCAGGCTGCTAAGGGGCTTCAGGGATGCCGTCCTGTCAAAAAGCGGCATGGGACGTTCATTTGTCCTCTGGTATTACTCCTGGTCGCCGGGGGCTGCGGCGTGGTTGCTGGAGCGGCCGGTTTTAAGGCTGCCGGTATTATGGCTGCTTGTTCCACTTGAGATTGCGGCATGGCTTGCGCTTAATTTTTGGTGCGCGGCCGCACTGGCCCTTGCGGGCTGCGTACTGCTTGTGTGGAGTTTGTCGGCGCGTTTACGCAAAAAACGCGCTGTTGCTGCGTTACTCATGCTTGTCACGTTTGTTGTTTCTTCCGGCGCATCAGCATCCTCGTCAACGCTCTCCGGGCAACCCTATATAGAAAAACTGAAAGAAGCATTCCAGGACGAGGAGCCGTCTCCGGACGCAAAAGTGCCGTATACGGAGCGGCTCAGAAAAAAGATCGGCGAGAAGGATATTGATGAAGGTCGTGCGGATGGCGGCGGAAATCATATCGAGCGGATCAAAAAAACAAATCCTGATGAGTTTGCGCCGCAGGAAAAACCAGCGCAGTCGTATACCGAAAAAATAAAAAATGAACTTGAGCCCCCTCCCGCCGATGGCGCGGGAGGTGATGCGGCGAGCGCGATACAGTCTTTCAAGGACGGCCGGTCAGGGCTCCGGCCCAGGAAGCGGGGCAGGATCCGTCACGCCGTTGGTTTCAAAATCGGCACGGTGATGACCCGCGAGATCAAATCAGGCTCCTCTGCGGCGCGCCAATTTACCGACATGTATGGTGCCGGCTGGACGCCGGATGTCACCTTGTTTTATGAACTCCAGCCGCTGCGAAGCGAACTCTACGGCAATATCGGTATTGTTATCGGTGGAGGCATTGCGTACAACAACGCCAACGGCCAGTTCCAGTTCAATCTCGAAAACGCCGGCAGGAGGGGATCATACTTCGGGACCACTTCTCCGACAAAATTCCAGTTTTTCACGGTGCCGGTTTTTCTGGGCGCGAGCTACAGGTTTCATCTGCTCAGATACGTCAGGCCGTATGTGCAGGCCTGTCCGGCGCTGGTGGGTTATCTTGAACTCCGGCACGACCAAAAAAGCGGATTCAGGGGGTATTCAAAGGGCGCGATACTGAGCGGCGGAATGAATTTTCTCCTGGACTGGATTTTCCGCCGGGAAGCCTGGGACATGTATGCCGATTTTGAGGTCAAACATTATTATCTTACCGCGGATTACACGCGGCTTTTCACCTTCGCAAGTGATGTGAATTTTTCCGTATACGGGCTGAGTCTTGGTCTTTCGTATGAATTCTAGCATGCAAAAATACCGCGCTCTCATCTCCTATGTGGGCACGCGCTATCGCGGATGGCAGAAGCAAAAAGGGTCGGGCGCATCGGCCGGTCCGAGCGTGCAGGAAACCATCGAAAAAGCCCTTGCCCGGATGACCGGTGAAAACGTCGGCGTTGTGGGCAGCGGACGCACGGATTCGGGCGTACATGCGGCCGGGCAGGTCGCGCATTTCGTGCTTCAAAAACGCAAATGGGAAACGGGCGTCTTGCATCGCGGTCTTAATGGCATATTGCCCCAGGATATTCGTGTTCTTGAGGTCACGCCCGCAGAGCTTGATTTTCATGCCCAGAGAAGCGCGGTTAAAAAGCAGTACAGTTATTATTTCCAGCAGGGGCCGGCGGCGCTTCCGTTTCTTGAGCCGTATGCCTGGTGGATAAAAAAAACGCTTGATATCAGGGCCATGCGCAAGGCTCTTCGTGTTCTCAGGGGCGAACACGATTTCAAGTCCTTTCAGTCTTCCGGTGCGCGGCCCGGTCCGACCGTGCGAAGGATTATCGAGGCGGCGGTCACCCGTGAGGCGGTGGCTTTTCCGGCCGCCGCCCCAGCTCTTCTAGAGAACTTGTTTTTTCTTGTCCGGATCCGGGTGGTCGGGACCGGGTTTTTGAAACAAATGGTCAGAGGCATGGCGGGTACGCTTCTGCAGATTGGCGAAGGACGCCGTCCGCCGGAGTGTATGAAGGATATATTACACTCCAGGAGTAGAAAACTTGTCGGTCCGACGGCGCCGGGGCGCGCGCTCTGGCTTGAAAAGGTCTGGTACGAAGACGTTTGATTTCCGCATGATTATCAACTAATACTGTGCGTTATGGAATTCAGCGTTCAGATGGAAAAGCCTTCGAATATTGTCCGTAAACTTACAATCAAGGTGCCCGCTAAAGTTATTAGCGGGAGGTTTGAAAGGGGGCTTGCCGATGTCCAGCGCAAGGCAAAGCTCAAGGGGTTCAGGCCCGGGCAGGCGCCGCTTTCGATCATCAAACAGTATTATGGCGATGACGTAAGGCATCAGTTGTACCATGATCTTATCGACGAAGCCGTAAACGAGGCGGTTCGCGAGCAAAAGCTCCGCGCCGTGGGCAGCCCGCGCGTAGAGGTTGCAGGCGCGAAGGGTGGCAATGGTCACGAAGGGCATGTGTTGAACGAAAATGAAGATCTGAATTTTGTCGCGACCGTCGAGATCATGCCCGAAGTCAATATCAAGCATTACACAGGGTTTTCGCTCAAAAAAGAGATAGCCGAAGTGAAGGACACGGATGTGGAAAAGGTTGTGGAGGCACTTCGTGATGAACAGGCCGAACTCGTGCCCGCCACGGGCGGACTCGCTCTTGCCGACGGCTCGATGTCGTCAAGGCCGGCGGAGATGAAAGATCACGTGGAAATCAAGTTTCAGGGCGGCATTGTGGCTGATGACGGCACGGTAGAGGAAAAAGCCGGCATGAAGGGCGAGAGAGTGGTGGAAATCGGATCGGGAGTGCTGATTCCGGGTTTTGAAGACCAGCTTGTCGGCATGCGCAAGGGGGATACAAAAACATTTGCGATTAAATTTCCGGAGTCATTCCACGACAAATCCATGGCAGGCAAAGATGCCCAGTTTACCGTTACCCTGGGCGAGGTGAAGCTCAAAAAACTTCCCGAGCTTGACGATGAATTTGCCAAGGCGGCCGGATACGAAAGCGTGTCTGATCTTCGCGCCAAAGCGAGAGGCTTTTTGGAACACGAGCGCAACGATGAATCGGAGCGCAAGTTCCGCAGCGATCTGTTGCAGACGCTGATCGACAAGAATCCGTTTGATGTTCCGGCAAGTCTCATCATGGCGCAGGCCCGCGCGATTGCACAGGATCTCGGGCAGGACCTCAAGAAACAGGGTATGGACGAGAAAATGGTCGAGGAAACCCTGTCCGGGCAGTTTGAGCACATCAAAAAGCGCGCCGACAACCAGGTTCGCGCCAGCCTTTTGCTGGAGCAGGTTGCAAAGCAGGAAAACATAGAGGTCAAAGACGATGAAATCACCGCGGAAATCACGCGACTTGCCGCTTCAATGAAGGTTGATGAGGCAAAACTCAAGGAATTCTATGACAAGAACGAAGACCGCCGCGGAAATCTTGCCTTCAGGATGCTTGAGGACAAGGTGGTCAGATACATCACCGAAAATTCGAAGGTAAAACAGGGGTAGCCTAAAGATATCCATGCCTTTGCCGATAAGATTGGCATGGGAACTACCAAGAAAAAAACCGTCCGTCGGAAGCTCAAGAAGGCAAAAGCAGTTGTATCGCGGCACAAATCCACCAAGGTCCGCCGCAGACCGCTTGGCATCAAATTCAAGATTCCAAAGCGCTGGCTCGAATGGGCCGGGTTTACGGCCGTGCCGGTTGTTGCGGTTGCGATTGTCGGCGTGGTCTGGCAGGTGTATTCGCCGCGCACGGCAAATAACGCCGTAATCCAAGCCGTTACCCGGGCGGGGCCGCTCGCGCAGGAATTTGCCGAAGCATCACGGCTTGCGGACACCGGTGCGAGAATCGCTTATTGGAGTGATAAAATCATCAAGGACCGGGCCCTGACCGTAAAGCTGCGTTCGCTCGAAAATCCTCCGCTCATTGAAGATTCTGCGCCGCTGGTTCCGTACAAATATGATTGCACGACGTTTGTTGAGACGGTCTCGGCGCTTGTCCGGAGCGCAAAACCTGCGGATTTTTATAAAAACCTGCTTGCCATCCGCTATGCCGACGGCAAATACAATTACACCGATCGCAACCACTTTCCGGAGGCTGACTGGCTGCCGAACAACATCAGATCCGGTCTTGTGAGGGATGTTTCGGGTGAGGTCGCCCGCGCGGGCGGTTTTGATGCTTCCACCGTTACAAAGACAATCAATCGCGGCCAGTGGCTTGCGAGGCAGACGCGCAACGGGAAAATATCGCGTGCGCTCGCGTCGGCGGCAACAAGCACTGACTGGAGTGCGCCGGTCCGGGCGGGAGTGACCTATATTCCGCGCGAAAAAATAGGCGCTGTGATCGACGCCATCCCCGGCGGCACGATTATGAATATAGTCCGAAGTGACAATCCGAAAAAGCCCGTGCTCATCACGCATCAGGGCTTTGTTGTCAAAAACGCCGGCAAGACATATTTCCGCCATGCAATGCCTGATGGCCGTATGCGCACGGTTGCCCTCGAAGGTTATCTCAAGTCGGTCAGGAGTACTGGCGCCTGGCCGGTCATCGGTGTTAATCTGGTCAGGTTGAATTGACCGGAAATCCAGCGGAGAACGACAATGTCGGAAAAATGTGATTGTGACGGTGAAAGCGCCGGCGGTGCGGCAAAAATTGAAAACAAGCTTTACGAGGCCCGTACGCTCGTCATATGCGGGGATATCAGCCAGAAGCTTGCCCACGAGTTTACAAAAAGGATTCTTGCCATGTCGCTCGAATCCGATGCCGATATCAAGCTTATACTGCATTCGCAGGGCGGGCATGTGGAATCCGGAGATACGATCCATGACATGATAAGGTTTGTAAAACCCCGCGTGAAGATACTCGGCTCCGGCTGGGTGGCAAGCGCGGGCGTGCTGATTTATCTCGCGGTACCCAAAGAAGACCGTTACTCGCTTCCGAGTACGCGTTACATGATCCACCAGCCCCTGGGTGGCGCGGGAGGGTCCGCCAGCGATATCACGATCGAGGCAAACGAGATCGTGAAGATGCGCGCGCGAATCAACAGGCAGATCGCCGCGCAGACGGGACAACCCCTTGACAAGGTCGAGCGCGACACCGACCGCAATTTCTGGATGGGTCCGGAAGAGGCCAGCGATTATGGTATTGTCGGAAAGGTCATTTCCAAGATAGACCAGTTTTGATGATCAGTCTTTCAAACATCACCAAACAGTACGGTACGCAGGTCTTGTACCGCGGCGGCAGCTTTCAGATCCGCCCCGGCGACAGGATCGGGCTTGTGGGCCCGAACGGCTCGGGCAAGACAACTATTTTCCGGATCATCATGCGCGAAGAGAATATTGACGAAGGCGATTTCAACATCGCCGACAAACAGGTGATCGGGTATTTTTCGCAAAGCGCGGGCGAGATGCGCGGACGATCGGCGCTTGAAGAAGTGAAGGCCGGCGCCGGACGCGTGGCGGAGCTGGCGGCGCAGATTGCGAGGATGGAGCGTGAGCTTGAGGCGAGCGCGGTCAAGCCGCTTTCCGACGATGCGATGAACGCGCTTCTGGAGCGTTTTGGAGAGGCGCAGAGCGAGTTCGAGCAGCGCGGCGGATACGATCTCGATGCCCGAGCCAAAGAGATCCTTACCGGTTTGGGCATTAAAACCATGGATCATGGCCGGCCCGTTGAGACGTTCAGCGGCGGCTGGAAGATGCGCATCGCGCTTGCCCGCATACTTGTTCTGAATCCGGACGTATTGCTGATGGACGAGCCGACAAACCATCTCGACATCGAATCGATCATCTGGCTCGAAGAGTGGCTTACGGGGTTCAAGGGATCGCTCATGATGACCTGCCATGACCGCGATTTCATGAACCGGCTTGTAAAACGCATCGTCGAGGTGGCTGACCGGACCATCACCGTCTACAGCGGCAACTATGATTTTTACGAGCGTGAGCGCGCGATAAGGCGCGAGCAGCTTTTGGCTTCGCACAAGCGGCAGCAGGACATGCTGGCCAAGGAGGAGGAATTCATTGCGCGGTTTGCGGCGCGCGCGTCGCATGCGGCGCAGGTGCAGTCAAGGGTCAAGAAAATCGAAAAAATCGAGCGTATTGAAATTCCAAAGGACGAAAAGACCATCCGTTTTGAGTTTCCGGTCCCGCCCCGGAGCGGGACGGATGTTGTCAAGATGACGGCTCTTGGTAAGACGTGGAAACTCGACGACGGCGGAGAGCGTCCGGTGTTCAGCGGCCTGAGCGCCATGGTGACGCGGCTGCAGCGCGTGGCGGTCACCGGCGTGAACGGCGCCGGCAAGTCAACGCTGCTCAAGGTCATCTGCAAAATGACGCCACCCACGGCCGGTGAGGTCGTGGTGGGCGGAAGCGTGAGGACGGGGTATTTCAGCCAGAACTCGCTTGATGTGCTTGATCCTTCAAAGACGGTTTATGAAGAAGTCGAGAGCCGCGTGCCGGAGGCCACGATAGGGTACATCCGCAACCTGCTTGGCGCGTTTTTGTTCAGCGGTGACGATGTCTATAAAAAAATTTCGGTGCTTTCGGGCGGCGAAAAAAGCCGCGTGCTGCTTGCGACCATTCTGGCCAATCCCGTGAACTTTCTGGTGCTTGACGAGCCCACGAACCATCTCGACATCCGTTCGCGCGAGGTGCTTCTGGATTCACTCAAGAGGTTTGACGGAACGGTCATGCTGGTGAGCCACGACCGTCATTTTCTGCGCCAGATCGCCACGCGTGTGTTCGAAGTGGATCATGGAATGCTCCGGGTATACGAGGGCGATTACGAGCACTACCAGGCGATGAGGCAGAAGTACCGGTGAAATAATCTGGAACTTGCAAATTTACGCACCGCATTATAATGGTATTGAATGGTTAAAAAACTTTTTGTCGTTATGTTGGTTTGCATCGGTCTGGCGTTTGTTTTTTCATGTGACGGGGGTGATGATGATCCGCAGGACGATATTTTCGCCCAGTCGCCCGATCCCTCAAAAATCGAAACCATCATGCAGGACGGGCGGGAGTTCAAATTTCCGGTCAATCAGCTTGTCATTCTTATGGAAGATGGCGCAACCGAAAAGGATGCAAGCGCTGTTGCATCGGCGATCGGGGCGAATATCGTCGGGCAGATCCCGAGCACGGGCACATATCAGCTCGAACTGCCAACCACCACCGCAGCAGAGCTTGAGGCCGTGGCCGTTAGGGCCGAGGCGCAGCCAAAAGTCGAAAGCGCAAGTTACAACTATCTCGGACAACTCCGGGAGACGACAGCATGCAAGGCAAATGACGACAACGACAAACTTACCGCAGCCCGACGCTGCGCACTCGAAAACATCCAGTACTACCAGGCCGTTCCGATAGTTGAAAAACTGAGAAGCAGCATTTCGTTTTCTAAAGTCAAGGTTGCCGTGCTTGATTCGGGACTTGACGGCGCCAGCCAGTTTGAAAACACTTCCGTTAATGATCTTGTGAATGACAACGGGATGTTCTTGTTTGGAGACGACAAGGGACATGGTACGCAAGTGGCCGGAATAATCGCGGCCGACAACGGCGACAATGCCGTAAACGGGATCGCGTCAAGAATCGTGGGCGCCTCGAACATCGGTATTTATTACTGCGGTGAAGCGCAGGTGTCGCTCGCCAAAATGCTCTCCTGCGCCGCCAAGGCGGGAGAGAAGAAAATAGATGCGGTGAATATGAGTTTTGGTTACGGCGCCGAGAATCCTCCGCCCCGCTTTGCCGCTACCAGGAGCCAGTGGGTACGCGTGATGGCAAAGTATCCAGGAACGCTCTATCTGGCGGCCGCCGACAACAAGCCGTACGTGCTCACGCTCACAAATGACGCCCCTGCCGGCATACAGCTCGGAAATATGATGACCGTTGGAGGAGTTGGAGGCGCTGACGGTTGCGATCCGGTAAAAGAATATGCCATGTCCGCCCGTGGATCGTTGATTGACATCGCGGCCCCGGCCGTTAATGTTCCGGTGCTCGATCCGGCGTCTCCGGACGGAACTCCGCTGCTTGGTTCCGGCAATTCATTTGCGGCCCCCATTGTCACGTCCATCGCTGCGGTAATAAAATCCATCAATCCCGCGCTCAAGCCGTCCGAGATCAAAAAATTCATAATGGATTATAATTATCTTACTTCTTCGGAGGTCAATTATCGCAGAGCCGTGCTTGCCCTGCCGCTTGAGCAGATGCTTATCAACAAGGGCGCTGCGGCCGTGGTGCTGGGTTATATCGATCGAGATGGCGACCGGATTTACGACGAGCCCGGCGTGGTGGTAGACCGGATATGCTCAAGGTCGGAGGTGAATGTCGAAAGCGAATCTTTATACGTTTTTGAAAGTGCTGAAGAGGATGCGGGCAGTTTTCTCAATGCAATGGGGTTTGGCGTCATAATGATCAAGGATGGCACTTATTCGTTCAGCGCAAGCTGCAGCGGCTGTGCCTTCAAGCTCGATACGGATTTTCCGATACCGGCCAAGGTTGGCATTTCATACGTTGACAATGCCTTGAAT
>MEQJ01000004.1:13942-21783 GCA_001770165.1 Bdellovibrionales bacterium RIFOXYD1_FULL_53_11 | reverse complement strand
ATGCGTGGTGGTTCAGCGTGAGGGGCTGTCCAATATGCCGCTGCTTCTGGATATTGAAGGAACGCTGCGCGGGGTGTTTGAAGTAATGAAGCCGCCGTCGCCGGACGTCTATATCAGGCCCTTTACCGGAAAGTTCAATCTGTTCATGGTGGTAATGGCGATGTCGCCCTCGGATGAGTTTGTCAAGGAGATCGAAAAAAGCTGCCATGGGGGTTTGAACAGGCCCTGACGGCAGCTATTATTACCTGCTCCACTTCGGAGCGACGCAATTGCCCAGTCCGTAGGTCAGGCGCCTGACATATGTGCCGTCGATGTTCATGACGTAGATGTTCTGCTGGCCGGTGCGGTTGGAGCTGAAGGCGACGAAATTGCCGTCAGGACTGAAAAACGGGTCTTCGTTGTTGCCCTGGTTTTTAGTGAGCCGCTCGATGTTGCTGCCGTCGGAGTTGATCGTGAAGACGTCAAAGCGGTTGTCGATCCAGCCGGAAAATACAAGTTTGGAGTTCTTCGGCGACCAGTTGGGCGTGGCATTGTAGCGGCCGGCGTAGGTAAGGCGCTGTATTTTGGAGCCGTCAATATTAAGATTGAATACCATGGGCATTCCGGTGCGCGAGGAAACAAATGCGAGCTGTTTTCCGTCAGGGCTCCAGGCCGGATCAACATCGAAACCGAAGGAGTTGGTCATCCTTTCGACCGTGCGGCTCGAGGTGTCGAAAAGGAAAATCTCGGGATTGCCGAGAAAGCTCATGGTGAGGGCGATTCTGGTTCCGTCGGGCGAATAGGCGGCCCCGCTGTTGATGCCCTTGCGGTTTGAAAGCATGCGTATTGTCTTTGTGGCAAAATTGATCTCGTACAGGTCGATGTTCTTGATGTTGTCTCCGCGCCGGGTGAAAAGGGAATAGGCGATTTTTGTCCCATCCGGGCTCCAGGCCGGCGCAAAGGCGATCGAGCGGTGGCTTGTGATCTGTTTTACGTTGGTTCCGTCAAAATCCATTATGTAGATTTCTTTTTTTCCGGTCCGGTCACAAGACATGGCGATTTTGGACATGAAGATGCCCTTTGTGCCGGTAAGGGCTTCAACGATGTCATTTGCAAAGGTGTGGGCAAGCGTCTTGGCATCGCTTGGCGGCGCGACATAACGTTTGGCCAGGACTTCCTTGGCGCCGAAGGTGTCGTATAGATGCGCTTCGTAAGTCATGGCATTGCCTTCGCCGCTCAGGACTGATTTGACTAAAAACTCCGCTCCTATCCCGGTCCAGTCGGTGTATTTGAAGGTTCCCTGGAGTATGCCGGATTTTGAATCATCTTCAATAAACGCGGAAGCGTCGAGGAAACGGAAGATGTCCATGAAAAGCAGGTCTGAGGTGACGGTAGACTGGATTGTCTTGGCCTGTCCCTTGAAATGCGCGGCGGCGACCTTGATTGCCTGGTAGGCCATCACGGTTTTTTTTGCCTTGGCTGCACCCACGGAAATGTAGGGTTTGTCGGCGGCGGCCCCGCTGGAGCAAAGAAAAATCCCGGCAACTGTGATGACCTGAACATGTTTATGAAATCCCATAAATAAAATCATAGTGGAAAACCCACCAGAATTCCATCGAACAGAAGTGATTCGAGAAGTTCCTGCGGCGGCGCCGGAAAGGGCTGGCTTTCGCTGATTGCGCGCTTGACGGCGTCGTCAAATTGCACGTTTCCGGAGAGTTTCAGGAATTTATAGCTGCGCACTTTTCCGCGCGAGTCGATGTTGATCTGGACCTGGGCGGAGAACTGCTGCCTTGCCACCCAGACCGGCAGTGCCCAGTTGTCCTGCAGTTGGTCTCTAACGGTGTCGTAATAGCTTGCCCGCATGGATTCGCGTGCTTCGCCGCTCAGGGATGTCCCGCCCGAAAGCCGGTTGCCCTTGACCATGTAACCGGCTTTCGGTTTTTCGTCCGCGATCTTATCCAGCGCCTTGATGCGCGCGAGCGCGTTTTTGAGTTTCTTTTCGCGTTTTTTGGCATCCTTTTCGCGATCCTTCGACGCCTTGAATACCAGCTCGTCCGGGTCTGCGGTTTCTTTTGCCTTGCGCTTTCCGGCGGTGGCGGCCGTCTCCTGCGTCGTGCCCGCGGCCCTGGTGATTTTTCCGAGGTCCTTTTTCAGGACGTCGGGCAGCCCGACGATGTCAACCCTGAGCGTTGGCGCGAAGAAAACCGGCTTGCCCGGCAGGATGATGCTCTTTAAAACCACAATCAGCATTACGGCCGCATGCGCGACAAGCGAGATGCGCAGGCCCCGTTTGAAAAGCCGCTCGGAAGGATGCTTGGGCGGCGGCGGCGGAAGCTCTATTGCATCTGCGGCATCCAGGCCGGTTTTCATTACAGTGAAAAATCCTTTTCGGACGGCACCGTGACAAGCCCGACGCGGTTGATTTTTGCCTTTTTGACCTCGGCCATCACCTGCGCGACAAAACCATACGGGATGCCCTGGTCGGCCTGAATAAATATTTCAACGGTGGGTTTTGCCGATGAGATCGCCGCAAGACGCGAGCGAAGCGTGCCGGACTGGATCGTATTGCCGTTGATCGCGATATGCCGCGATTTGTTTATCACAAGCACGACCTGGTCCGGGACTTCGTTAAGGCTGCCCGCATTTGCCTTGGGCAGGTCGACCTGCAAACCCTGCTGCATGAGGGGGGCGGAGATCATGAATATAATGAGCAGCACAAGCATCACATCCACGAGCGGGGTTACGTTGATTTCTGCAAGCGTGGTGGAGGTCGCGCCACGCGCGCCGCCCGACTGGTTTATGTTGAAGCCCACCGGTCTAGTCCCCCTTGCGCGAGGTGATCGCGCTTCGCTGGACGATATTCATGAAATCCTGCATGAAACAATCCATGTCGGCGGCGATGCGTTTGATGTGGCCATTGAAAAAATTGTAGAACACAACGGCCGGAATTGCGGCGCCGATGCCGGCGGCGGTCGTGATGAGTGCTTCGGAAATACCAGGAGCCACGACTGCAAGATTGGCGGCACCTGTTGCTCCGATGTTCTGGAATGAATTCATTATCCCCCAGACTGTTCCGAAAAGACCGACAAACGGGGCGGCGCTTGCGGTTGTGGCAAGCCATCCGATGTAGCGTTCAAGTGAAATCACCTCGGAGTTGGATGCCCTGAGCAGCGAGCGGCCGATGTTTTCGATGCTGTCGCTGTCGAGGCGCTTGGTTTCGGCAGTGTGCACGCGCTTGAGTTCCTTGAATCCCGCGCGGAAAACGGAAGCCACGGGTGAAGAGGTGAATCTCTCTGCCTTTGTAAAAACCTCGTCAACGCTTTTGGAATGCCAGAAGGCGTTCAGGAATTTCTGGTTTTCGGCAGTGGCGTTTTTTACAATGCGGTACTTCATTATGATGATCGCCCACGACATCACGGATGCGGCAAGAAGAACGAACAGGACAAATTTGGCCATCGGTCCGGCCTGCCACAAGAGATCGAGGACACCTGTTTGTACAATATGGGGTGTTGGCATGACCCTTATCTTAGCCGCACCTCGGGTCGCTTAAAAAGGGTTTTCTTGTTTTTGAATGCGCCTTGCGTCACATCTATGATGAGAAGAAGCTGCAGAGCCATGCTCGACAGCGGGCCGCCGGCCCCGCCGGTCAGCAGTCTTGCCCAGCTTCCATCCTGGATTGTCTTGTCGGCGGTTGCATATTTGACAAGCAATATCCCCTGGTACTCGATGCCGAGCACCGGAAGACTCAACAGCGGATGGAATACTACAAGGATTCCGGCCCAAAGCCCGGCGCCACGGGCGAAATCCCCGTCCGCGCTTGACCGGATTCCGGCGGCGAGTGAAACGAGCATGAGGGTGATGAGATGCATGATTCCGACGTCAAACTGAAGGGCTTTTACAAAACAGAAGGCCGCTGCGGTAACCAGTATGGCATATGCGTCGCCGGTTTTTTTCCTGATGTGCGAGATCAGCCTGAAACGGAATATATATTCTTCGCAATACGCAAGACAGCCGATTGCGGCAATCCTGAGGACCACGCCAAGCGTGGCAATCAAGCCTTCGTCCGGCTGTATAAAAAACCCCCAGTACCTGTACAAACCGCTGATCAGAAAAGCGGTAACCACGCCCGAGGCCATTACCGCCCCGCCCGTGAAGCCGGGGGCAAAGCGCTTTTCAAACCGGTGCGGGGTGAATAATTCACCGGCGCCATGTCCCGGGCGCGGGTCGAGCCAGCGGAGCATGAGCGTGAAAACAAGCGCGCCCAGCCCCATGATGACAAGTTCATTGGACCCATAGGTTTCGCTGATGTCCTGAAAACGCGCGTTCCAGGGCCGGAGAAAATATGTGATCAGGCTGAGGGCCAGCAGACGGAACAGAAGAACCCAGGCGATGTAGGCGCCAAGCCAGCCGGCGGCCTTTGCGACCGGATTTGTTATTAACGGACGGATCATTGATGTTGAATCTACGCCGGCAAACGGACGGCGTCAAAAAAATGCCGACACTGGTTTACTTTTCAAAAACAGTGTTATCATTTTAAGCGGGGGGAAGATGATCAGTCTTTCCGCATTGTCAAAATGGTTTGCCGGTGGAATACGTATTCTCGATCACGTGAACATCGAACTCAAGAAGGGCGAGTTTCTGTATGTGGTCGGAGGCAGCGGCGCGGGCAAGACAACACTGCTTCGCCTGATCGCCACGGAAGAGCCGCCGTCGGATGGATACGTTTCCCTGTTCGGATACAATCTCTCTCGCGTTTCGGGCGCGACCCTGATGGCCATAAGAAGATCCATCGGGTATGTTCCGCAGGACGTAAGGCTTATTCCTGATCTTTCGGTTTACGACAACATCGCCATGTCGCTGTCGCTTGCGGGCCGGCACTCGCTTGGCGCGGACGCCAAAATGAGGATAAACGGACTGCTCGAAAAACTTGGAATCGCCTCGCGAAGGAACGAGCCGGCTCAATCGCTTTCCGGTGGAGAGGCGCAGCGCGTGGCGTTCGCGCGTGCGCTCGTCCGCAGTCCGGAAATAATAATTGCCGACGAGCCGACCGGTGCCCAGGATCGCGATTACACCTGGACGCTGATGGATCTGCTGCTGAAGGCAAATGCAACAGGCGTCACGGTTGTGGTGGCCACGCATGACCGCGAGATAGTCAGGCGCGTGAGGCGCAAGTGCGCGCTGCTCAAGGACGGACGGCTGGCAATGGAGGAGGCCCTGTGTATCTACTGAAGCTTGCTGCGCGTCCCTGGAGGCTTGCGCTTGCCAGCCAGCTTTTTACCGCCGTGGCGGTGGGCGTGTTGCTGTTCATGGCGGGTTTTCTGCTCTGGTTCGAGCGGGGGCTCGGCGGGGTGGTGACCACAATGCGCTCCGAGCAGGTTCTGACCGTATATCTTGATTCTGCCGTGGATCAGCGTGATGAATCCGGCATTGTTGATTCGATACGCACTTCTCTTGGGGCGCATGCAGAGGTCAGGCTGGTCGCTCCCCAGCAGTTTGTTGACGAAATCCGGGACCGCTATCCTGGTCTTACAAAGGAAATCGAGGACCTTGGAAGCGAGATGACTCTTGTGGTTCCAAAATATGTTTCCGTTTCGGGCGTTCTTCCCGCCGGTGCGCTGGATTCCGTAAAAACCATAAAGGGTGTTGAATCCGCCGAGAGTTCAAAAGACAAGTTCAGGCATATAGTGGATGCGTTCGGAACGCTCAGATGGGTGGCCCGCGGAATAACCCTCGCGCTTGCCGCCGCGCTGGTTACCGGTCTCATGCAGCTTGCGCGTCTCAATTCGCATTTGCACGGGGACACGCTCCGGCAACTCAGGCTTTGGGGGGCCGGCGCGCTTACGGTGAGGATTCCGGCGATTCTTTCGGGGCTCTGGACCGGTGCGGCCGGCGGAGTTCTTGCGGCTTCGGTATGGCTGGCCGGCGCCCTCTGGCTTGCCCGGCACGTAAAGGCGCTTTCGCCGATGATGTTGCAGATGTCCCCGCCACCGCTTGAGGCCGCGCTTGTCCTTTTTGCGGCCGGTGCGGTTGCCGGTCTGGCCGGCGGATTGGTTTTCGGCGCAAGAGGCGGACACTCGCGCGGGAGAGCGTGATGATGCGGGCCGGATTCCTGCTGGTTTCATGCCTGGTTGCAACTCCACTTGCCCTTGCCGCCGTCCCGTCACACAACTTGAATCTTGCCGAAAGGCTTTCGGGCATCCGCACGCGGGTGATGACGATGCAGGAGGAGATAATAGACGGTCTCAGGAGGCAGTCAGAGGCAAAATCAAATCTCGGAAAAATAAAAGCATTGATGAGGCTCCAGCGGGAGGAGCGGAAGCTTTGCAGGGATCGCGTCGAGCAGCTCGAGAACACCATTGCCGAACTTGAATCAAGACGCGGAAAACTCGGGGAAAGCGTGCTTGTGCACCGGAAGCTCATTCGCAGAATTCTTGCGGAAATCGCCCGTGCCGCCCAACCCGAAGCGGGCCTCCGCCAGCTTCCGGAGAAGGAACTTCTTGAGGCCCCGCGCCGCAAAGTGCTGGCCAACATGGTTGATCGCAGTTTGCGCGAGATCGAGGCGTACAAGGCCGATCTTTCGGATGCGGACAATCTTCAGGCCCGCATACTGGAAGAACAGCAGCATCTTGCCTATCTGCTCCAGGAACTCAAGGAGCAGGAGGGGGTGCTCGAACTCAACCGGCAGCTCCAGGCGGACATAATCAAGAGAAAACATGCCGATCGTGCGGCCCAGCTCGATAATTACCGCAAACTCAAGAGCGCCGAAGCCCGTGTCGAATATCTGATCCAGGAGTTCAATGCCCGCAAGGAGCTTGAGCACGCGGTGGAGACCGAGCGCGTCGCGTCGCGCGAGATGATGAAGGGCGCATTTGCAAGAATGAGGGGTCGGCTGCCGATGCCGGTGGCGGGTCCGCTTGTTTCGAAGTTCGGCCGGGCTTTTGATTCCAAATCAGGCTTGAACGTGTTTCGCAAGGGAATTGAGATTGCGGCTCCTGCGAAAGCACAGATCCGGGCCATTTCGTCCGGACGCATTGCCTATTCCGGTGAGTTGCCGGGCTATGGGAAAGTAACAATAGTGGATCACGGCAATCATTTTTATTCGCTCTGCGCTAAACTCGGACGGATCAGCAAAAAGGCCGGCGATCCCGTTGCGGCAGGCGACGAAATCGGCATAAGTGATGACGCGGGTGCGCCAACATATTTTGAGATCCGTGCACGCAATATTGCTGTCAACCCTTTGCAATGGGTGGTCAATTAGTTTAACTTGTTTTTATGATCCAATTCACAAAAAAACTGAGTGTGTTCATGTTTGTCATTGCTGTTTCCCTTCTTGGGATGATGGTGGGACAGAATCTTACCCGGCAGGTCATCCGCGCCACGGCATATGCCGCTCCCGCCCAGAGCGACAAGCAGGAGCGTTATCAGAATCTCGAACTTTTCCAGAAGGTTCTTCATTTTGTTGAAAACAACTATGTCGAAGAGGTCAAAAACAAGGACATCATGTATGGCGCCATCAAGGGCATGCTTGAAACGCTTGATCCTCATTCCACATTTTTGACCGCAGAAGTGTTCCGCGACATGAAAATCGATACCAGCGGCAAGTTCGGCGGCATCGGGATCGAAATCGGCATGAAGGACAATATCCTTACCATCATAGCGCCGATCGAGGACACGCCGGCCTGGAAGGCGGGCCTCAAGCCGGGGGACCGCATTGTCAAGATCAACTCCGAAAGCACGAAAGGCATGAACCTTGTCGAGGCCGTATCAAAGATGCGCGGCAAGAAGGGCACTGATGTCACGCTTTCCATCTATCGCGATGGTTTTGAAAAAATCCGCGAAGTGGCGATTACGCGCGATAT
>MEQJ01000004.1:7650-13932 GCA_001770165.1 Bdellovibrionales bacterium RIFOXYD1_FULL_53_11 | reverse complement strand
GAACTCGAGTCCGGTTACGGATACATCAGGATCGCGACGTTCAATGAAAACACGTCGAATGATCTTAAAAAGGCCCTTGGCAAGCTTGAATCAAAGCAAAAGCTCAAGGGACTGGTGCTCGATATGCGCACCAATCCGGGCGGACTTCTGGACCAGGCGGTCGAGGTTGCATCGCAGTTCATTGACAATGGCGTGGTGGTTTCGACCATCGGCCGCAACAAGGACCAGAAGGATGTCAAATATGCTCGAAAAGGCAGTGCACGCAAGGACTTCCCGATGGCGATCCTTGTGAATTCCAGTACGGCTTCGGCGGCGGAAATCGTTGCCGGCGCCCTGCAGGATCACAAGCGGGCGCTGGTGCTCGGCGTGCAGACCTTTGGCAAGGGTTCGGTCCAGACGGTGATTGATCTGGGTAACGAGACCGGCCTCAAGCTCACCATTGCCCGGTATTATTCGCCAAGCGGGCGCAGCATCCAGGAAAAGGGCATCGTGCCGGATGTGATCCTTGATGATTACGATCCCAAGCTGCTGACCGAGGCCAAACGCAAGCAGGACTTTTTGCGCGAAAAGGATCTCAAGAGTCATCTTCTCAATGACGAGGAAAAATCCGCAGAAGACAAGTTGAAGGAGAAAGAGGCCAAGGAATTCAAGGACGAAGAGTTGAGAATGTCCCTCAAGAAAAAGAAAAAGAAGGACAAGGATGCGGACAAGGACGAGGAAGAAGAGCTTGTCCCGATCAAATTCAATCCCAAAGAGGATTATCAGACCAAGGAAGCGCTGAACTACCTCAAATCATATGATGCGTTCAGGAAGCTGAAGGTCGAGTGACGGGCGGAAGAACAAGAAACACCAAAGACCGCTCAGCTGTCGACGGGCTTCCGTTGTTTGAACAGGGGGCTTCGCTGCGACCGCGGGCGCTCACGGTTACGGAGATAACCGCGAGCATCAAGACTGCGGTTGAAACCGGATTCACCAGCGTGTGGGTTCAGGGCGAGATCAGCAACTTCCGCAATGTCAATTCCTCGGGACATGCGTATTTTTCACTCAAAGATGATGGAGCGGTGCTGCCGGCCGCAGTTTTCGGCTGGGCCGCGCGCGGAAGGCGCAATCCCAAGTTGGCTTTTGAGCTCAAGGACGGGCTGCAGGTTCTTTGCCAGGGAAGGCTTTCAGTTTATGCCCCGAGCGGCCGTTATCAGCTTGTGATCGAGCATATCGAGCCGCTTGGCGCGGGGGCGCTTCAGCTTGCCTTCGAGCAGCTCAAGGCAAAACTCGTGGCGGAAGGGCTTTTTGCGCCCCAGCGCAAAAGGCCGCTTCCAGGATTTCCGAAAACCATTGCGGTTGTAACCTCGCCCACCGGCGCGGCCATCCGTGACATGCTCAGCATTCTTGCCCGGCGCGCCCGTCATATCAAGGTTGTGATCATTCCCGCGCTTGTTCAGGGCGACGAGGCGCCAGGGCAGCTTGTGCGCGGCATACAGGCGGCCAACAGACTTGAGGGCGTCGATCTGCTTGTGGTCGCGCGGGGCGGCGGCAGTATAGAGGATCTTTGGAGTTTCAACGATGAGCGCCTGGCGCGGGCGATCGCGGCTTCAAGGCTGCCGGTCGTTTCCGCCGTAGGACATGAGATAGACTTCACGATTTCGGATTTTGTCGCCGACCTCAGGGCGCCGACCCCTTCCGCGGCGGCCGAGATCATCAGCGGAAAATGGGTTGATTCGCTTGGAACGGTCCGGGATGCCTCGTCGCGTCTCCGGCAGGCCGTTTTGCGCGAAATATCCGCGCGCAAGAGCATCCTTGCGCATGTTCTTGCCAGGCTCGTAAGCCCCCGCGACCGCCTGAGGGAGCAGGCCCAGAAGTGTGATGATTTTTTATTACGGCTTGAGAGGGCAATGGGGGTAAAATTGGAGGCAGGGAGGTCAGCCTTCGGGCGGCTTGCCGCAAAGCTTGATGCACTTTCGCCGCTCAAGGTGCTTGAGCGCGGATATGCAATAATAAGAGGCGCGCGTGATGGGTCGGTTGTTCGTGCCGCTTCGGATGCCAGTCCGGGGCTTGAGGTGCGGATCAGGTTTCATGATGGAGAAAAAGATGCGAGGATCGTCTAAAAAATTATATCTGGTGTTTGTTGCCATCGCGTTTCTCACGCTGTTTGCCTGTGGTTCCGCGCCCAAAAAAGACGCCGCCGAGCTTTCGAGTCCTGTTGCCGTCAGTCCGGTCAAGGACATTGGGGCTGCGCTTTCCGCCGAAGAGGCTGTCAACGGCTCGGTAGTACTGCTTAAGATCGTGGCTCCGGATTCGGCCGGCGAGGCCAGCGTGGAATATGAAGGGCGCGAGCTGCCGGTTTTCCCTCTTTCAAACGGCGAGACGGTTTCGCTTGTTCCTGTCCCGTTTGACCGCAAGCCCGGGCCCTCCGTTGTCAAGGTGCGTTTCGGCGACATAACTGAAATTAAAATCCACGAAATCCCCCTCCGTGTTCTTGATGGCGGCTATCCTTCCGAAGTGCTTCGTGTCGATCCCAAGCAGATCAAACCGCCGAAAAAATACATCAAGCGCATCATGCGGGAATCAAGAGAGATCGGCGCACTTTACCGGCGTATCACTCCGGCCGTCCTTTGGAACGGTCCGTTCAGGATGCCAATTCAAAGCGCCATCACAAGTTCGTATGGCACCAGGCGCGTCTATAACGGCGAAGTCAATGGCTTCCATCAGGGGGTGGATCTCAAGGCGGCGCGCGGGACACCCGTCAGGGCGTCAGCCGGCGGGGTTGTGGCAATGGCCAAAAATCTGTATTTCACCGGCTGGACGGTGATTCTTGATCATGGTTACGGAATTTTCACCGTTTATGGGCACATGAACAAGCTCAAGGTGAGGCGCGGTGCGAAGGTCAAAGCGGGACAGCTTGTCGGTTTGTCGGGGATGACCGGAAGATCAAGCGGCCCGCATCTGCACTGGGGCGTAGTGGTGAGCCGGGTCAAGATCAATCCGCTTGAATTCATGAAAGTGGTGAAATGACTTTGCTGTCAATTTGCATGGCAATTGTCTTGTCGCTTGATTTTGCGCAGGCCGCGCAGATGGGGGCCGTCAAGGACGCGGACGCGGATTTGCTTGATGCGCCGGGCGAAAAGTCCAACATGATCCAGAAAATCAAGAAGGGCACGCAGCTTGTGATCAGCAATGAGCCGAAAAACGGCTACTACAAGGTCCGTTTGCCTGGCGGTCAGATCGGCTGGTTGCCGGGGCGGGCTCTTGGACTCGCGGTGGACAAGGCGGCCGGTCAGCAACCGCAATTGCCGATGGAAGAGCCGCTGGAGCAGCCGGAGCAGCCGGAGCAGCGTAAAAAGATCAACACATTTCCGGTTGATGACAGTGTTGAAATGGCCCGGGACGAGCGGTCAACGCCGGACAAAGCCAAGAAAAAAACCGCCAGAAAGCCGCGTTTCCAGCTCAGGGCTTTTGGCGGGATGAATTTTTTCAGCGCGACCGAGGCAAACAACCTCATACAGTTTGATTCGCTTTCAAACGGTTTTCATTTCGGCGGTGAAGCGGCGGTGAAGGTTGTAAAGATGTTCTGGGCGGTTGCAAGGTTTGAGAGGATGTTCAAAAGCGTTACCGGAAAAAACACCGCAACAAACAAGATGTACGATTTTTCGCTGACAAGCCTGCCGGTTTCGGGCGGGATAAAAATGAGTCTGTTTGATGATGATGACATCAATGGCATGATTTCGGTTCTTGGCGGTCTCGGTCTTTCGACAAAGCTTGATACCACCTGCACCGGCGCCACCACGACAATGAGCGCCAATGCCTTGACGCTTGTTGCAAAGGCTGATGTTGATTTGATGATTTCAAAGAAAGTCGCTGTTTTTCTTGAAGCCGGATACCGCTATCACAAAACAGCAAAGCTTACGCCTGCAACTGATGCCACCGGAAGCGAGATATTGAAATTAAACGGGGTTTTTGTCCCGATAGCGCTCGATCTGAGCGGTCTTTTTGCGGGGCTTGGCGTTATGTTCCAGTTTTAGCGGGTTTGACACCGCAAGAAAAGAAATTGACAATATATATGAGGCGAAAGGAATCGCCTTCAGCATGTCATGGAGGACTGCCTGATGACTGACGAACTCACCGGATTTGTCATAGAAGCCGCCAAACCGAAATACATGACAGGCCCGCATAAACTTCCGAAGCCGTCTTTTCTGGATTTCAACGGCGTCTGGAACGACGCCTTTGATTTGTGGGACCGTATCGGCGTCACCGAGCCCGCGCTTGCATGCATCGACCGGTCGGGCTGGAAAAACGAAATTCTGGAACCCACGAGGCTTAAAATCGATGAACGGATTAACCGCCATAAAATGATGCTGGCCGTGCATGATGCCGAGCTCGATGCCGCGCTTTTTCAGTTGATCGGGGCGCGGGTGCCGGTGGCGGTTACGGGGGGCATGGACTGGTCGATGCGGTATTATCCCGAGCGGATTTTTCGCCAGGTCCAGAGCGTGGACCTGCTTGTTCATCCCGATGCGTTCCAGGCCGCGATGCGGGCGCTGGCGGTCGGCGGTTACCGGGCCACCCAGAGCGTCCGGCCGAGCGCAATGTGTGTCGAGCTTGTCCGCAAGGATGATGGCCCGCGCGTCAGGCTGGGGCGCAAGCTGCTTGTCAACGACGAGGATGTTCATGTGGCCGGGATCCTGCAGCGGGCTTCCGGGAGCAGGATAACGGGTCTGCCGATGAACACGATGGCGCTCTCGCCTGAAGACAATTTTGTATATCTTGTAAGATTCGGCGCGGTGAGGAATTTTCTCGGCTCGCCGGTCTGGCTTAATGACATGCATTTTCTTGTCGAAAGCACCGAGTTCAAGTCCAAGGCTGATTGGGAACACATAATGTGGTCGCTTGCCCAGTCACGGGCGCTTGGCGGTGCGTGGTTCGCGCTGAGCTTTCTTGCCTCGGCTTGGGGCACGACCATTCCGCGTGAGGCGCTGGAGCACTGTTCACACAAGGTTGGCGCTTTCAGGCGCCGCTGGCTCTCGCATCTGGCCGTAAACAACTGGTTTCCGCTCAGGGGCCGTTCGCTCACGTGGAAGCTCAGGTCGGGGCTGCTGCTGAACGACGATACGCTGGAAGGGCTGCGCGGGGCTTTTGCGTGATGGAAGGCAAAAAACGATGTCCTGGTGTTTTGGGAGTTTTTTTTATTTTTGCCGGATCAGTCATATTGTCTTCCGGATGCAGCAGTACGAATATGGAGGCCGCATCGGCGGATGATTATATTTCGGATATCGGCAGCGTGGAAAGTCCTGCTGCTGCCGAAATAGCGCCGCTTGCGGGTATTCCGGTTGAAAATAATTCTCACGTGAAAAAATGGATCGAATATTTTACCGAAAAGGATCGCGAGAGATTTCTGTCGTTCTTGCAGCGTGGCAGCAAGTACAAGGAGGTTGTTGAAAGTATTCTGGAGGAAAATGGTGTACCGGCGGAACTATTTTATCTTGCCATGATCGAGAGCGGTTATCAGACTCTGGCTACGTCAAGGGCAAAGGCGGCGGGAGTCTGGCAGTTTATTCATGCAACCGGCAGGCGTTATGGCTTGCAGACGGATCAATATGTTGACGAGCGTCGTGATCCCATCCGCGCTACCGAAGCCGCCGCAAAATATCTGCGTGATCTGTACAATGTGTTCGGCTCATGGCACCTGGCGCTTGCTGCCTATAATTCGGGTGAGTATCGCGTAATGAATGCAATTATCAAAGGCAAAAGCAGGGATTTCTGGGAACTGAAGGCTAAAAAAATATTACCACAAGAAACCTGTGAATATGTCCCCAAATTCATGGCAGCAGTGCTGATCGGGCAGAATCCCGCAAAATATGGATTTGCCGGAATAAAAGAAGCAAAATATCCGGATCTCGAATCCATTGAAGTGCCTTCTCCCGTAAGAATAAATTTCGTATCAAGGGTTGCCGGTGTGCCGGTTGCCGATTTGGAGAGGGTCAATCCCCATCTTAAAAAGGGCATGACCCCGCCACGGGCAAATACATATGAGATCTGGGTTCCCGCGCAATATGCCAGTGCCGTGACAGTTGCGCGGCCTAAACTCGAATCCGGAAGGCTGAGGGGGTTTGGGCCTGGCCGGAATTTGGCTTCGGTGGATTCAAAAATAAGACATTATCACATTGTACGGTCCGGCGAAAATCTTGCTGTTATTGCCAGAAAATATTCGACCTCTATTATCCATCTCAAGCAGGTCAACGGTTTGATGTCCAACAGGATATATCCCGGAATGAGGATCAGAACCTCCGC
>MEQJ01000004.1:1423-7640 GCA_001770165.1 Bdellovibrionales bacterium RIFOXYD1_FULL_53_11 | reverse complement strand
AGGTCGGCAGAAAACCATCGTTACAGAGTCAAATCTGGCGATTCTTTGTACTCCATCGCGCTCGCGCATGGTATTTCCGTGCAAATGCTCAAGCGGCTCAATTCACTCAAGGGCAACAGTATATTTGTCGGGCAAGGTTTGAGAACGGGGAAGGGGGGATGACGGATATTTCCCCTTTTCTGAAACCTGTAATTATGGCAGATTTTATATTCTATGAAAAAATACAAATGCACGGTTTGCGGTTATATTTATGATCCAGCCAAGGGCGATCCCGACAACGGGGTCAAGCCGGGTACGGCGTTTGAGGCGGTACCATCCGACTGGGTTTGCCCGGAGTGCGGAGTTGGCAAAGAAGACTTCGAAGTGATTGAAGACTGAGTTTGTATCGTTCAATGGGCGCATTCAGCAATATTCTCATATTATACGGCTTTCTTCTGCTAATAATCGCCACGATAACGTTCATGCTCTGGATCATATTGCGCGACGGTTTGATTCTGCACACGCTGATCGTATGGCTTTCTTATCTGGCTTCAAACGTCATATTTTTATGGGTGCCGCTGCCGGAGATACCTAAAACGACGCTCACGCTTCCTCTTGCCGTGATTGCAAATGTGTTTCTTGCAAGGGTTCTTGCCAGGCTGGCTGAAACGGAGTTTGACGTAAAAAAAGCGCTTGCCGTCATATTATTCGGGGTGACGCTGACGGCGATATTGTTCACGTCAGATCTGCCACAGCATATAGGCGCGATTCCGGTTTCGCTTGCGGTGGCTTATCCGCTTTTTATTTCCGGCTTGCGGAATCTGAGGTCCGGGCGCGAAAAAGCATATACGATAAAAGGATTGTCCATTGTGTTCATCATTTACAGCTTGTACATGGTTTTTGTCCCGTATTTGTTGACGTCGCAGAAAGAAGTTGTCGCTTATTTTTTCACTGTCAGCTTCATGTTCGCTTTTTCGATATTTTTGATTGCGGCGATTCTTGAAAAGATAAGCGTAAAAAACGAACAGATATCGGCGAAGCTCAAATACCAGGAAATGATTTTCAGTTCCGCCAAAATGGCCGCAATCGGGACCATGGCGGGGGGTATGTCGCATGAAATAAACAATCCTTTGGCCATAATGAAAGTGATTGTTGAGGATGCGATCGAACGCACCAGGGACGAAAAAACCGATATGACCAGCGAAACTTGCGACAATCTTCTGAACCAGATCGGTCGGATCGCGAAAATCGTAGGATCACTCAAGCGCATCTCGAAGGAAGCCCCGTCTTCGGAGAAAAAAACCGTGGTGCTGGGTGAGGTCATGGAGGATGTGCTTGCTTTTTGCCGAACCGGGTACGCCGAAAAAGGAATAGACATAATTTATGACGCTGCCGGACAGTTGATGAATGCAAAGGTTGTTTGCACGCAGTCCGACCTGTCCCAGGTGCTTTTGAATCTCATGCAAAACGCATATGACGCAATCAGCGATTGTCATGGCAAAAAATGGATAAAAATCGGTGTTGCGGAGCGGATGGGTGAAATTCTCATATCCGTAATGAACAGCGGAACTAAAATTTCCGAAGAAATCGCGAATAATCTTTTCAATCCGTTTTTTACAACAAAGGTGCCCGGCAAGGGTACTGGATTGGGGCTCAGCGTTTCAAAGAGTATCATGGAGATATCCGGCGGCGCTCTTGAGTACAGCGGGAATGCGGAATATACGGATTTTATAATTACGCTCAAGAGCGGAATATCATGCCCGCTCTGAGGGACCGGCTTTAATTTGCCAGTACCCTCATTTAATTCTTTTTGGCTTGTTTTTTTGCGCTATAAGGGTTGTTTTAGCCTTGTATTTCACCCCACTTACAGTATAGTTAATATGTATACATATGAAAAGATTGATTTTTTCCAGTCTCAACAAATGGAGGTCCGATCGCGACAGAAAAGTTCTTCTCTTGCGTGGTGCGCGTCAAGTTGGAAAAACATATCTGATAAGGGAACTTGGAAAAACTTTTGAACAATATCTTGAAGTGAACTTTGACGAACAGCCAAAAGTAAAAACTTTTTTTTCGGGGTCACTCAGTCCTGTTGAGATCACCGAAAAACTTGGAGGCTTTTTCGGGAAATCAGTCGTTCCCGGAAAAACCCTGCTGTTTTTTGACGAAATCCAATCATGTCCGGATGCGCTCAAATCATTAAGATATTTCCATGAAAAACTACCCGGGCTGCATACTGCGGCAGCCGGATCACTTTTGGAATTTGCAATCTCCGACCTCCCCTCCTTCGGCGTCGGACGCATCCACTCGCTATACATGCAGCCGATGAATTTCGAGGAATTTCTTGAAGCATGCGGTTTATCGGAACTCATACCGCTTATAAGCAAAGCATCTTGCGACAGTCCTCTTGACGACACCCTTCATGAACGGGCACTGGACAAACTGAAAACCTTCATGATCATTGGTGGAATGCCTGCTGTTGTCAAAACCTATGTTGAAAAACACGATTTCACCGCATGCCAGGAAGTGCTTGACGACCTGATAAGCGCGTTTGAAGATGATTTTGCAAAATACCGGAAAAAAATCCATGCCGCTAAAATGACCGAAGTCCTCAAGTCGGTAGCACTCCAGTCCGGAAGCAAATTCAAATATTCAAAAATTTCAGACCTGAGGCATCCTTCTGGATACAAAAAGGCGCTTGATCTTCTCGTGAAGTCCGGTCTGGTTCACAAGATACATCATACTCATGCGCGCGGAATACCACTTGGCGCCCAGACCAGCCCGCAAAAGTTCAAGGCGATAATTTTTGACCTTGGCATTTTTCAGCGGCTTTGTGGCCTTGATCTGTCCGAATATCTTGTGAGGGATCGTGTTTCACTTGTCAATAAAGGGGCGCTTGCCGAAGTACATGTGGGACTTGAACTTCTTGCATCAGGGGTAAAAAATCTCAGACCGGAATTATATTACTGGCACAGGGAAACCAGAAGCAGCAATGCCGAAGTTGATTATGTCATTACAGTCAACGGCAAAATCATCCCGATTGAAGTCAAAGCCGGAATCCAGGGACAAATGCAAAGTCTTTCGATTTTCATGAAAGAAAGGAAGCTGAAGTCCGGAATAAGGATTTCGGCCGGCAACTTCAATTCCACCGGCAAAATTGTAAATATTCCACTATACGCTGCCATACAGGCCAGAAGTATAACTCCTTAACGAGTCTTTAAAATATGTTATGGAGCCCCGGTGGCCTCATCATGATTTGTGGCTGCAGACAACCGGGAAAGTTCCTGGGATGAGGCAATCGAATTGGGCACTTTTCAGTTCAAATCATATACAAGCTGCCTGATGTGCTTGATGAAATATCCCTTCACTTCGCCCCAGTCTGCTCCACGATTTTTAATATATCTTGGTTCGGGATCGCCTTCGGCGTCACTGAAATGGACCAATGATTTTCCGATATGCACGGGATTGATGCGTTCCCTGCCAAATTTTTTCACGGCGCACGCGGCTATTTTATGGAACGGGATTTCCTGGAGAACATAATACAAGTCCACGAAGTCCCGCTTTGTTCCACGTTGCGAAACAGCGATCAAATTCATGGCGGCGATATCGTTGATGCTGGCGATTTTGATTTTTCCAATATTGATTGTTTTTTCAATGAAGGGATATTCATAGGTAAATACAGAAAACTTCATGCCGTCGATTTCCGCAACAAGCGTATCAACCCCCTCTGATAGAAGATGATACGTGCTGCCGGCCTTCCTGATGTATTTGATGACGTCTTCCGTCTTGAAATGCTTTGGCGTGAAAAAATCCAGGTCATATGAAATCCTGTGCCCGATCTGGAGCGCAAGCGCCGTCCCACCGGCAAGCACTGCCGAATGATGACCGGCAAAGAGTTCAAGCCCGTTCAAAACCTTCCAGCCGTGTTTTGGCAGACATTTTTTATGCATTTTCAATCCCGAACCAGATCATCCAGAAATTTGCCGATTTTTTTGAAATGTTTCTGCTCGTCACAAACACCTCGATGATTTTTTTCAACGAAAATATCTTCAAAATCCATTCAAATGCATCCAACGAGCCGAGCTCAAGCACCCGTTCAATCACGTAACGGCCGTTTTTGCCAAAATCGAGTTTCTCCGGATCCGTGTCCCAGAACAAATGCCTGAAGTCATTGGGCACCGACTTTTGCCTGTTCTCAAGCGCGAGCAATGCTTTAGCCAGCCTGTCACCGGCTGTACCCACATATTTATGGACAATCCTTTTTCCGTGCCTTGAAGAAAGGTAATAATAATCCTTTTTTGAAATGGTCTTTTTGATCAAGCACATCAGAATTATTATCACACATTGTGTGGTAATAATCAAATCCGACAAAAAGGCCGGAAAGTGCCCTGGGCCTTCTATTTTTTTTGATGTACCAAAATAGAATACGTTATATTTTGGTCTGGACTAAAATAGAATACATTATATAATGGTACATGCATGAGATATCTATACGAAAACATTAAGAAAGATATAGCCAAAAAAATGGTTTTCATCTCGGGCCCGCGCCAGGTTGGGAAAACATTTTTATCCAAGGAGCTTCTAAGGCAGTTTGATTCTGATCAATATTTCAACTGGGACAGAACAGAGCATAGAACAATCATTCTGAAATCCGGATGGAACAGGAATAAACAACTGGTGGTGCTTGATGAAATTCACAAGTACAAAAACTGGAAGTCGTGGTTGAAGGGTATTTATGATACCGAAAAACGGCCTCCGAATTTCGTTGTTACAGGAAGCGCCATGCTCGATGTCTTCAGGCGCGGCGGTGATTCCCTTTTGGGCAGGCATTACACATACAGGCTGCATCCTTTCAGTCTCAATGAACTTGTAAAGTTCAAACATATGACGCCCGGAGAGGCGCTTGACATGCTTTTTGCAAGAGGCGGGTTTCCCGAGCCTTTGTTCGGGGACACAGTTGATGCGGATAGATGGCGGAAGGAACGTCTTTCTCTTGTACTTAGAAATGACATGCTGTCGCTGGAGAATGTGCGCAATCTTGGGGATGTTGAACTGCTTGTTGATCTGCTCAGGGAACGGGTAGGCTCAACTTTTACATATCAATCCCTCGCAAGAATTCTGTCTGTTTCTCCACAAACGGTCAAGTCTTGGATCGAATTGCTCGAGCGCATGTATGTTGTGTTCACGGTAGCACCGTTCCATCGGTCTCTAAAAAAAGCGATAAAGAAAGAACGCAAGATTTTTTTCTGGGATTATTCGGATGTAATCAACGAAGGAGCCCGTTTCGAAAACCTGGTTGCCTCACATTTACTGAAATATGTGCATTTTATGGAAGACACAAAAGGACAGAACATCAAGCTGTGGACCCTGCGGGACAAGCTCAAACGCGAAGTGGATTTTTGCATTACCGTGAACAACAAACCGGTTCATCTGATAGAGGTAAAACTGTCGGATACGGCTGTTTCTGGCGGAATAGAATATTACGGCAGAATCTGGCCCGAAGCGCGTGCCACCTGGGTTGTGAAGCAACAAATAGTATCCGGGCAATATGGCAAGGTTGTTCTTTGCGGTGCCGGAGAATTTCTTGGTGAGCTGGTCTAAAATGTGCAGGTTTCTTTCGGCGCAAAATTGGGGTCTTTATTTTACCAGCACCCTGCCCCAAAGCGGCGGCACGGTGCCGGAGTCGAATTTTCCGCTTTTTACGGTTACGACGCCGCCGCCTAGTGCGTCCGTAAAACGATCTCCGTTTTTGGCAAATCCGGCGGCAGAAAACACAACATGCGCCGTTGCGGTATTGTGACGGTTGAGCACCACGACAACAGTCTGGTTGCCCCGCGTCCGCTTGAATGCAAAAATCCTCCGCGCATTGTCCGTCAAAAGCGTCTCATACAATCCGGCCTTGAGAGCAGGATGAGCGGCGCGCATCGTGCCGAGGCGGGCGTAATGTGCGATCATGTTTTTATCGGGCGAAAGCCCCAGCTCCTCCCACGGATATACGCCGCGTGAATACGGGTCGCTGCGGTACATGCCATCGTAGTGCATGCTCTCGTAGGCTGCGCCGGCTTCGTCGCCATAAAGGACGGTCGGGGCGCCCGGGTAGGTGAACATGAAAAGCGAAAGCAGCTTGAGCTTGCGCCTGGCCAGTTCCGTGTCGTCGCCCGAGATTTTTTTGAGCACGAAAAGTATGCGCGCCGTATCGTGCGAACCGGCGAGATTCATCATCGCGTGCCAGGACTCGGGC
>MEQJ01000004.1:0-1389 GCA_001770165.1 Bdellovibrionales bacterium RIFOXYD1_FULL_53_11 | reverse complement strand
ATTCCTCGGAAATTATCGCCGCATCGGCGCTTACGCCCTTGACGGCTTTTCGGAACTCGCGCCAGTAGGTGCTGTCGCCGCCATGCCCCTCGCCCGATGAGATGTCGCTTGCAACATCCATGCGCCAGGCCGAGGCGCCAAGCCTGAGCCAGTGTTCGGCCACGGAGTTTTTTCCGCCCGCGAAGAAAAAGTCGCGCACCTCTTTTTTGGAGCTGTCAAACACCGGATGCTCGTAAAAGCCGGCCCAGGCCTCATAGGTCGTCTGTGTGCCGTCAGCGGCGGCGCAGTAGTAGTACGTGCCGGGGATATAGTGATTGACCGGCCGGTTGAACCGGTGCGGAAAGATAAACCACGAACGGTACGGCGAATCCGGCGCTTCACACGCGCCCTTGCCGTCCCAGCGGCGGAAAAGGTCGAAATACGCGCTGTCAGCCGTACCATGGTTGAATACGCCGTCGATTATCACATGCATTCCGCGCGCGGAGGCTTCGGCGGTCAGCTTTGCAAAGAGCGCATTGTCGCCAAGCTCGGGATCGATCGAAAGATAGTCTTGCGTATCGTAGCGGTGGTTGGTCGCCGATTTGAAAACCGGATTGAAGTATATGGCGGAGACGCCGAGCGATTTCAGGTAATCAAGTTTTTCGATCACCCCCTGCAGATCGCCGCCGTAGAACTGGTTGTCCATCTCCAGTTTGCATTTCGGCCCGCGGGGATCGCAGATCGGTTCATTCCACTGGAGTTTGCGGATTTTCTTGTTGAACACAAATCCGCCGCCGTTCGCGGGATCGTTTGCCGTGTCTCCGTTGCGGAACCGGTCCGGCAGGATCTGGTAGATCATCGCCCCCTTGAGCCAGTCGGGAGTTTGAAAATCCTTGTCGTAGACCGTGATCTGGAATGTGTCGGAGTCATTCCAGCTTTCGCTGAAGCGGCCCCAGCCGCCGCCGGTGTAAAGCTGATTATTGTCGTTGTAATAGCGGATCGTGTGATCATCGGTGAGTTCGAAGAAATAATACAGGATTGTCGGACGTTCGGGGACGGGCAGGTCGGTTTTCCAGAATTCCACCTGCCCCAGCGAAGGGTCTTCACCTTCGGCTTCCCATTGCAGTGTGTGCCAGGTTTCTTTTTTTGCGGTTGCATCCCATACCCGCATCTGCACGCGATCGACATCGTTGCGGCAGGTGCGGAATCTCAAGGTGACGCTGCGTTGACCGGTTTTTACCGCGCCGAACGGGCTGCGATAATTGCGGTCGAAGGTATTATGCCCGAGGCCTGCGGCAAACACCGTGCCGTCATGACCGGAATTAGTGCAGGCCGGCTGCACTGATTTGTCGGCAGCACTGTTTGCGGTTGCCGCGGGCAATAATAATAAAACCGGTATAATTTTTAAAA
>MEQJ01000003.1 GCA_001770165.1 Bdellovibrionales bacterium RIFOXYD1_FULL_53_11 | reverse complement strand
TTATAGCAGAGGGCGGCATTCTTGTGTTCGCTTTGGCGCGGCTTTTCGGCCTGAAGGAGACCAGCGCGGCAGCCGTATTTTTTTTGGAAAAGCTAAAAAATAGGGTGAGTACCGTCCGGAAATGAGTTACAAATTCATCAGGAGGCCTCAAAACGATGGCGACCACACGTGAGACCGTCAAGTTGCTTTGCAAGAGCATCCTTACGCGGCTCGAAAACAAGAAGTCCATTATGTATCCACCGAGGCTGAGACAGATAGTGCAGGATGAGATCTACACTCTCATCGGCACGTTCATCATGACCGACGAGGATCTTCGCGACAAGACGCTCGCCAAGATGGGTGCGAGGGCCGATCTTCTGCAGGATTCGCAGTTTACCGAGAGCGACCAGTACAAGGCGGCGCGCGCGGTTGTCCGCGCTTCCTTCGGCGACGACGTCCTAAACGGTTTTTATTATCTCAAATCCATGAAGGAAATCGCCGGCATCATAGCCAAGTACATGATGCGCTCATCGCATATTGATGATGTTTTTGATTCCGACGAGGATATGGAGAGACAGGTTGTCGAGACCATGCAGAAGTTCAATCCGGCCGAGCTGCACTGAGGTTGCTGGATCAGAACCGCCACCCCGCAGCACCGCCCACAACATGTTTTGAATAAGCGTAGTTTTGCGTGTCCTTCGAGATGTTGCGCGTGTATGCATAGCTGCCGGACGCATAAAAGTGGCTGCCAAGGTTGTAGGTGAGCTGTACCGACGGTGCAATGAACTTTTCATAGCCACGGGTGTTTTTGCTCTCCAGGGTGTCGATGATCTTGAAATCCAGTGAAGTACTGAAATCAAGGCTTTTAACGAGTCCGAAAAATCCGAGCGCATTGAAAGAGCTGGTCAGCTTGACCGCCATTTCGTCGTACGCATTGCTCTTTGCGTCCTTGTAATTGAACCCCAGGATCTGCAGTAGCGAGATCGACCGGGTGAACTTGAAATTGTGGCTAAGTGTCGCGCCCGGATCGATGGCGTGCTGGGTTTCGTCGTGATGCTGGTAAACCTTGTAATTGAAAGCGAGTGTCGTGTTGCCGGTGCCGAAAAGGCGCATCCTTTGTGAGAGCGTGAGATTGTAGTAGCGGCTGTAGTAGGGCAGCGTGCCCTTCTGCTGCCAGTTCTGCCAGATCTGGTTGAAATCAAAATCCAGCATGGTTGCGCTTTGAAACGCGAATAAAAGGTACTCGGCCCGGTTTTTCAAGCTGCCCGTGAGCGAGACGTTGTCGTTCTGGTATACGTTCGCAACGTCACGATTGAGATGATAGGTGTAACTTGCATCCATCTCGGGCGAGAGCACCCAGGTGCGGTCAAAAATATGCTCGTACTTGCCGAAGACCGCAGTTTTTGAGATCCATGACTGTTTGCGGCTGATCGTGGTGACCGCTTCGTCCGCCTCGGTGACGACATTGGTGTCGTATTTCATTTCCTGAGAGGGTTTTACAAACCACGAACGGGCAGGAATGGAAATTCCATTTATGAATCGCGGAATGGTTGATCCGACCTTTGGTCTTAGTTCCGCAAGTCTGCGTGCTGCCTGCATGCCGACGTCGCTTTCGTTGTCGCAATCAATGGTTTTGTTGTATGCCGGCACCACGAATTCGCGTAAAACGCGTTTTTGTTCTTTTGCGTCGCTTATGCGCTCGGCCCGGCTGCGTTTTATTTCTGCAATCTGATAAAGCGCGCTCTGCCTGACGTTGTCGTCGTCGGGCAGCTCCTGGATCAGCTCGTATGCCGCAAGCGCGGCATCTGGCTCCTCAAGAACCGAATTTGTGAAGCCGACGTAATATTGTGAAGCCGCCGGCTTGTATTTTTTCGCGGCCGACCGCTTGAACGCTTCGCGCGCGGCGCGCATGTCCTGTATTGCATAGAGGGCCTGTCCGAGTTCGTAATCAAGATCTTCGGCTTTGGAGCCAAGGCGGTCGGCGGTTCTGAATTTTTCCGCCGCCCTGTCAAAAGACTGCAGTCTTGCGTGGCAGAGACCGCCCCAGTAGGCAACCATGGCGTTGGTGTCAGTGTCGCCCTGGACTTTGGAAAGTGTCGTGAGTGCTTGCGTGTATGCGCCTTTTTTGTAGAGCGTATAAGCCGCCGACAGGTCTTCAGTCGTGCCTGCATGGGCGTTCGCGCCGGCAATCATGGCTGCAATGATAATTGCAGGCCCTTTCAAGTTCGCGGCCCTCATCATTGCACCACCACCGTGAAATTAACCGATGATGACGGCGGAGGCGTGAAAACCGGCGGTGGAGGCGGCGGCGCGCAGGTCGGGCAGTCCATGTTGGATGAGGGATATAGTGGTTGTTCCTCTTCCGGGTTAAGCGGAGGAGCCGGTGGCGGCAAAAATCCGGGTCCAAACATCGGCATGCCGGGGCCGCCGAGGCCGGCCATCATCGGGCCGCCCACGAAGAATGGTGTTGCGCCAGGAGGCATTTTCGGGCCTGGCATTACCGGTCCTTGATATGTTTGTGCGCCCTGCGCTTTGCCCCCGTCGGCCTGCCCGCCTTCACGCACGAAACCCCTGGTTGGGTCAATCTGGAATCCCGGCGGTGGCAGATAACCGCCGGTTGCCGGATCAATTTTTCCGAACGCTGGCGGCGGAATGAATACGCCCGTATTGGGGTCAAACGCGCTTCCAGGCGGTGGCGGGACATACAATCCCGTCTTGATGTCCAGAAACCCCCCGGCCGGAGGCGCAAAGGCTTTTGATTCCTTGTCATAAAATCCTTCGGGCGGTGGCGCCGGGCGGTTGCCTGCGGACCGTTGGGTGGTATCGGCTTTTTCGGCCGCATTTTCTACGGCATCTGCGCCGATTTTTGTAGCGAGCGTTTTTTCAAGCCCTTCGCCGGCGCCGATGAAATTTTTTGCATTTACCCCCGGCGGAACGGGCGAAAAAAATTTGCTCTCTGTTTTTTGCTGAGCCCGGGTCTCTCCGGAGGCGCTCCCGGATTGCGCCATGATGTCGGTCTGCTTGAGTGTCTCCAGTTGCACTGGCGAAATTTTTGTTGGTATTGACGGCTCCGGAAGTGCAGGCATGGCGCTTGATATCCTTCCCTCCGGAATGGCCACGGCCTTGTCGCTGGCAAGTATCTGCGCGGCTGCTTCGTTGGAGCGCAATGCGGCAGCGGTTTCGTTGGTGTTTTTCACCATGGCAACCGAGCCTTCCATTGTAACAACTGCAGTAATGTTGTTCTGCTGGTTGAACACCGTCTGGAACTCCGTGCCGCGCACGCCCATCGTGGCGGATTTTGTGCGGAGGATGAATTTGATTTTTTGCCGGTTGCTGGCTTCTATTTTTGCGCGCAGCTGGCCTTTTACAAGTGAAATGGCCGGAATCGACGCCAGAGTCCCGTCCAGGCGCATACTGCTGTCCGGGCCGATGCTGAGTTGCGACTTGTCCTGCAGCATGATTTTAAGCGCGCTGGCTGGCATGGTTGTGAGCTGCATGCCTTGATCGACCGCGTCTCCTTCTTTGAGGTAGACGGATTGTCCGCCCACGGTTTTGTATGCCTTGCCCTTGAGCAGTACAATCCTGCCGGATGAGGCAGATGCGGCGGATGCAAGAAAAATCGCGGTTATTGCCGGAAGCGCGCTGGGTTTTCTCATGGTTTCTCCCCCTTTGATGGCGTCTGATTATGGATCGCGCAAAAATACGTTGGTTGTTGATGGAGCGGTCAGTTTTGTCCTGACAACTCCATCAGTAGATATTACGGTTCCGTTATTGAGTTTGATTTCCGGCTGGAAAGTTCCCAGCAGGCTTTTTGAAAAAGTGTAGGATCTCAAAAAGCTTTCTCCCGGACAATCAGCGTTGGAGAAAGCGTCAATTTTTGTAAAAAACATTGATCCCATGTTGTTGGGGCCCACCGGGACTGGGGGTCCTACGACGGACACGCCACTTGAAACATTCATGCATCCGCTGGCAAGGACTGGAACTCCTGGTGCGATATTGAGCGGCTGTCCCGTTATTATCACTGTCGGAAAAAGGGCAATCCGCATGCTTGCAATGTTGCCGGCATTTGTACTTTGGCAGCTGGTTATGCTGGCTGATGCAATATCAACGGTGTTTTTACAAGAAACCCCGACGATTCTCTTGAAGGCATCTGCGTTGTTAATCGTGAAGGCCGGATCCGAGAACGCATTGCCCTCCGCAATGCAGTGGGGCTGGTTGAGAACCACGGATATCGTCTGTGAATGTCCGTCCAGTGTTATTGCCGAACGGTTGTTGCCGTAGCCGCATTTCACCGGCGCGCCCATGTTTCCGCCCGAATATCCGATGGCGAACACCGAATATGTTCCGTTCGGGATTATGACGCTGAGCGCGCTCTCTTCGCTCTGCATGAAGAACACCGAGCTGAAGTCGGGGCCCTGGACGTAAATATAAATGCCGCCATTCATCACGGACCAGAGGCGTTCGACAAGAGAGAACTCATCAACGCCGGGCATGAGCGAGCGCGGGGCTTGAGCGTCCCTGCCGGAGTTGAATTTGACTTCGGTATATCCGGATGGGGCGGATACGTTTTTTGATTCGTCCCCGCCGCAACCGCCAGCGACCGTCATTATTGCCAGCAACGACGCGACAACCAGCAAACCATTATATTTAGTCATAACCATCTCCATGCACTGATTATTTGTTTTCAAAAACAGCTTCAGCAGGGATTTTCTTGCTGCAGTCGAATTTCACTTTTTCTTCGACCATTTTTTTTGATTCTTTCACCACCCAGGAATCCGGCTGTGACGGATTTTCCGCCTTGAGTTTGATCGCAAGATCCGTTTGCGCGAACCCCTCGACGCTTTCTTCCCAGATGTTGTCGGTGCCGAGCACGCGTGCGATGCCCCAGTAGGCGTCAAAAAAGTCATATCCCACGTATTTTGTGAGATTTTTGCCTGACGATTCAATGACAATGATGCCATCGCTGAACTTGAGATTGCCGCCGCTTCGCAATTTGTAACGGTAGATTTTCCGGGTTGGAACCGGCTCGGAAACAAAATAAGTCATCTCATATTTTATGTTCGGGACAAAAAAGAGCGGGATTTTCTGTTCCCAGTGCGTTGTCCAGACGCTGTTTTCGCGCTTCAGCACCCTCACGTCCTTGTAGTCCGTGAAAATTTTTTCATACGAGTCGATATCGTCAATAATGCCGGCAACCGTTTTCAGCGGGGCGGCGATCCAGGCGATCTGTTCGATGCCGATATAAAGCGGTTCATCGGGTGTTTCGACGCAGACCAGCGAGAGCGGGCTCGCGGCATCCTGTTTCATGGAGGCAAGCCGTTTGGGCGGCCATTTCGAAGCCAGGGCTTCGATTTTGTCGCTGTACAGGCTTGCCTGGTTTTCGAAATTCTTGTCCGCGTCTGCAATCGCCGCTTGGGCAAGTGTCAAGAATATGGCGGCCGGAAACAGGAAGGTTTTGCTTGGTGTCATTTGTTATCCCTTGTTTATCTAAGATTTTGATACAAAATTTACTAAGCAGCAAAGGGAAAACACATGTCCGTGCTATTGGTATCGCAAAACGGGTATTTTCTTGGATCCTTGAAGTCGATATTCCACGGCCTTGGCGAACAGTCGGTACTTGAGGCCGGGAATTTGCAGGAATTCGAGTATTTTCTGGATAATGTTAGGGGAAGGATCAGCCTTGTCGTGGTGGATGGCGATATTAACGAGGATTCTTCGCTTTTTGTGGAACTTCTGAAGGGCCGCGCAAATTGCTGTAATACGGTAAAGGGCTGGATCCGCCCGTCGTATACTGCGGGAAGGAACGGAAAAATGCTGCATCCCGGATATGGTTTTGCCCTTTCAAGGCCCTTTGGGGAGAGGCAGATCGTTTCTGCGCTTTTTGTTGCATCAAAATTCAACATGCAGATGCGCTCCAAGCTTGTATATTATCATTCTGGCGATGCATGCCCTGCGGGTTTTCCGCAAGCCAGGCCCGGCGCGCTGCTGCCCGGAATGCACTGGTCTGAAACGCGTTTTGCGACTTCGCCCGTTGAGCTTGATTCCGCGGTCGCCGCCTTCGGTCCGCTGCTTGGGGCGGTATTGATCGACCCGCGCGGGGGCTCCGGAACCGCCAGGGAGGTCATTGACTGGTTCAAGCACTTCAAGAAAACCCCCGCGGGGCAGCAGACACCGCTGGTGTGTGTCACCGGTGATCCCGAAGCCATCAAGCCCTTCAGGCAGCTTTGTGTGATGTTTTGCGATTGCGACGGCTCAAGAAACGGATGGTTGTCGTTTCTCGGGGCTCTTGAAAAGAGGATCGGCGTTGCTCTTGCAAATGAATTCCTGTTTACCGCCGCCAAGAGCGCATTGAAGACGGGAAACAGCTCCCGTATGGCGTGCATTGCGGGCACGCTTGTTTCTAAATGTCCGGGCTGTTTCGAGACGCACATGCTTGCCGGAGAATATTATTCCAGAGCGTGCAAATTCTCCAGGGCGGCAATGCATTTCAAGCGGGCCATAAATCTGAATCCGTGCTGGCCCGGCGCCTATATCCAGCTTTTTTCGCTGCCCGCGGCAAGGTCTGGAAGGCTGAAGCGGTACGCGGAAATGGCTCTCAAATACTGCCCTGGAATACCGGAAATACATGAAAGGATAAAATCGCTGGCCCCGGCCCGGGAAAAATTCATGACGCCGGAAGGTGTTCCGGTCCCGGAAGCCGGATCCGGCGGGGGGGCATGAGGGGTGCTGGTCATTTCCTTTTATCTTCTTTCAGGAATCATCCTTTTCCCCCTTACGGTCTGGTGGCTCTTCAGGAAGGATTTCCGGATATTCAAACCCTCCAGGAAAAAATTTCATTTTCCGGAAGTCATTGACGGCGCGGCATACGAAAAACTTTTGAAGTCCCACGGGGCCAATACCAATTCATTTTTGACCATGTATGACGGGTTCAGTCGTTTTGTTCCCGATGGAGAGGCGTGGCGGGGGCGCGGAGCGATAGCTTTTGCGGAGACAAGGCATTCGTTCGTGGCCGCAGCCGAGCCCGTTTGTTCGAAGTCGGATTCGGTAAGGATGCTCGAAGAATTCAGGGACATGGCATGGAACAAAAATAAAAGCGTCATGATGATTCCGGTAAGCGAGGAGTATGCCGAAGCCGCCCGATCCCTTGGTTTTGATTCCCTGATGATAGGTTCGGAGCCGGTATTTGATCTTGAAATATCATTGCCCGATCCGGGCAGGTTTCATTCGGCAAGACATCTGCAGTCAAGCGGCGCCTTGGTGCTGATGACCGGGCTTGATGGCCTGTCGAAAGAACAGAAAAAGGAATGTGACGACATTCTTGACGAGTGGCTGTCGATAAGATGGATGTCTCCCCTGAGTTTTTTGAACCGTGTCAATCCTTGGGAACAGGGTCGGCACAAAAGGTATTTTTTGCTCCAGCATGGCGGGCGTTGTCTTGGCTTCATTGCCGCCGTGCCGGTTTGGACCGAGAACGCCTGGTACCTGGTTGATATCCTGAGAAGGAAGGATTCGCCGCCCGGAACCACAGAGCTTCTTATCTGCGAGGCGATGCGCCTTCTCAAAAATGAAGGGGCATCATGGGTGTCGCTTGGCGTGTCGCCGCTTTCGCGCATCGGTGAGGCCGACCGGTCGAAACACCCGCTGCTTTACCGGCTGCTTGCGCTTGCCTATGACCGCGGCAATCTTGTTTACAGATTCAAGCCTCTTTTTGAATTCAAGGACAAGTTCTGTCCCACGCGCTATCCGCTCCGTTATCTGATCATGTATCCCCCGGGTATTCATCCGCGCAAGGTCCTGAACCTTCTGCATGCCTTCATCCCCGGCGGCATTGTCGAGGTCGCCTGGTCCGGTCTCAAGCGCAGGATCAAGGGATTCGAGCTGCAGGACTGGTTTTTCAAGCATCTTCGCGACGACATGGTGGTCCGGCAGCTTCCGGAGGGTTTTGGCGAATATATTGCCCGGCTGCCGGTGACTCTTTCGGTTGGTGTCGGAGCAATGGCGGTATGGCTTCTGGGAAACCTGGTTGACCCCGCAGCGGGACGCGAGTGGATCGGCAATTACAGTTTTTCAGGGGAAGATCTCAAGGATTCTGTTGTCGCAACATTGCTGTTTTCTCCATGGCTTCACTGGAATTTCAGCCATCTTGCCAGTAATTTGTTCTGCTTGTTTTCCGGCATGGCGCTTTTCGAGCTGTTGGCCGGTAGTGCCATTGCACTTGTTGTTTTCATCCCGGCCATGCTTTTGAGCAATCCAGTCACTTTGCTTGCGCTCTCGGCGGTCATGCCGTCGGGGGGGGGGATGAGCGAGCGCGATGTGGGGATATCGCTTGGGGTGTTCGGGTGCATCGGCGGCTTGATGTATCTGCTCAAGCACAAGCGGCATTTCATTTTCGTGTTTCACGGGGCCGTGGTGCTTGTCGCTTTTTTTGAAAAAAGCTGGCTTGCGCTTGATCATATCATTGCTTTTTGGATTGGAATATTATCGTCAAAAATCATTCTTGGCTGGACTTTTTCATGGCGCGCATTTTCCATGAGGTTTCTTGGTTTTCTTCTTGCGTTGACGGCCGGGGCTGTTTCAATGCTGGAAACGCGTGCCGATGGCGTATTGGAGATCCTGCCCGAGTCAAGGCATCAGCAGTTTATAGCCTATCCGTTTATTCTGGAAGAATGCACTTCAGCTTTATACAGGGGCGCCGGGAGGGGGTGGGGCGCGATCGGCGGCAGCATTGCCCTGGCCGAGCTGCCCGGTCTGCCGGGCAGACCGCAGTTCGTAGCGCATGCCAACGCCAATGTGTCGTACAAGTTCGGCAATCGTCAAAAGCCGGTGCTTACCGAAACCATTGACGCGCGTGTCGGGCTTTTTGTCGATATGGAGCCCTGGCCGGGGCATCGTTTTTCGTCAGGATGGACTCATCTTTCGGGGCACATCTCCGATGATGTCGCCGATCCCGATCTTATCGGGACCAACATGGGGGCTGAAGCACTGCGTGTAAGGTACATTTATGCGGGGATGGAGAGGTTCCGGTTCGGTCTTACGCTTGAGCCGCTCATGAATTCCGAGCCGGCTTTCAAGGGTTTTGGCGCCGAGCAGTTTGTCGAATGGTTTCCTTTCGGCCCGAATTCAAAAAGACAGGAGCCGATGCCTTATCTCTCGCTCGGGCTTGAGGAGTACGGGGTGGACAGTGTCGGCATTACGGTCAACGTCCAGGGCGGTGTGCTTTTTGGAAACCATACCCGTCCCGTGCATGAGCCTTCCGTCCGCGCCATTATCGGTTACTGGAACGGCGCGGACCCGCGCCTCAAGTATGCATCGTTCAAGCGTGCGCGCGCTTCGTTCGGTTATACCGGCATTATCGTTGATCTGTGATGGATGTGTTTCTGGTATCATATCAATCCAGCAAGGAATTTTGATGCCGGAATGACCCTCGTGCCTTCGGGCAGGAGATAATCTTTTTTGCCGTTCAGCGTGACATGATATCGGTCCTTTATTCCAAGCCTTGAGCCAAAGTATGTGAGATGCGGTGACGGACTTTCGTCCGACAGTTTGCATTCCACGAGAAAAGCCGGAGCGCCTTCCCAGGTGACCAGGAAATCCGTTTCGCGTTTTTCCCTGTCGCGCAAATACCAAAGCTCCGCCTTGATGCCGTTTACATCCTCCTGAAAATTGCACCATTTGAGCAGGTGGGAGGCCACCATGTTTTCAAACCGGGCGCCATCGTTTTCCACCTGCGACCAATCCCATAAATAAATTTTGTGTTCTTTTTTTAGTGCACGCGCAAGATGCCGACTGTAGGGCATGACCTTGAACGAAAAATAAACCCGCGCAAGTACGTCCAACCAGTACTGAAGCGTCTTGTGCGAAGCACCCACATCTTCGACAAGGGATTGCACCGACAGCGGTGAGCCGACTCTTCCGGGGATCAGAAGCCCCAGCAATTCAAGCTTGCCGAGCATTTTGACTTCTTCCAGGTCACGGACGTCCTCGCGCAGCACCAGTTCATGCCGCTCTTTGAGCCAGCGTTTGTGTTCCTTCTCGCTTCCGGAAAGCAGAGGTTCGGGGAATCCGCCCAGCTTGAACAGCTCCTCCAGTCCGGCGGATTTATCAAATGACAGTCCAGTGAATTTTTTTTCGTATTCAGGCAGTTTACATCCGCCAAGATGTTCTGAAGCGGTGACCGGGTGAAGCCGGTAATGATGATACCTGCCAAGTAGTGAGTCTCCGCCCTTTTTATAGATATTGAGTCGTGCGCTGCCCGTGAGCATTATCGATTGCTGCTGAGGTTTGGTATCGTAGACGCCCTTGACCCACCCTTTCCAACCGTTCATCTTGTGAATCTCATCAAGGACTATAAGCCCGGATTCGGGCGGCCATTGCCTGTCTTTTATCCTGAGCTTATGACCGGAATCATCCCAGTTGAGGTATACGGGGTTTTTGAAAGATTCTCCCAGCTGCATTGAAAGCGTGGTTTTGCCTACTTGTCTCGGACCGGAAAGCAAGAGCATCTTTTTTTTTAGATCACTTTTTGCCGGAATCGCAAGATATCTGTCCATTCAGACATATTGCGCTCTCACTCCAATTTTGTCATGACATTTTTGGAGTGTGATCCAAATTGTTTCTAGAACCGGTACCGGCCTCCGAGGCACAGGAAGTCCGATCCGCCCACCACTTCATTGAACATCCCGAATGCCCCGGAACGGTGGTGGATCCTGAAAAACGCTTCCCAAGCTTTTGCCGTGCCGGGAATCCCGAAGGCCACTTCCATCAGCATGTGGTAAAGCACGCGGTTGGTGCGGGCGATATATTTGGATTCGAGGTGCGGTACCACGGTGGCATACGAAAAACCGTTGCCGAACGCGAAGCTGCCACCGAAAACGTTGTGCCAGGGCGTTTTGAGCCAGCGCGCAGAGACGGCCCAGCCAAAAGAAAACATGTCGGCGCGTTCGAGATGCTTTGCCACCGAAACTTCGGTTTCAACGGCAATAAAAGTTTCATTGGACCACAAAATCCGGTTAAGAGCGGCGGTAACAATCATTTCGCGGGTGATCTGGGTGTTTTTGAGCCTTGCTATGTCGATCAGCGGGCTCGGGCTTCCCGGGCCGGTGTACAGCGACACTGAGGTGCGGGGCAGCGCGGCTTCGGACACAATTTCTCCGGCCTTCGCTTGATGCTGGAATATTCCCGCGGCTACGGTTAATTTAATGATCATGAAGGCTGGCAGAATTCTTTTCATCATCCTCTCCGTTATGGCATCTGTTGCCGTCGTATCTTGTGCCTCTTCTCCAAGTCTAACCAATTTAAAGGAAGAGTCCATCACCCGCCGCCCCACACTGCCCGAAGGGGTGTCGGTGTGGCGTCCGATACTGGCCAGATCGATTGACCGGGACCCCGGGACGTTTGCCTATCCGTTTCAGTGGGAACAGGGCTATACCGGCCGTTTTACGCTTGTATGGATGCCGTTGCCGTTGCAGGCAAAGTACATGTTTCACGCCGGCGAGGGGCAGAGCGCGTGGGTGGAGGCGGCGTTTCTGGGTTCTCTTTATGCGCGGGACCGCAACTTTGACTGGCGTCCGTCCGGTTTGGTCGGCTGGAAACGCGTGATGAACGGTTTTTATGCGCTGGATGCTGCGATTTTTTACAATGCCGAGATCAGCCGCTCGGCAAAAAACAATTTTTCGCGTTCGATCGGGGCACGCATCGGCGCGCAGACGCAGCCTTTTCACTCGTTTTCCGCAGGGCTTTCACTGCTTTTTGTTAACGAGCAGGGCCGGACGCTTGCACGATATCTTGGTGCCGTACCCTCCTCCAATCTTGTGAACATGTCGGCGGGCGCGGGTGGACGCCGGTGGCGTTTTCCGGTGACGCTGGATGCCGCCTGGATGTTCCACCGCCAGTGGGAGCTTCAGGCAAGCGCCAGCCTTTTACGGCTGGGATATGATTCCGGTTTTACAAGCGTCCCGGTGTATCTCACGGTGGCGCATTACTGGTAAAAAAAATTCAATTACTTTACATTTATTCCGCCAACGAGTATTGCTGCGCCGTATCAAGGGAGGGAATAAATTGAAGAACAGACTGAGTGGTGGTGTGGCCTGCGTTATGACGGCAATCGTGACTGTTATTGCGTTTTCGGGATGCAAAGATCCCGGCAGCCTGAATAAAAAAGTAAGCATCAAGATCGATCCGGCAATGAAAGCCAGGACGGTAAGAATACTCAAAAGCGACATCAAGAAGATGTTGAAAATGAAGTTCAAGGATGCCAGCAGTGGCGAAGATGATGTAATTACACTAAATTGGTATAAAAAAGTTTTCGGCGGCGATTCCGCTGTTCATGCCCTGAAATTTCTTGATGAGAGGATCAATTACGTGGTCCCCGACGGCATCAGCCTGAACGACCGCGTCCGGGTGATCCAGCCATCTCTTGCGGCGGTTACCATGGCCTCAAATATCGGGATGGCGCTCTGGTTCCTTCAAAAAACTTATGAGCCCAAGCGCCTGCTGTTCAAGCTCGGAAAGGCCGAGATGCCGCTCGAATCGTCACGCATCGGCATCATCAAGCTTGGTGAGGGATACCTGCTCGGGCGGATAAACGGTATTCCGCTCAATCCGATAGTCCGTTCCGGGATCCTGGTGCATGAGGCCAGACACTCCGATTGCACCGGCGGCATATGGAAAAGCGATATCGAGCGCCTCAAGTCCAACCAGCTTCCGGAGAACAAGATGTGTGGTCATTTGCACGTCATGTGTCCCGAGGGGCATACAATGGCCGGTCTGCCCGCCTGTGATGCGCAGCCATGGGGCGCGTATTCGATTGCCGGCATTTATTACGGAAGGGTTGCAAAAAAGTGCATGAATTGCAGTGAACGCGAAAAGCAGATTGCACAGATTCATGCCCTCGAACAGTTTTCCAGGGTGATGCCGATCAAGGAAATGCTGGACGGCAAGACGGCGCAACCCGACATGAGCAGTTCAACCAGGGTGATGGCGGCCGATGCCGTTGTCGAGCTCAAAAAGTTCAGATCCGCCAGAAAGGCCGATGTGAAGGCCGGCGAGATCGAAATCATCGGGATAGAGTGAGTAAAAGATTTATCGCCCTGTTGATTGTCATGGCAGCGGCAGGACTGGCCGTCGCGGCCGTGCAGCTTTTTACCGGTCAGCCGGCAAAGGACGCCGACCCGGAAATTCCCGCGGCCGGTTCCCGGAAATTCGAGGCGGTGGAGGATGAGGTCCGGCGCCCTCCAAAGAATGAACCCGCAAAAAATGATCCGGCAGCGGCAGATGAAGATTCCAGTGCGCCCACGAGATCAAAAATGCGGGAAGAGGCCGAAGTGGATGCGGACGTTCTTCCCTCGCTCCAGTTGTTTGCCAACAAGATGGCAATGTATATGGAGCAGGCATTGGTGTCGGAGGGTGCCGCGCGGAATCTTTTTCCACAGCTTGCGGAGTGCGCGCTTGACGAAGGCGACCGGCTTGCCCTCTCGGTGCGCGCCACCTGTCTTGTGAACGCCTCTAGACTTTCTTCCAGATATCCCGGTTCTTTCGAGGACGATTATCATAGCCTTGAAGACCGGATGCCGCAGGACGTGAAAAACCTTGTCAATGCGCTGCGCGGATCATAAATAATACACGGGTGATGAATGAGAAGACTTCCGGTGCTTTTTTGTTTACTGATTCTGGCAATGGCTTCCGGATGTGCTACAAAAAACGTGCGGAAACAGGCCCGTGATGATTTTGCCAGGGGTGATTTTGCGGAGGCGGAGAAAAAACTTGCATCATCTGATGTCGTGTCTGAAGCCAAGAACCGGCTTCTTACGCTTGTTTCGCTCGGAAGCATTGCGCATGAGGCGGGCCGGTACGAGAAGTCGAATTTATTTTTTGACCAGGCGGCGGAGCTTGCCGGTCAACTCTATACAACCAGCATAAGCGAGGTGGCCGCCACTGCGGTTGTCAATGACAATTCACAAAGCTATGCCGGACTCGATTACGAAATATCGATGATTTACTACTATCTGGCGATGAACGACCTGATGATCGGATATGCCGGCACCCCCAAAGAGATCAACAAAAGTTTTTCAAGCGCCCGTACGCGCATTCTTGCCTGGGATTCGTTTCTGGAAACCGTACGTTCCAAAAACCGGGGCAAGCCTGTATACAAGGATGATGTCGCCGCCAAGCTGCTTGGCGCCTATGTGCACCGGCTGATCGGAACCAGGGAAGACAGACAGATCGCAAAGGTGCTTTATTCGGACGTGCGTTCGCTCCTGGTCAAGAGTTTGGCGATGTTCCCGGCCTTCAACCGCAAGGCCGGTGAATTCAGGGGGGCTTACAGGGATTTTCACAAAAAAGAGCTCGATGAGGTCAGGCGGAAATATCTTGATGCAACCGGGCATTTCGACAAACTTGAAAAGTTTGTCGACGTGAGCGCCCGGAACCTGGCCAGGGACACGAAAAGTACGCTTGTCATCCTCGATTCCGGCATGATCCCCGAGAAAAGCGAGAAGGTGTTCACAGTTGGATTGAGTACGTTGATAGATTCAATCGAGGATGAAAAAACACGAAGAGCCGTGGATCAGATTGGCACGGTGGCGCTTCTTCAGTTTGCGCCCAGGATCGGTATCGGCGTTGTAGCACTTGCGGTGGCGGGTTCGGTAATGAGTGATGAAAACAACAAGCCGGATACGGTCGCCAGCGCCGTGGACAGGGCTGTCGGTTTTGAGTTCAAGCTTCCCTGTATTCCGGAGGTTCCTACTGATGTGGACTACAAGCTGGTGTTCAAGTCAAAGGAAGGCGCGGAAACGGAAGTGCCGCTTGCAGTGGTGAATCCAGTGAATGATTTTGCCAGCCTTGAGGTGGAGGCCAGGAGCGGCGCGGTCGCTGCAAAGACCGGAATCAGGGTCGGTTTGAAATATCTGACGGGCTTGGTGGCGGCATATGCCGCTTACCGGTCTGCGGCATCAGCCGGTGAATATCTTGCGGTCCTTGCCGCCATGGCAACATGGATTGCCGCCAAGAAGGTTGTCGATGCCACGGAGGCCGCGGACGTCAGGGCGTGGGATCTTCTCCCGCAGACAATCTCCATGACGGAGGTCGACATTCCCCCCGGCAAGTATGATTTGACGGCGGTTGGCGTGCGGGGGGCTGACAATTGGACGTTCGGGCTTGGCGAGGTCGAAATCACCGATAAAACAAAAAATATTGTGAAGCGTCGCGTTCTTTTTATGCCCCCGGTTCTAAAACCGTCTACAGACAAAGCGGCAGGTCTGATGTAAAAATATGTTACGAGGATGAGTATGATAAAACTTGCTGTTGTCGCAATGACCGCATTTTCTGTTTTCGCAGCCGATTCTACGAGACCCGGCTGGATTGACGGGAAGGCCGGTCCGAAGTGGGACCGGACAAGATTTGTTACCGCTGTCGGCAGCGGCAGGAATCTTGAAGAGGCTTCGGGCTCGGCCAAGAAGGCGCTTGCCGAGGTTTTTCGCGCCAAAGTCCGGTCCAAACACCAGTCAGCCGCCAGTTCTTCCCTGCATGAAAACACGGACGGAAAAATCGAGGGCGGAACGGATTCGATCAGCGGCAGCAATCTTGAGATTGAAACCGAGATTGAACTGAAGGGCGCCGAGATCGGTGAATCCTACAAGGATGGTGATACGTATTACGCTTTATCCGTGCTCGACAAACTCAAGGTGCGCGGCGTGTATTCGCGCGAAGCCATGAAAATCAAAAGCGCCATAACGTCAAAACTCGAGCAGTTCGGCCGCTCCGGGAGCCTTGCGGCAGGAAACGGGATTGTATCCCTCATGGCGCGCTTTGATGCCATCAACGACGAGTTTTCCGTGGTGGCCGATGGCGGGGCTCTTCCGCCCCCGATGAGCAGCGCCGATTTTGAAGCCCTGAAGGCTAAAATGCGCGATATAGGCATGAAACATGTGCTGTTTATCGACATTGTGTCCGCGGAGGATGATTTCGGTCCGGCCGTTGCAGCCTGTCTGACCGAAAAGAGTCTCAAGGTGTCGACCGATCCCGAAGAAAAACAGACTGCGGCGTATGTTGCAAAAGGCAGGCTTGTCGCCAAGGATCTGCCGATGAATGTCGAGGGCTGGGTCAAGGTTCAATATCTTTTTTCGGGAAGTATCATGAAAAAACAGAAGTCCATTGGCAGGGTGAGCGCAAAAAAGACTTCGTCAGGGCGCTCAAAACAGATGTGTTATGAGAAAATCAAGGAGTCTTTGGCGGTTGAGGTTTGCGAAAAACTGTCAAAGCTCGTAAGTTTGTAAAACAACAAAAACAGGAGGCATATATGACTACGCGACAAAATGGTATTTTCAAACTGGTGTTGCTCGGGTGCGCGATGGCGGCTTTTCAAGCTTGTTCAAGCGGGCCCACAAAGGTCGATGTTGAAGAACCTGATTTCAAGGTGATGGAAGCCACGCCTGGCGGGCGCGAAGGCTGGCTGGACAACGCGCAATCCTGGGCCGAAGACAACGGTTTGGATGCAAAAGCCAACTATTTTTTCACCGGCGAAGCCCGTTCGGCCGACAAGCGCATGGCTTGTGAAAAGGCTCATGCCGATGTCATTGATGACATTTCGAGGCAGGTTGCGGTTTTTACTGATACGACATTCGGACGCGCCAAAAGCGAATCATCACAGTCTGATTCGAACCAGGCGGATGCATCGCAGGTCAGCGAGGAAACACAGCGCATTTCGGCCCAGCTTTCCAAGGCTCATCTGAGCAATATTGCGGTCAATAAAAAATACTGGGAGAGGCGTGACTATTCGGCAACCGGTGGCGCGAAGAACGTGAACGTCTGCTGGGTGCTTGCTTCGATCGACAAACAGGAAATGAACAAGCTGATCAAAAGGGCCGGAGAGATGAAAATCAAGGCCAATCCGGAACTCAAGGAAAAAGTCGATAAGAAGCTTGAAACCATCGATCAGAAATACGAAGAGTGGCAGAAAACACATTAATTGCGGAGAAAAATCATGAAATCATCATGTGGATTTGTTTTGTTGGCCGTAGTGTCGGGATTTGCACTGGGTGGCTGCGCGTCGTTCAAGGCGGAGCGTGTCGGCGACAAGGACGCTGACGAGAAGGCCATGTCGATCACCGATAAATGGGTTAATGGCGATACGATTCTTGTAGTAGACAGCACCATGAAGCAGATTTACGAGCATAAGCGCTTCAGGAAGCATCGCGCCAGGAATCCCGGCAGGGAGTCCAAGCTTTTCGTAGGAGAGATCCAGAATAACACCTCGGAGGCATATCTTCCCGTAAAAGACATTGAAGAGGCTCTTCTCAGCAAACTTTCCAACAGCGATGATTTCGTGCTTATTGATGCCGCCCAGCGCGAAAGACTTCTGAAGGAAATCACGTATCAGAATGATGGCATGGTCGATCCTGCACAGGCCAAGATGATCGGCAAGCAGTCCGGCGCTGACATGATCATCTTCGGGACCGTGAACATGAAGCCGGAAACCCGTGAAGGCAAGACGATCAAGAACTACGGCGTGAACTTCCGTCTTACCGATATCCAGAGCGGCGAAGAGATCTGTCGCACACGGGAAGTGGTGAACAAATACAGCGAGCAGTCGGGCAGCGGCTGGTAGATCTGTCGGTTTTAATCAACACGTTGTCGTTTGCCCGCGACACGGCATGATACCGGTGTGTGCTCTTTAGTGCGTAAAATGCAAATGCTTTCATAAATAATCTGGCCCGCAAATTGCTACCGCCCGCGTTAAAGTCGGATGCGACAGGCCTCGGGGGGGGCAAAAAATGAATCTAACAAAAGAGCAGATGCATTTGTTCAATTTTGCGGCATCGAGTGATGTTGTTGTTCTAATCACAGGACCGACCGGAACCGGAAAAACCCGGCTGGCGCGCATGATTCATGATGCAAGCTCGCGCAGGGATCGTCCGTTTGTATCCGTCAATCTCGCAACGCTTCATGAAGGAACCGTCGAGTCGGAGCTTTTCGGACACGAGCGCGGGGCGTTCACCGGTGCTGACGGCAAACGCACAGGACGGCTTGAATCAGCAAATACAGGCACGGTTTTTCTGGATGAGATCGGGGATCTTGCCCCGAGGCTGCAGGCGCGACTGCTGGATTTTTTGCAACACCGGACGATTGTTCCGGTTGGAGGGAACAAGGAACAGCGTCTTGATGTTCGGATAATCGCTGCCACGAATCATGATTTGCCGTCCGCAGTCAGAGAGGGAAGATTTCGCGAGGATCTTTTTCACCGGTTGAGGGTAATTGGAATTAAAATGAAGTCATTATATGAGTGTCCGGACGGATTTGACGCCATTGTGCATGAGTGTCTTTCTGAAATTTGCTTCAGGGCCGGAAAATCCGTTTTGCGGATTTCTGAAGAATTTGCCAGGCGTCTTGAAGAATACAGTTGGCCCGGCAATATACGTGAGTTGCGCAATATTCTCGAATATGCGGTGCTCGTCTGTCAGGGGGTAGAACTTCAGGCGGTGCATCTGCCGCCTTGGTTTGGAGATATTGTTTCCGCCAGTGATTGTCTATCTGTCAGTAATGATGGCGATTTTTATACCGCCATTGCCGGATTTGAGCGGGCCTTTCTTGAGCGTGCGCTCAAGCGCTTCGGATGGGCCATCAACAAGACGGCGCGCGGGATCGGGATCAGCAAAACGACACTATTAAGGCGAATGAAGACTTTGGGGCTCAGGTGGGAAGATCATAAGAACACCTAAGAATATCCAAGAAAATCCGGAAAAATAAATTTTTAAAATTTTTATTGCACAAAACCTACAAGATGGGCTATTAAGACGGTCTTGCTGCGGCATGGCATGGCGATGATTCCAAGACTGTGCGGCAGTGTTCTTTGACAAGGGAATACGGATTATTTGGAAGAGATGGCGGGCGGAAGGCATGCTGGCGCGGCTGGGCTGCGGAAGCGGTGAGGCTGTGCTGGTG
>MEQJ01000002.1:27494-29215 GCA_001770165.1 Bdellovibrionales bacterium RIFOXYD1_FULL_53_11 | reverse complement strand
CCTTTTCGTTCGTGCTCGGAATGGGCGCGACCTTTGCCGAACCGGCGGTCGGAATCCTGAAGGTGGCCGGCTCCTCCGTCAAGGCATGGGAGGCACCACTTCTGTTTCTCATCCTCAACAAATATTCAAACTACCTCGTTTATGCGGTCGGCGCAGGCGTCGGCGTCGCGGTCGTGTTCGGAATGCTGCGCTTTTTATACGGCTGGTCGCTCAAGCCCTTTTTATACATCCTGGTCCCGGGCCTGCTCGGAATATCCATCCTGGCCTCCTTCGAACCTAATATGATTTACCTCACGGGACTTGCCTGGGACTGCGGCGGCGTGACGACCGGGCCGGTCACCGTGCCCCTTGTTCTGGCTCTCGGCATCGGCATCTCGCGCATCGTCGGCAAGGGCGGCGGCGGCTTTGGCGTCGTGACGCTCGCCTCGGCATTTCCGATTCTGACCGTAATGCTGCTCGGGGCGGTGTTCATGTTCAGTGTGCCCAAGCCGATGAACGAAGCCGATTTTCTGGCCGGACAAAACCGTGCGCAGGCGATCCGGATTTTCGAAAATCAGGACAACATGACCGGCTATGTCCTTCAAACAGCGGGGCGGGCCGGACAGCTTGCCTACTTCGACGGAAACAGCAGAAACATGCTCGAAACGCTCAAAAAGCTTGCCGCCGACGACGCCATGAAAACATCGGTATTCGGCGAAAACGGCCGCGCCGCCTTCAAGGAGTGGGCGCTCCTGAAGGCAAACGACGAGCAGAAGCTGGCCGTTTTCGGAAGCAAAGAGGCGATCAAGAAGGAAATCGACAATTATCTTGCCTCTGGCCCGAAAAAGCTGGACTCGCAGGAAATAACCATCCGCAATTCGATTGCGGCGGTGCAAGCGATCATCCCGCTTTGCATATTCTTCTTCCTTGTCCTTTGGCTTATTTTGCGCGAAAAAGTGCCGCGTATCGACGAACTCACGCTTGGCATCGTGTTTGCCGTGATTGGAATGGGGCTTTTCAACGTCGGCATAGAACTCGGCCTCTCGAAACTTGGCAGCCAGGTCGGCGAAAAACTGCCTGCCGCATTCAAGTCGATCGAGCTTCCGGACCAAAAGACCGTGGTGAACAATTTTGACCCGTCGGTCGTGCAAACCGCCATCTCATCATCCGGAACCATGGAAAAATTCTTCTATCTCAAAAACGACAACCGGTACACGGCAATGGCTTACAATCCGTCGGGTTTTGACGGAACAAGCCGGCAGTACAATTTCGTTCCGAAAAAAGGCCCGATGTTCGGGGCCACCGGGGGGCTTCTTGGTATTTCAGTAGTCCTCCTGTTTGCCTTTATCATGGGGTATGGAGCCACGCTTGCCGAACCGGCCCTGAACGCCTTGGGCATCACGGTGGAAGAACTTACCGTAGGCACATTCAAAAAATCACTCCTCATGCAGACCGTCGCGATCGGAGTGGGGATCGGGATGTTTGCCGGCATTGCCAAGATCGTCTGGAGCATACCGCTCATCTGGCTCCTGGCACCGCCGTATATACTGCTCATGTTCATCACCAGGGCATCGTCGGAGGACTTTGTAAACATCGGCTGGGACAGTGCCGGCGTCACCACGGGACCGATCACGGTGCCGCTGGTGCTGGCAATGGGACTCGGCATCGGCGGCCAGGTCGGCGTAGTGGAGGGATTCGGAATTCTTGCGATGGCTTCGGTATATCCTATTTTGACGGTCCTT
>MEQJ01000002.1:26405-27465 GCA_001770165.1 Bdellovibrionales bacterium RIFOXYD1_FULL_53_11 | reverse complement strand
AGGAATCAGCCGCGGACAACTCGTGAGGCCATAAAAGATGAATACGATAAAAGCTGCAAAGATCACCTGTGAAGTAAACAAAAGCCTGGCCGGAGAATTGACGGAGACACTCAGAAAGCATGCCGTGGAGCACCTGCATGTCCATTCGCGAAGATCACTTGTTCTTCACGAAAGGGCGGCCTTTTCATTCCTGCCTCCGACCACGGGGCTTGACGAAGACCCGGCCGAAGTAATGGAGCTGTACGTGCCGCAGGACAAAGCAGAAATGATATTGAAATCCCTTGCAAGAGACCTCAATCTTGCCACCCCCGGCCGGGGATCGGTTTATGCCGAGGAAATCGAACTTCGCAGTCCGGAGGGGATGGAGTTCAACAACATGAGGATTTCCGGGGCGGCGGGCAGCGGCGGTGATGAACCGCTGGCATCCCGTCTGGCCTCGATCAGCTGCATCGTCCAGAGAGGACAGGGCAACTCAATTGCAATGCACGCCCTCGAATCCGGCACGAGCGTTCCCGCCATCAGCTTCGGCATCGGCACCGGCCTCAGGAACAAGCTCGGACTGATCCGGATCACCATTCCGGCCGAAAAAGAACTCGTTACGGTGATCGTGAGCGAACACGACCGCGATGAAATCATGAATTCGCTCATTGAGGCGGGACGGCTGGACCAGCCCGGGCGCGGCTTCATCGGCACCTCGCCCGTGGCGTTTGGCATCATCAACTCAAAAACCTTCCGCGGCAAGCAGCGCCACAGCGCAAGCATGGAACAGGTCATTTCTGCAATCGACCAGCTCAAGGCCGGAACCGAATGGCGCAAGAAAACAGCCAGCATCAAGGACAAATCCGGCATGTATCTCAAGAAAACCTACCTGACGGACATGCTGAGCATGACAATGATCTGCAACGAAGGCAGAGCCGGCGATCTTGTAAATACCGCGATGGCCGCCGGCGCGGGCGGCGCAACAATAAGTAAAATCACCTACAGCACCCTGGCGGCGGCGGGCCATGGCGTCTCGCCCGCGCGCGAATCCGTTTCCATGGGGATTTTGCCGAAATCACTT
>MEQJ01000002.1:23011-26383 GCA_001770165.1 Bdellovibrionales bacterium RIFOXYD1_FULL_53_11 | reverse complement strand
AACGGTCAGTATTTGAACGAACTCGACCCCAGAAACTCCCGCAGGATCGAATGGCGCGGAATGACGTCAACCGGAACCGGCAAAAAGTACGCGAGGAATTTAAGCAGCCTTAGGGCCTCGGCATAGGCCCTGGTGTCGGGCGACACGGCGCGGAGAACCGGTTCGGCAATTGTCTTAAGCGCCGCGTGTTCATAAATAAGCGCGGTATTGAAAAACACATCAGCCTCCTCCTGGTGCGAAAACACATATTTGGTCTCGCCCTCACGCACGCTCGGCCAGCGCGCGATCGTATCCGCGGCCCCGTAGCAGCGGAACTGGCTGTCGCGGATTATGCGACGGAGAAGACGCGTGTCGGCCGTCGGGATGCGGTTGTGCCGGTCAAGCGGGATCTCGGTAAGCGCGCTCACGTAGATCTTGAATATGCTCTCGACCGGAAGATCCTCGGTAAAGACCGGATTCAGGCCGTGGATGCCCTCGACCAGGACAACGCTCTGGTCACCAGGAATGATTTTCGTGCCGGACATGGAGTTGGTGCCGGTCTTGAAATCATAGCGAGGCAGCTCGATCTCGCGGCCCGCGATGATCTCGCGCATGTGGTCCTTGAACATTTCGATGTTGAGCGCAAGCGGAGTCTCGAAATTATGCGCGCCTTTTTCGTCCTTGGGCGTCTTGTCGCGATCAAGAAAGTAATCGTCCATCGATACCAGCAGCGGCTTGCGGCCGTTTATCCTGAGCTGTATCGCAAGGCGCTTGGTAAAGGTGGTTTTTCCGGAGGCCGAGGGCCCCGAGATGAGCACGACCTTCGTCTTTCCGCGCTCGGTGATCATGTCGGCGATCTGCGCGATCTTTTTTTCGTGAAATGCCTCGGAAATAAGCACAAACTCGATGAACCGCTTGCTGTTGATGACCTCGTTGAGCATGCTTACGTCCGGCACCTCGAGAATCTCCCGCCAGCGAAGGGTCTCCTTGAAGACCTCGTAGAGCTTGCGGTTTTTGCGTACCGGTCCGACCTTGTTCGGGCTGTTCAAGCTCGGCAACTGCAGGATGAACCCGTTGTCATAAAGCGAAAGCGCGAAGTGTTTGATGTATCCCGTCGAAGGCGCGAGATAGCCGTAAAAATAGTTCGCCAGCCCGCCAAGCCGGTAGATGCTGGCTTTGTCCGAAGGACGATAACTGAGCAGCCGCGCCTTGTCGTCGCTGCCGGATTTTTTGAACACCCTGATGGCCTCCGCGACGGGCACCTCTTCGCGCTCAAAGGGCAGATCGGCAGCGGTGATTTCGCGCATCTTCACTTCAAGCTCTTTGATGAACGATGCAGTAAGCGGCGGGCCCTTCTTGACCTCGCAGTAAAGCCCGTTGGCCACGGAGTGCAGGATGCGGATGCGGGCCTGCGGCTGCAGCTCACCCAGCGCCTTGATAAGAACAAAAGACGCGCTCCGCTGATAGATCCTGATGCCGTCAAGCGAACCCATGCCGACAAGCTCGAGGTCAAGCTGCTCCGCTGCGTCCGGAAGGACGTATGAAAGCTCGCGGATCTTGTTGCCGGCAAACGCGGCAAGGATTGTTTTTTCGGGATCAAGCGCGTTTGCTTTTATGACTTCAAGAAGGCGCGCACCTGCGGCCGCCTCCAGCACTCTTCCGTCTGAAAAAACAAGTTTCATCTTGTCTTATGAGTGCCAGGAATCGCGGACAGGATCTTTGGTAAACACCCGGCGGCGGGTGCTGGTGCGATCGACTTCCTGGCCGCCGCACTTGACCACAAACTGGTATTCGACCTCGCGGTTTACCGGAAGAGCAACACTGCCCTGCCAGGTATCATGCGATGCCCACTGCATCGGGTGCTCGTGGCCGTTGCAACGCACATATATATCCTCGCCGAAAGTAGTGACCCTTCCGGTAACGGCGATCTCGACAACCCAGGTTTTTGAAACCGGTTTTGCCTGCTTTGCAGATTTAGGGGATTTTGCGGACTTTGCCGGACCGCTTGCCCGGACCTTCACCGCCGTTTTTGCCTTCTTCACTATACTGCCCTTTGTCTTGCTCTTTTTAGCCATGAGTGCCTCCGATATATTATGATGTAATAATTACTTTTTTCCGGCCTTTTTCTCAAGTGTTCTTATTCTTTCGATCACAAGATTGATCGAAACAACCAGATCCTGGAAATAATCCTTGTCGCGGAATTTGATATCCACAGTGGTCTTTCCCTCGGCAACATCGAGCAGGTGCTTTTTTACCCTGTAAAGCGGTCCCGCGACCCTGTGAGTGATCACAAGCGTCGCGATGCCGAGTATAACCAGCATCACCACGGATGTGATGATAAAAACCATGTTCATGGTGCTTCGCACCGCGGCGGGGGCCAGCGGATACTCCTTTGCGCGATCGACAAGTTTTGAAAATATCGCCGTCTCCACGGCGAATGAAACAAAGATCGCAACAAATGCCGCCACCAGCATGAATACAATGAAACCGACCTGGAACTCGCGGTTGATGAGAAGCTTCTTTCTCATGTTCTTGCTCAGCATATCACAATGTTACAGAAGCCCGGGCGCTGTTGCACGCATTATTTGACACGGTGGGCATCAAAAAGTATCCGGGTTGCTTTTGAACTTGACCAAAATTGTCTAATTATTATATAATAATAGTCGCTTCTATCGGGGGGACTGTTTATGGGGAAAATCTTATTGTTTGTTTTTGCCGGACTCATTTATGCAGTAGAACCTCCTGAAATACCTGTTGTTTCCGACGGCAGCAGCGGACAACTTTTTGCGAACGGACCGGTTTTGATAAAAAACGGGGATGAACTTGATGTCATGTTCGGTTCGGACAAGAAAAACGGATATATGTCCTACCGGGCCGGCAAAAACGGGGCACCATCAAGAATAGAAACCTATAATGAAAAAAATGTTCTTGTAGAAACCGCCAGTTTTTCTGCTGACGGCTCGATGGAAACAACGCAATTCCTTGATGGAAACGGCAAGCCGACAAACTGGATGACATACAAATATGATGAGGTGGCATCGGCCAAAAACAACGAAGCGTACATCCGGATCACTGAATACGAACTCAATCCCGACGACAACAAGAAAACACAAACAGGAACCTCGCTCGTGCCAGCCACCGCCGCACTGGAAAATAATTGTCCCGAGTGTCTGGAAAAACAGAACACTTTCAGGAAAATCGATCAACTTGCGGTCAATTCCCTGGAAATCACCGGCGGCAGAAACAACACGAAGGCGTGTACGGCCGGCGGCCAATGGCAGGAATATGGCTCAAGCCAGGCGGTAAAATTTGAGATAATCGGCGGTGTTTGCGCCCAAAAAGACTGTTATTCCGAGGAAAAAATCAAGACTTTCAGATCGGCCATCATCAACG
>MEQJ01000002.1:21682-22799 GCA_001770165.1 Bdellovibrionales bacterium RIFOXYD1_FULL_53_11 | reverse complement strand
CGGCAGAGCCAACCAAAAAAGCATCGTATATCATTCCGGCGGACGATATGCCGCAAGATCCAGCATTCCGGGATATGCCGCATGGCCCTCGATACACTTCAGAAAATCCAATTCTGAATTTGCATCGCTCCACGAAGCCATTCATCTTCTTGGTTTCACCCACCCGCACGGAGCGTATCGCGCATCACAATCCGGCGGATCATATTGTCACCGGGGAACGGTTTCGCCCTACAACTCCTGCCCCGCCTATTGTCTGCAAACTTCATGCGATTCAAGCACCAAAGACGCGGCAAAGAGCCTTTGCGCGGGAGACGACAGCACCTTCAAGGACGAAAAGCTTGAACAGGCGCTTGACGCCAAATACAAAAACTGCCTCCGGGAAAAGCAATGTGAAAAAATCACGAACAAAAGCAAAAAAGACACCTGCAGATTCAACTGTATTTCCTCGGTTCAGTTTTTTTCCGGCGAGGGCAAAGCGGCAAACAGGGCATTCTGCTCCAAACAATCCGAATGGGCGTCAAAAATCCAGACCTGCACCCCCGCAGATAATGCGTTATGAAATATTGCGCACGCAGTTGGCCTCGTACTCGTCACGCGGAAGGAACGGAAACATGTCGTCGTAGGGCTTGGAGCGCATCGTGCCGTCCGCAAGCTTTTCGCTTGCCACGCGCGGCTGCAATATCTGCCAGCGGGGCGTGTGGACGTTGAGCCATACAGGGCCCTTGTGCTGCAGCATTTCTTCGATCCCGCGCTCCATGTCAGCGCCGGACGTGATGCGGATGAATTTCAATCCATAAGCGCCACACAGCTTCCCGGGCTCCGGCACGGTAACGCCGGTCTCCGGCCCCTCGCCCCAGCGCCGCTGGCCGAAAAAGTTTTTTTGCGTCCAGCGGATGAGAAGATAGCCGTCGTTGTCGAGCACCAGGAGTTTAACGGGCAGTTTGTAATGCACGATGGTCTGAAGCTCCTGGAGGTTCATCTGGATGGAACCGTCGCCGGTCATGCAAAATACGTCGCGTCCGGGGCTGGCCGCCGCGACACCGATCGAGGCCGGCATGTAACCCATCGTGGAAAGCCCGCCCGTGATGACATGGCGCTGGCCCTTTTTTACCTTGAA
>MEQJ01000002.1:18962-21609 GCA_001770165.1 Bdellovibrionales bacterium RIFOXYD1_FULL_53_11 | reverse complement strand
ACGAAGGGTCGTCGACCACATAGCGATGCTTCCATTCCTGCGTTTTTGCGATCCACTTCGCGCCGCCAAAACGCCAGGAGCCGAGTTCATCGAGCAAAAGCCGCATGAAAATCCTGAGATCCCCGCAAACCCGCTCGTCAACCTTCATGGCGTCCATGGACGGCTTGCCAAGCTCGGACGGATCGATATCGACTACAATCTTGCGCGAATAACGCGCAAAATCATCGTAATCATGTCCCACCAGGCCGACACCAAGGCGGCAGCCAAACACCAACAGGACATCCGAATTCTGGATTGCCGTGTTGGCCGGCCGGTCGCCATACGTGCCGGGACGCCCGACAAAAAGCGGATGATCATGGCCCGCAAGATCCATCCCGAGCCGCGACGTCACGAACGGTATATTCAACGTTTGTATAAAATTATCGAACTCCCCGACCGCATCGGCGTCGCGCACGCCGGCGCCCGCAAGCACCACGGGACGGCGTGAATCCCTCAGCAGCGCCGCCGTCCGCCTGACGGCGGCACGCATCATCTCGTCCGCCACCGACTCGCCAAGGCCTTCGCTCGCGGGATCAAATCCCTGCTGTGCCGCCGGGTCCATCCGCGCCGCCTGCAGATCAAGCGGCACCTCGACCCACGCCGGCCCCGCGCGCCCGTGCGTAGCCAGGAACAACGCCTTTTCGATCTCATAGCGCACGCGCCCGGGGTCCGTGATCATCACGGCATATTTTGTAACCAGCTTGTAAATAGGCAGCGTCTCGAATCCCTGCAGCGGAAACTGCCTCACGCCCGTCACCCGCGCCTGCGCGAGCTTGCCCTGCCCCGCAATCACGATGCTGGGACCGGCATCAACCCACGCGCCCACCACGCCGGTCAGGGCATTGGTCGCGCCGGGACCGGCGGTGATATAAGCCGCTCCGAGCCGCCCGGTCCGGCGGCCATACGCCTCCGCCGCCATGGTCGCGGCCTGCTCGTGGTGCATGCAGATGTATTTTATTTTTCCGAGCCGCGTGAGCGCCTCGGTAAGCGGCATGCTGAAGCCGCCCGTAATCATGAACGCGTCGCGCACGCCGGCTTCATACAGTTTTTCAGCGATATATTCGGCAACGGTCTGCATCACCGCCGTTGCTCCCGGTTCCATTCTATCGTGCGGGCCACGGCACGCTCGATGCCGACCGTGATATCAAGTCCGAGTGCGCGCTCCGCCGCGCCCACATCGGGCACGAACCGCGACCGCTGATTGAGCCCCGCGGGGCCGCAGCAAAGTCTGATCTCGGGCTGCGCCCGGAAGTGCCCGGCCACGAGACGCGCAAGATTTTCGAGCGTGATCTCCTCCGGACTGCCAAGATTGTACTCCTGCCCCGTCGCGCCGCCGGTGAGCATTGCCAGCGTCCACAGCGCCGCATCCGACGGATACATGTAACTGCGCACCGTCTGGCCGTCGCCCAGAACGCGGACCGGATTGCCGCTAAGCGCGTCGCGGATGAAACTGTTGATGGCCCACGGGGTATCGAGCGAATGATAAGGGCCGATGAACGCAAACGGACGCACCGTGACGACCGGAATCCTTGCCTGGCTGCGGGCGGCCGCGCAAACAGTCTCGGCATAACGCTTGGCTTCGGCATAAACAGAAGTGATGGCGCCCGAGCGCGGAGCGCCGCCGTAACTCTCGGGCATGCGCTGCAAATCGAGCGGCTGCGCGCCGTACACGAGACCGGAACTGAGATTTAAAAACATGTTGAAATCAGAACAGCGGTCGACCGCGCGCAAAACCGATTCGATCCCGCCGGAAATCACGGTCATGGTCTCCACGGGATTGCTCGCATGAAAACGGCTGTCGGGATTGCCGGCCGCATGAATGAGCCAGTTGGTCTCCTTGGGCACTTCGATCAGATGCCGCACGTCGGCCTTGACCAGCGAGATATCCTTCCTGCCGGCAAGATGCGGCCTGAGCGCGCGGAACTGGTCCGTACTGCGCGAGACGAGCACCAGACGAATGCCGAAGGAATAATCATCGTTCAGAGTCGAAACCGTCTCGGCGATCCAGGTGCCGAAAAAACCGGTACCGCCCGTGACCACGAGCGTCCCGCCCCGGAGGCGCGCAAGGCGCTCGGCCCTGCCCTTCAAAACCTCACGTGTGTCTTCCCTTGCGATTTCAAGCGCGCGGTTCTGCATGATGCGTCCCCTTTTTCTGTTTTGAAAGCTCGTCGGCCGCTTCGATGATGAGATCTTCCTGTCCGGCGACCACCTTGCGTCTGCCGAGTTCAAAAAACAAATCGCGCGGATCAACCCCGTACTGCTCCGAGATGCGGGCAACCGGCTTGAGAAATCCCGAAAACACGCCCGCCAGCCCGCTCACTATGCTGACGGAACGGATGACCGGAATGGCTGTGATTATATTTTTTTCGGCCCAATCGGCGGCATCGAGCAATTTGTAAAAATCAACACCGGTCTTCACGCCCATGCGCTCAAGCACGGCCACCAGCACTTCGAGCTGCATATTGCCGGCCCCCGCGCCGTATCCGCGCAAACAGCCGTCAAGAATGCAGGCGCCGGCGTCAAGCGCCGCCAGGGTGTTTGCAACCGCCATGCCGAGATTGTTGTGTGCGTGGTATCCCACGGGGATGGAGAGATTCTGCGTCAGAAG
>MEQJ01000002.1:6372-18945 GCA_001770165.1 Bdellovibrionales bacterium RIFOXYD1_FULL_53_11 | reverse complement strand
CAGCGTGTCCCGGCCCACCATGTGGATCATCATGAGCACGCCGTAGGCGGTGCGCCCGGCCTTGCGGGTAAAGGCGATATGGCGCTCGGTAAGATCGGCCTCGGTGCAGTGTGAAGCCACCCGGACCACATCCACGCCGGCGTCAAGGGCCGGTTTCAAATCCTTTTCGATGGTGGCAAAACCCGGAATGCAGAACACATCAAGTTTGGCGCGCCTGAGGTTTTCGCGGGCCACCTTGAGGATCCGCGCATCAGGGTCCTTTGATTCGCCAAGCTGAAGGGAAGAGGCGCCGATGCCGTTGCCATGCCCCACTTCAACGACATGAACGCCGGCCGCATCAACCATGCGGCAATAACCGGCCACCTGCTCAGCCGAAATCTGGTGCGCGGCCGCATGATTGCCGTCGCGCAAGGTGGAATCACTGATGATTATCTGTCTCATGCCGTTCCCTCCCTCGATGCCGGCTTGAAGCCGTTTTTGCCGGTTGCGAGTTTTTCCCAGTTTTTTGCATATTCCTCGGCCATGCCTATGGCGGCGCAATTGATGATGTCGAGATTGCCCGCATACGCCGGAAGGTAATCACCCAGCCCCTTGACGCGGACCATGACCACGATGCGGCCGTTTTCGACGACCGGTCCGACGATGATTTTATAATCCGGCACATACTGCTGAATGGTGCCAACGATGCGGTCAAGCGCGGGGCGGAGCGCAGCAAGATCGGGCTTGTCCACCTTTGCCATGACAGTCGTTTGCATGTTTATGCAGGGTACGGCCGGATTCAGATTTAAAATTGCTTTCGTGCGCTTCGCGCCCGAGAACTTCTGAACCCCGAGCTCGGTTGTATGAATATATTCGTCGAGATTGATGCGCGTCGCGGGGCCCGCGCTTTTGGACGCGATACTTGAAACAACTTCAATATAATCGACATTCTTTTGCGTCTGACCGATTGCATAGGCAATCGGAATAGAGGCCTGGCCGCCACAGGTGACCATGTTTACATTCATGTACCCGAGGCACTCGTGCATGTTCACGGCCGGAACGCACATGGGTCCGATCTTGGCCGGCGTCAGATCGATTGCGATCTTGCCGAGACGTTCGAGTACGGGGGCGTGCTCATGGTGATATTTCGCGCTGGTAGCGTCAAATACGATGTCACAACAGTGGGGGTTGCGCTCGATAAAGCCCATGCTTTCGGATGATACCGGCACACCAAGGCTCTGGGCCTTGGCCAGTCCGGGCGATGAAAGATTGCGGCCCACGAACGCGCCGCACTCAAGGTATTCCGAACGCATGATTTTAATGAGCAAATCCGTACCAATGTTGCCACTGCCGAGAATGGCTACTTTGAGTTTTTTCATTAAGGAGCAGAATGACCGCAATAATGCCTCAAAAGCAACCAAAAAGGCAAAAAGGTGTCCGCCAACTTTTCGGAAAGTGTCCGCCAACTTTTGGTATATACGGCGCGTCAACCACCCGGCGCCATGAGTCGGCTCATACCGTTTTTATCCGGCTCGGAAAGTAATCTTTGCATTACCCCTTGGTCAAGAACCGCACTCCTGCCCTGGCTGAGATAATTGCATTCCAGTTTTCCGGCGTTCGGCCCGGTGGTGAACCTGCTCACGCGCACGAGTTCAAGACTGCCGTCAGTGCGTCGGTACAAATACACCTCACGTCCACCCGCGCCGATTTCGGACACCGAGCGCACGGGCTTTAGCATTGTTTTTGGAGGCGGCGGAAAAATACCCCGCCCGGTGAAAAGCAGATCGGAAGCCGCGTTGGGCGGCACCTCGATACCAAAATATGAATATACCTGCTCCCTGATGCGATCATACAAGCGCGGGTTGTTTCTCTTGAGGGTAATCCTGACTTTTGACGTCAACTGGTGGATTTTCCCTATCTGATTGCCTTCGGCCGCATTAAGTCTCCGGTTGAAAAAAACCATCCGGCCCTCAAGATGGCCGGACTCGCGCATGAGGGTCTTTGCCATGATCATCCTTCCCTCTGGCAAAATCCCGTCCGAAAACCGCGCGATCGCGTACCATTCGTTTAATGCTCTGCCCGTAGCCAGGGTTGAAATATGAACATATTGCTCCGCTGCCCCCGCCGCAGGGTCAACGCCTAGCCCGAGCTTGTAACCGAACTCCCTGGGCACCCTGCCCCTTAACACCTTGCCACTACGGTCAACGGCAACCACTTCGGCAAGATAGCCCGGGCCCCCCTCAACCAACGCATAGGTAACCCTGTTTTTGTGCATATCTTGAGCATAGGCAAAACGATTGGGTTCTATGGTGCCGGTTGAGGGGTTTGTGTGCGCATATCGGCTCAAGGCATCAAGGTTATTATTGACCACACCTTCCTGCTCGCTCAAAACCGCTCTTATCTCACGAGGGATGCAAGAATCATCTGCAAATACAAGATATTGTATTAATGCCACCATGGTAAACATGACGACAAGAACAATCAGAAGATGTTTCTTCACAATTATTTTATCGGTAACAAATACATAAGAGTTAGTATATTTCTTGACCAATCCAGTCTGTATGATTATACACTGCGTCACAGACGGGAGTTTCCAATGCGAAAAATCTTCTTGTTATCTTCTATTGTCATCGCCATGTTTTTTACAGCATGTGGCAGCGACATTTCAAAATATGAAAAAAATATAATGAAAGACGTAAACAGGATTTGTAAAATACGTTTTACTGGGGAACTTAGAGAGGCCTGTTGCACTGGCGGAGAACTTGTTTTCAGAAGCATGAAAAACATGGATACCCGTATTCATGATCTTACTGTCGATCAATTTACCCGCAAAGCCGGAGAGATCAGTAAAACCATCGAACAGGATGCCAGCCAGAATTGCGCAAGCGTTGCCGGATATGGAAACCGGAAGGACACTTCAGATCTGATGGCGTGCCAGGCCGGTGTCGGCATCGCGCTCTCTTCGGCAATGATCAAATTCAGGGAAGGCTGGGGCTGCAGTGACAGCGTCTGGGGCAGATAAATCCGGAAGCAGGAATACACAAAGGAACACATATGAACAAATCAAGCATCATGCTAACCGCCGCATCCATGATAACCGCAACAATGCTGTCGGCCTGCGGCCCCAGCATGTCACAGATGGAAAACTCCGTAAGACGCAGGGCAGAAGCCCTGTGTAGAATAAGATTTGATAATCCGGAACGGGATGCCTGCATCGCTGGCGGGCGCCTCACAATCGAAACTGTTATAGATAAATACAAGAATTCGGATCTCAATACGATTGTCGGCGGAATTTCGGCACGAAAGCACCGAGCCCGTGTCAAAGGCTGGTCTGTAGAAAAATGCGAAACGCGCACGAATTACATGCCGGGGTCGTCCCTGTACATCGCCTGTGCCGATGGAGTTGATATTGCGTTAACAGAAATCATCAACGGACACAGAAAATTTCTCTCCGGATGCGATCCGCGGCTCGACAATTGACCACCGCCCCCCAGCCGTAAGGGTGGCCTCGCGCCGGATTCCGTGTTATCCCGGTAACATGAAAAAACTGAGCATCGTCACTCCCTGTTATAATGAACAGGATAATGTCAGGCCGTTGTATGAAGCCGTTCGTGAAGTCATAAAACGCCTGCCAGGATACACCTACGAGCACCTCTTCATCGACAACGCCTCAAAAGACAAAACCGCCGCAATTCTGAGAGAGCTGGCCGACGAAGACAAGAATGTAAAAGTCATCCTCAACACCCGCAACTTCGGCCACATCCGCTCGCCCTACTACGCCCTTTTGCAGACCTCGGGTGATGCGGCGGTCCTGCTGGCCGCCGATTTCCAGGACCCCCCCGGCATGATCGCGGATTTTGTCCGCGAATGGGAAGGCGGCGTCAAAGTCGTCCTTGGCGTGAAAAACGAGAGCGAGGAAACAGCGGCGATGTTCCTCGCCAGAAAACTCTACTACAACTTCATCGGGCGCCTGTCGGACATCGAACTCACAAAAAACTGCACGGGCTTCGGGCTTTATGACCGCGAGGTGATTCAAAAACTCCGCGAGATCGATGATCCCTACCCCTACTTCCGCGGGCTGATCTCGGATCTCGGCTATCCCGCCGTCAAAATCACCTACAAGCAGCCCCGCCGCAAGCGCGGCATCACGAAAAACAACTTCTACACGCTATACGACATTGCGATGCTCGGGATCACCAACCATTCCAAGGTCCCGCTCCGCATCGCCACGATGGCCGGCTTTGCGATGAGTGCGCTCAGCCTTTTCCTTGCGGTCGGCTACTTCATCGCCAAGCTCGTTTTCTGGGATTATTTCAGGCTCGGCACGGCGCCGATGCTGATCAGCCTCTTTTTCTTCTCGTCGGTGCAGCTCTTTTTCATCGGCGTGCTCGGCGAATATATCGGATCGATTCATACACAGGTCTTGAAAAGGCCGCTGGTTATTGAGAAGGAAAGAATCAACTTCTAGACGGAGCTTGAAATGGCAAATACAAAATGGACCGGAAAAAAGGTTTTTATCACCGGGGCGACCGGACTTCTCGGCTCGCACCTCACGCGCCAGCTTGTGGACGCCGGCGCGGACGTGACCGCGCTCATCCGCGATTCGGTGCCGCGCTCGACCTTCCACGAATGGGAGCTTGACCGCCGCGTGAACATAGTGCGCGGAGAGGTCGAAAATTTCGCGCTCATGGAACGCGCCATCAACGAGTACGAAATCGACACCATATTTCATCTCGCGGCGCAGACCATCGTGGGCACGGCAAACCGCGGCCCGCTTGCAACCTTCAAGGCCAACGTAGAAGGAACCTGGAACATCCTTGAGGCCGCGCGCCTCCACGCCGACCGCTCGCGCGGCGGGCGCATAAGGCGTATTGTCATGGCCTCAAGCGACAAAGCTTATGGAAACCTGCAAGGCGAGGCATATGACGAGTCATTTCCGCTCCGCGGCGAACACCCGTATGACGTTTCAAAAAGCTGCGCCGATCTGATCGCACGGAGTTTTTTCGTGAGCTACAATCTCCCGGTCGCGGTCACGAGATGCGGCAACTTTTTCGGCCCGGGCGACCTTAATTTCAGCCGCATCATTCCGGGCACGGTGCGCGACGTGCTTGAGGGCCGCGCGCCGGTGATAAGGAGCGACGGCAAGTTCATCCGCGACTACATTTTTGCCGAAGACGGCGCCCATGCCTACATGACGCTTGCCGAAGCCATGGAAGAACGCGCCGGCGCGGGGGGCGCGGGCGGTCATACGGCGCACGGCGGGGAGGCGTTCAATTTTTCGTACGGCCTCCGGCTCACGGTGCGCGACGTGGTGGACAAGGTGCTCGCGGTAATGAATCGTGGCGATGTCAAACCGGTGATTCTCAACCAGGCTTCAAACGAAATCCCGGTCCAGTGTCTCAACAGCGACAAAGCCAAACGCGTGCTCGGCTGGAAGGCAAAGTACGGGTTTGAAGAAGGACTGCGCATGACCGTGGAATGGTATAAAAAGCATTACGCCAGATAGCTGTATATCCATACCCCGTCCCGCAACTACACCGACCTACCACCCCACCTGCGCGCCAAGCGACACAGTCATGAGACGGATCTTGTTGCCCACCGAATGCGTGAACTGAAGCCATGAAACATCCAGCGTGCCTTGGACATTGTACCGGGCACCAGGACGCGTGATCTGGCAGGCGCCGCCGACTGCGCCTTCGAAATTTGCAAATTTGACCGCGGTAAAGCTCTCGAACAGCGGGGCGTATTTGATATATAAACCGATGCGCCGGATGTTCGGGTCCGTGCTCGCGCCGCCGAAGAAAAGCTGCGGGCCGCTGATGTACTGGATGCCGTACTTCGATCCGCTCGTGAACATCATCCAGAAATATGCTCCGCCATACGCCGTCCAGCGCCAGTCAAACCATCTCATGGGCAAGCGGTACCCGGCGCGCGCGTTGATACCCATGAACCGCGCGGATTCGACCGTGGACGGAACCACCAGCACCGGCTGCACATTGCCATAGATGCTGCCGCCGAGTTCGAGCTTTGCGGGAATGAGCTGGTAGTTGACCGAAAATTTTGCGGTAAGCACGCCCTCCTGGAGCGAAACTCCAAGCGGGTCTTCGCGGTAGATGAGATACGTGAAGCCGATCCCCGGCGTCAAGCTCAGGCGGCGCGGCGGTTTCATGGGCCAGTAGGGGGCCTTCACCGTGAGCGTGGTTTTTTCGATCTCGCCCAGAGGTCCGATCGCGATGATGACAGCCTTTGTTTCCTGCTCCTTTATCGGCACATACATCGAAAAATCCGGCGCCGCCGGGCCCGAACTGACATATTTCCATTTGAGCATCGTCGTCATGAGCGTCCAGTCCTTGCGCTTGAACGACCCGCGCACCCTGACCCAGGCCGGTGAATCTGACGGACCAAAAACAATATCCGCCTTTTGATCGAGCCAGCGGAGCCCCTCGATGCCGGACCCCTCGGGCGTCGGCGTGAGTATTTTGGCCGGAACCTCGGTATTGCGGATGTACGAGACGGACTCGCCGGCCGCTGTGCCCGTGGCCGACATCAAAAACAGGGTGGCAACAATAACCGGATATACTGGTTTTAGAGCGCCACGAAGCATATGTTCAATTCTAATATAAAGGACACCAACCTTCAGCGTTGAATTTTCAGATTCTGGCAAAACCCACGGCGCCGGAGCCTTAAATTATGTAATTATACATATTTTTATTGATATTATTTATGTAATATTATATACTTTTATCAAAGGACCAAAAACATGAAGCCATTAGAAACACTAGCTTTTTTACAAATAAATCGCCGCATTAGCTCTATACGTAAGATATTGCCACATCTCATGGTCAGTACGGGATGGATCCGCTATATGCGTCAATCACTGGGCATGACAATGAAAATACTTGCCAATCGCACCGGACTTTCCATTCCTACAATTGCACAAGCCGAAAAAGGCGAGATTGCAGGCAGGATCACCATTGGCACACTTGAAGCAATGGCCAAGGGCATGAATTGCGATTTTGTATATGCTTTCGTGCCAAAAACAAACATCGACAAAATGATAAAAAATGAAGCACTCACAAAGGCAAAACGTATTTTATCAAATGCTGATACACACATGACGCTTGAAAACCAGCGCGTGAAGCAGCCATTTGAAGAACGCGTACGAGCACTTGCCGGAATACTCCTGAAAAAAGGCGATGTCTGGTGAATCGTTTTATTTTCAAAGACCGGAGCGGGCAGACACCCCTTGCGCCAGAGATGAAAAAAGGCCTCAAACTGCGTCATATTCAAACCATGGGTGAACTTGACGAATACGAAGAGCAGAATATAGCCGAAGGCCTTGCATGGCTTGGGCGCCAGAAACAGGACTGCACAAAATACGGGTTCTGGCTCAAACTGCACAGGAGACTTTTCAAAAATGTCTGGTCCTGGGCCGGCAAGATCCGGAAGCATGAGCTTGATAATCCGGACTTCTGTCTGCCGTACCAGATATGGCCGGAGATCAAAAAGCTTGAGGACGACCTTTCATTCTGGTTGCTGAAATTGACATTCCCAAAAACCGGAATTGCGGCACGGTTTCATGAAAGAATCGAAACAATCCATCCATTTACAAATGGAAACGGAAGGTTTGGAAGAATTCTTGTTGAATATTTTTGTGCACAACAAATGACCGCAAATCCTTCATGGGGTCTTGATTCCGTACATTTCCCAAAAGAAAGACGGCAAAAATACATTGCCGCCCTTTACAACGCCAGAAACAATAAGGACTACACACTGCTTGAAAGGTTCATGTTCCAACCCTCTGGTTGAACTGGTCGATCAGGCGGTCCCATTCGGAAATATCAGCAAATTTTTCATCCCAGAACGCGCCATCCCAGAGCTGATTAAGCTCCTGGACCGTCTTGCCCTGCTGCTCGACCCAGGTAAAGTATTTGAGATTGTGAAGCGCCTTGCGGTCGCGGTACCCGAGTTCGCGCAAGTTGTCGGTCGTCGCGCCATGCAGATAGCGCCCGAGATCGCTCCAAGCGTCTTTATCCGTGTACTCGCCATGCGCGGCTTTGAGTTCTGCCAGCCGTGACTGATACATCCCGGCCGAATCGGTCAACATGCAAAACACCACGTCGTCCGCACCCAGCTCGTAATAATTGGCGAGTTTGATGGACGCGATCAGGTTGCAGATGCTGGATATCCCGAGCAGCGGCAACTGCTCGACCAGCGCGGCACTGACACCGCCCTGCATAAGCGCCCGCTGCCCCGCGGCCTCGTTGAAAAGCCGGAGCACGCGCATCGTGGCCTCATCGTCAATCGCGATGACCATGTCCGTGTTGCGCACGTTATGGATCCATGGCACATGCTTGTCGCCGATGCCCTCGATCCGGTGACCGCCAAAACCGTTCATGAAAAGCGTCGGGCACTGCAGCGCCTCGGTCGCGGCAACGCGCACATCCGGAAACAACCGTCGCAGGTAATCGCCCGCCGCGATCGTTCCCGCCGAACCGGTGGCCGACACATAACCCGCGAGCCTGCCGCGCTTGCCCGCGACCTTTTTGAAAACTTCTTCGATCGCGCTGCCGGTCAGGTGATAATGCCAGATTGAATTTCCGAACTCGTCGAACTGGTTGAAAATCACGCAGTCCTTGCGGTTCTTGCGGATGTCCCAGCACTTGTCATAGATCTCTTTTACGTTGCTCTCGCAACCAGGCGTGGCAATGACCTCGGCCCCGATTTCTTCAAGCCACTTGAACCGCTCCTTGCTCATCTCTTCGGGTAAAATGGCAACCGCCGTGCAACCGAGCAGCGCGCAGTCAAACGCGCCGCCGCGGCAGTAGTTGCCCGTCGACGGCCACACGGCTTTTTGCGTATCGGGATCGAACTCGCCGGTCACAAGCTTTGGAACCAGGCAGCCGAACGCCGCCCCGACCTTGTGCGCCCCGGTGGGAAAATACTTGCCCACCAGCCCGATCACCCGCGCCTTGATGCCGGTGATCTCGCGCGGGATCTCGATGTAATTCACGTCACCGAACTGGCCGGTCTTGACGTCGTTTTTCCAGGTGATGCGGAACAGGTTGAGCGGATTCACGTCCCAGAGCCCGATCGAAGGAAGTTTTTTGCGTATCCATCCGGGCACCTTGGCAGGATCTTTTTGCTGGGCAAACGTCGGAATCACGATACCGCGCTCGCGGCAGCGGCGTACGGTTTTTTCCAGGACAGCTTCATTGACTTTCATGTTCTTCTCCTCACAAAATCAAAACGGCGGCCCGATCCAGAAGTGGAACGAACTGTCGTCCTCCCCGGCGGCGCGATCGATCGGAAAACCGATCTCAAACCTGAGCGGTCCGATCGGCGAGAACCACCTGATGCCGAAACCCCAGTCATGCCGGATCTTGAACTGCGACCCGTGCGGAAAAGCTGCAAACGTATTGCCGGCATCAAAAAACGTGACCAGCTTTATCCCCGCGTCACGAATGAGCGGATACTCCAGTTCGAAAAGCGCGATCATCTTGTAAAGACCGCCCGTAGGCTCCTTTACAAAAAGCGTCGAACTCCCCTCGACCGGGACCAGCCGGTACGGACCGACCGAAAAAAGCTGGAATCCCTTGAGGTCGTTCGGGCCGCCGAGGAAAAAACGCTCCGAAGGCGGGGAGCGGAATCCCGCCGCCGGGTTGATCTGGCCGTATTCCCAGTTGGTACGGAACACGAGATCACCGACAACTTTTTTATAATACCGCGCATTGAGAATGGTCTTGTAATAATGCTTGTCGCCCGAAAGCGGGCCGATGCCGGCGGTCTCCAGCGAGATGCTCTGGTAATTGCCGTCAGTGGTTTCGAAGCGGTTGTTGCGTTTGTCGCGGACGATCTGCCAGATGAGGCTCGAAAGCACCCCGCGGTCGGCCGCAAGGTCCACCTGGTCAAGCTTGGCGGCATCCCGTGGGGCGATATCGATCCTCTGCCCTTCGTTTTTGTAAGTGATATAGGCATTGGTATAGTCAATTATGGGATGACCGGCCCTTATGTCAAAACCAAGCTTGCGCGTGACGTATTTGTTCGGGATCTGCTGCGTGACGTAGAAGAAATCAAAACCGCTCGTCCAGCGGGTATCGAGCGTATATGGCTCGGTAAAACCGAGGTTGAACGTCTTTGACTCCTTGCTGGCCGCGATCTGGGTCGTGAAGGTAAGCGACTGGCCGCGACCGAGCAGATTGATCTCCGAGAGCTGGGCCATGAAGAAGATGCCCTGCACACTGCCCGCGCCGGCTCCGACGGTGATGGTGCCGGTGGAACGCTCTTTTACGGTGATCTCGACATTGAGGATGTCGCTCCGGCCCTTGGGCGTGATCTTGTTGAACACGACCTCGCCAGGAGCGAAGTACCCGAGCCGCTCGACGTTCTCGCGCGATTCGCGGAATTTGGTGCCGCTATAGAGTTCGCCCTCATGGATCCTGAGTTCACGCCTTATGACCTTGTCGTGCGTCTTGGTGTTGCCGGTGATGTTGATCTCGCCGAAATAAACGAGGTTGCCCTTCTCGAACGAATAATCCGTGTCAACAATGCGTTTCTCGTCGTTCAACAGCATCTTCGGCACAACGTTCACAAACGCATAACCGAGATCTTCGTATTTTTCGGTAAGTTTCTGGATGTCGGCGTTGCGCTTGGTGATGCTGAAAATCTCGCCGGGCCTGAGGATCAACCCCTCGTGCAGCTCTTCTTTCGGAAAAAGAAGATCGCCGCTGAAGTCGTATTTGCCGACGCTGTACTGCTCGCCTTCTTCGACATAAATGGTGATGTAGAGCCACTTCTTGTCGTCGCTCACGGTGACCACGGGGTTTTCGTGGCGGAATTTGACATAACCGTGATCGAGATACCAGAGCGTAAGGCGCTGCAGGTCGGTCTTGAACGCCGAGTCCTTGAAATTGCCCGCGCCAGTCATGAAGGACAGCAGCCCCCCCTCGCGCGTTTCCATGAGGGTGGCCTTGAGCTGCTCGTCCGAAAATTTATTGTTATTGAGGAACGTGATCTTCTTTATTCTGACCTTGTCATAATCGTTGACTTTGTAAACAAGCTCGACCTCGTCGGCCTGCTTGGTCTTTTTTACTTCAAAACTCACCTTGGCAAGATAAAAACCTTTCTCTTCATAATGCTTTTGAATTTTTTGTACGTCTTCCTTGATCTTGTTGAGGTCAAGAATGGACCATTCCTTGACCTTGATCACCTCTTGAAGATCGCTCGTGGTGATCCGGTCATTGCCTTCGAACTCAAGCTTGGAAATTACGGGGCGCTCTTTGAGAATAAGCATGAGTTTTGCGTGCCCGGCGGCGGCGTTTTCGGCGTCAAATTCGATGTCATCAAAATAGCCCATCGAAAAAAGCGCGCTGATATCGGCGCGGACGGCTTCGCGGCTGATTTTCTGGCCGGGCTTGAGCGAAATTTTGGCAAGCACGGCATCTTTTTCGATGCGTTTTAGGCCCGAGACCTCGACGGAAGCGACGGTTTTTCCGTAAAAGGCGGTGGCAATCTTGAGGTCAGAAGCTTGGGCCGGAACAAAGGCGAGCGTAACAACCATATACATGATCATCTTCAACGCTTTGAAAAATGAATTCATCACCGTCTTAAAATCCCCTTAACCCTAGTCACTGCCAATGTAGAATCACAGGGTTAGTCTATGATCAGATAAAATGGAATGATTTTTTGCTGCCACATCAAAAAAACCCAGCTTGAATTGGTATATGCAGTGTGGCATCAAGAATGGAAATGGTGCAAATAGTCTCATCCGACGCCGGACAGCATAAAAAAGGCGCACTGCGCATAGGCGACCACTGGAACGCAATCACCATCATAGCTCTTTCGCAATCCAATCCACTCAAAGCTATTGCCGAGTTCATTGAAAACAGCATTGACGCCAAAGCAAAACACATTGTCATCTTCCGCGGCAAGGAAGCCGGAAGGCATTACCTGCGCATCGTCGATGACGGCACCGGAATTCCGAAGGACGCCGGCGGTATTCCGGACTTCAAATATGTCGCCACGCATATCTGCGATTCTATCAAACGCAGTCTTAAAGCCGGAAACCCTCTTGAAGCAAAAGGCATCCAGGGGGAATTCGGCATCGGGCTCCTCAGTTTTTGGACAATCGGAGATGAGCTGATAATACGCTCCGCCGGCAACGACGGCCGCATCTACCAGATGACCATGAAAAAAGGCCATCCGCGTTACAACGTCAGTCACCGCCGCAGTCTTCTCACAAGTCCGGGGACCGAACTGATCATCAGGCCGCTGCTTCCGGGAATCAGGCAGCTCAACGGCGAAAAAATCCAATGGTATCTGGCTTCCGAGTTGCGCAACAGGATTCTCGAATCCGGTGTCGAGATAAGGATCGTGGACCGGACGTCGCGCTGCGAATACAAGGTCGAACCCCGCAAATTCACCGGCAGGCGCCTGGGTGTCTTGCCGCCTTTGCCCGAAGTGCGCAGCCCGCTTTCATTTGAGCTGTATCTGGATACGCCCCGGCCTGAAAACAAGGTCGGGCTTTACCGGCTCGGAACAAGAGTACTTGAATCAATCACCGAACTCGATGAATTCAACCGTCCGCCGTGGAAT
>MEQJ01000002.1:0-6366 GCA_001770165.1 Bdellovibrionales bacterium RIFOXYD1_FULL_53_11 | reverse complement strand
TATCTGCTCGGCATGATCGATGCACCTCTCATCCAGCTGACGCCCGGCACGAGGCTCGGGATCATCCGCGGTGACGAGTTTCAGGATTTCTGCCGGTTTGTGGGTTCAATCGAACCACAGATCGAGCGCGAAATTAACGCTCTCCGGCTCGCCGAGGAGGAGCGCGCAAGCAAGGACACCCTCAACAATCTTCAAAAGGCCTTCCGCGACGCCATGCTGGCGCTGCCGCCCGAAGAGTACGACTGGTTTGATCTCAAGCAATCACACGACAAACCGTCTGCAGCCGCCGCACAGGACGGTTCCGTACCGGATGAAAACATGGCCGTAATTGTCGAGCCGGCCGATGAGCGCGGCCCGGCGCTGCAGTCACAACCTGCGTTTTTTGATTTTCCCGGTCCGCTCCATGCGGTGCGGGTCTCGCCCGCAGCGTCACTGGTGGCGGTAAACCAGACGCGCAATTTCAGGGCCGTGGCGCGCGACCGGAAAAGCAAAACCGTGACGGACAATCTCACTTTCAACTGGGAACTGGGAAGCGGCAGCGGCGCACTGAAGAACACCGCTTCAGAAATAGTCGAATTCACCGCCCCCGAGGAACCGGGACTTGTGCAAATCCGCGTCACCGTAACGCAGACCGACCGCACCGGTTCGTCAAACCCGAACCCCGTCACGGCGGAAGCGCAGATTACGGTCGCGGCTGAACTCGAGCCCCGGAAAACCGCTGTCTCCAAAATGCAGGGCCTGCCCGGCTATACGTTTTACAAGGCCCCGGGCGAACTCTGGAGATCGCGTTATGATGAGGCCATGAATCTTGTTGTCGTCAACAACGGACACCGGGATTTTGTCTTCGCCACGCGCAGCACCGCTCTGAAATTGCGGTATCTATCCAGGCTTTTCGCAAAAGAACTGGTCCAGAAAAACTTTCCCGGCGCCTCCAGGGAAGAGCTTCTGGAACGCCTGATAGAGATATCGATGTATGTGGAAGAAAGCCTGAGATAGATGACGCGTCACCAGGCAAAAAAGGTGGTGACCACCTGTTGGTGGATTTTTCTGGCCATAGCACTGGTTACCACCCCGCTTGGGTGGGATGTACAAGGTTTTTTTGCATCAGCCCATCTTGCATCAATCCAATATGGCGGCGGAATCAGCGGGGTATTCGATTCCTGGGAGCTGAAACCATTTGGCAACCGCATCTTTATCTGGCTGTTGTACAAACTTGCCACTTTTTTTGTCTCATTCGAAAACAAGACCGCCTTCGAAGCGGCCATAAAGGTCAGCTATCTCCTGTCAATATCCGGCCTGTCCGTTTTTCTGGCGTTCTCGCCGCAGAAACTCATTCCATCATGGAATTTCGAAAAAAAAGCCGCGGTTTTCTTCCTGGTCTCATTTTCTTTTCTTGGTTCGGCATTTTCAAACACGCTCCAGGCTGAAGATACGGCACTCGCGCTGTCCCTGCTGGCATTTGGTTTTTTTCTCTTGAACAGGATGCCCTATTCCATTCTCGGCGGCTTTTTGCTGTCATTTGTTTTTTATTTGAAGATGATAACAGGTATTTTTGCCTTTCAAGTGTTTCTTGTGGCGACACTTATGGCCGTGAAACACCGGTCTTTACGCAAACAATTGGTAATAATGACAACGGGCTTCCTGCTGTTTTCAACAGCACTGTTCATACTGGTGTCAATATTCCACCCGCAGGAATTCAGGGATCTTGCGTGGGCGATAACCCGCCCGAAACCGACAGAGGCATTCATCGGACCACTGAAATTCACCATCCTTTCGATTTACAGATTTCTTGCAAACCACTGGATGTTCGGCGCCGGCATTATCGCAGGGCTTTCCGCATTTTTTCTTTCGCTGTCACAGAAAAAATTCATGTATTCCTCCGCCATAGTGCTTCTTTTTTTCTCCGGTTTTGTTTCCGTGACACTGCAAGGACGAGGATTCGCGTATCACTATCTGTTCCTTGTTTTCCCAGGCATGTTCAGCTTGTTTCTTGCCATCCATCTGTCTGCCGGCCTGGACAGAACTTCCTTCAAACGACTCAGGAACATCTCAGCTTTTTGCGTCTTGATCCTCTGTCTCGGGATATTCGTCCCAAAAACCGTTTTCAGACCGCTTGCACTTGTTTCACCATGGTTTGCACTTGTCCTGATTATCGACTTTTTTGTGCGCACAAATAACAAGCCGGCTATTGCGGCACAGGCAACACGTTTTTGGCTGCATTCGACCGCAGTTGTATTCATGCTTCTTTTCGCGTCAGCATTCACTCCTGCCGCAAGCGTTGTCATGAGGCATCTGCATTCAATAAACAGATTTGTTTACCACTTGGATTACAATCTTGGAAACGTTACAAGAAAAAGCCAGCTTGCCGGCGCAAAATGCATGAAAAAAATTATAACAGACAGATCAGAGCCTATACTTTACCTGTCAGGAAACGCGTCTTATTTCCTGGGCAACCCTTCACACAGCAGGTATTTTTTTCCGATGGTAATCGAATACTGGAACAAAGATACGGTTGAGTATGCCAAGGAATTGAAACATTATCTTGCTTACCGTGGACCATATATCATTGCCGACAATTGGCTGGACAGCAATCAGTTCATGACTTCCAAAACAGCAAAAGAATACAATTTAACAGCCGATTGTGCCGGATGGCGGGTTTTTGTCAGGAAACAATCCTTCCATCCTTCATAACGAGCGTGCGCTGCATCCTGCCGGCAAGCCCCATGTCGTGCGTAACCAGCAAAACGGCGATACCGGTGCTCTCGTTGAGCTTGCCGAGCAGGTCCATCACGATGCCGCTGTTTACCGAATCAAGATTGCCCGTCAGCTCGTCGGCCAGCAGCAGTTTGGGGCGCAATATCACGGCGCGCGCGATGGCCACCCTTTGCTGCTCGCCGCCCGAAAGTTCGCTCGGCCGGTGAGCAAGGCGGTGGCCGAGCCCCACGAACTGCAAAAGCTCGCGCGCTTGATTTTCGGCCGGCCGGCGCATATGACCCGCGATCAGCGCCGGCATCATCACGTTTTCAAGCGCCGTGAACTCGGGCAGCAGATAATGGAACTGGAACACGAACCCCAGCGACCGGTTGCGGAACCCCGAGAGTTCTTTTTCGGGATAGGAAAAAAGATCCTGCTTCGCGCCGCCGAAATACACCTTGCCGGCGGTCGGCGGCTCAAGCGTACCGAGGATGTGCAACAAAGTGCTCTTGCCCACTCCGGACGCGCCGGTGATGGCGATGGTCTCGCCCGCGGCGATATCAAGGTCCACTCCACGGAGCACGGGGATCTCGGCCTTGTCCTTTTTGAAAATCTTCGTGATCCCCTGCGCCCTTACAAGCGGCCCGCCCGCCGGAACGCCGACTTTTATGGTGTCCATCATTCGTACCTCAGTCCGTCAAGCGGCGACCTCTTGACCGCCCTCCACGACGGATAAATCGTTGCCGCAAAAGTTATCAAAAGCGCCACAAGCCCGACAAGCGCGATTTCATTCCAGCGCACTATCACCGGCAGATAATCGATATAATATATGTCCGCCGGAAGGTTGATGATCCTTGTGCGCTCAAGGATTTTATTGAGCACCATCCCCACCGCAACGCCCACCGCGACGCCCACCGCGCCGATGCCCATGCCCGTATAACAAAAGAGCGCAAACCCCTGCGCCGGACGGAGCCCCATCGCCTTGAGGATGGCAAGTTCTTTGGTCTTGTCGTGTATCATCATCATGAGGGTGCTGACGACATTGAAGGCCGCCACAATCACGATCACGGTGAGAATGACCGCAATGACGGCTTTTTCGAGCTGGATGGCGTAAAAAAGATTTTTGTGCTGCTGACCCCAATCCTTGGCGCGGAACGGATACCCGAAATTTGCCGAAAGGGCGTCCGAGGCCCTGCGCGAGTCCGAGCCGTCGCGGAGCTTGATCCTGAAGCTGGTCACCCTGCCCGGATAATCGAGGTATTTCTGTACATCGAGCATGGGCGCGAACATGAACTTGGAATCATAGTCGTGCATGCCCATCTTGATGATCCCGCTCACGCGCGCCTTGAACACCTTGGGAGCGGACATCCCGCCGGTGTCGGCGCCGGTGGCGCCGGATTTATCCTGCACAAACGGCACGATGATCCTGACCTGGTTGCCCTCGAACACCCCGATCCGCGACGCCAGCGACGCACCGAGGGCGATCTCGCCTTCTTTTTCGGGCATGCGGCCCTGCACCACGTGGCTGGCGACCGAAGTGACCGATCCGAAAGTCGCCGAGTCAATTCCGTCGATCACCGCGCCGGCCACGCCGTCAGGACCGGAAACCATGAGCTCGGCCATGAAAGACGGCGTGATGGCTTCCGCTGCGGGCAGCACGCGCCTGATTTTTTCTTCGACCGCCGGGGCATCGCCCACCGGATCGCCGCGCGAGTACAGCACGACATCGCCGTTCATGCCGGTGATGGTTTTTATAAGCTCGCCCTCAAAACCGTTGATCACGCTCGTGACCACCGTGAGCGAGAGCACGCCAAGCGCGACACCGACGACCGAGACCCAGGCAATGAACGACAAAAAGCCGTCCGACGCCTTCGACAGAAGGAATTTTTTTGCGAGCATCGTGACGGGGTTGCCGCTCACGCCTGCTCTCCGGATTGCGGACGCATGAGCGGAAAGAGGATCACATCCCTGATGCTCGGCGAATCCGTAAAGAGCATGACCATGCGGTCGATGCCGATGCCCTCGCCCGCCGTGGGCGGCATGCCGTATTCGAGCGCGGCGACATAATCCTCGTCCATGTCACAGGCTTCGTCGTCGCCGACCCGCCTGGCCTCGACCTGCGCCAGAAACCGCTCCTTCTGGTCCACGGGGTCGTTGAGCTCCGAAAACGCGTTTGCCATCTCGCGTCCGCAGACAAAAAGCTCGAAGCGGTCGACGATAAACGGATCCTTTTCGTTCTTGCGCGAGAGCGGCGAAACATCGAGCGGGTAGTGCGTGACAAACGTGGGCTGGACGAGTTTCGATTCGACCTCGGAGTCAAAGATCGTCAGCATGAGATCACCGGCACTCTCTTTTTCGCTCGCCGGAAAATTCATTTTTTTGCAATAGCCCAGAAGCGCGGTCTTGTTTCTGGTCTGGGTCCGGTCCTTGAACCCGCTCATCTCCACAATCGCGTCCTCGACGCTGATGCGGCGCCACCGGCCGTCAAGATTGATCTCCGCGCCACCATATTTGAGTTTGCGCGAGCCGAGCACGCGGTCGGCCACGCGCTGGAAGAGCGCCTCCGTGAGATCCATCAGGTCTTCATAGGTCGCATATGCCTGGTAGAACTCAAGCATCGTGAACTCGGGATTGTGCTTGATCGAGATGCCTTCGTTGCGGAAGTTGCGGTTGATCTCAAACACGCGGTCAAAGCCGCCCACGACAAGGCGCTTGAGGTACAGCTCGGGCGCGATCCTGAGATACAGCTGCATGTCGAGCGTGTTGTGATGCGTGACGAACGGCCGGGCGTTGGCTCCGCCCACCACCGGATGCATCATCGGGGTCTCGACTTCGAAAAAATCGTGTTCGAGAAAGAATTTTCTCACCTCTTCGACAATCCGGAACCTCTTGCGGAAAGTCTCTTTTGCCTCGTCATTCATTATAAGATCGACATAACGCTGGCGGTATCTCACCTCGACGTCAGTGAGGCCGTGGAATTTTTCGGGCAGCGGACGCATCGCCTTGGTGAGAAGCACGAGACTGTCGCTGTGCACCGAAAGCTCATTGGTTTTTGTCTTGAAAAGCTTTCCTTCGCTCAAAACAATATCGCCCGTATCGAGCTCCTTGAAATGCGCATAACCTTCTTCGCCGAGCCTGTCCTTTTGGATGAAAAGCTGGATGATGCCGGAGCTGTCCTTGATGGAAACGAACGAAACCTTGCCCATGATCCTGATGCCCATGATGCGCCCCGAGACGGTAACGCGCCTGGGCGACGCTTCGAGTTCCTCGCGGGTTTTGTTGTCGTGCTGGACGTGCAGCTCCGCGGCGCAAGCGTCGGGCTTCAGGCCGTTCTTGAAGGGATTTTCGCCGCGCTCGCGGAGTTTACGGGTCTTGTCGTGACGGACGCGCATCTGTTCGCTCATGGGTATGGCCGGAGTGCCTTGCGTCCGGCCGGAATTGTCTTGGTTTGTCATTACACCACTCTAATACATGGCATTAGTGATATCCAAAAAAATGTTTTTGTTCGTGACATTTCGGGAACAGGTTGTTTTCCTTCATGCAAGCAGGCTTTGTCTTGCACGGGAGCATGACCGAACATTCTGCGAGTTTTTTATCGCTTCCGGAGTTGCAGCCCAGTGCTGCGGAAATATCCGCGTTGCGCATCAACTGATGAGTTCTTGCGGGTTGACC
>MEQJ01000001.1:16894-28962 GCA_001770165.1 Bdellovibrionales bacterium RIFOXYD1_FULL_53_11 | reverse complement strand
GGCCGCCCGGCCATATTGAATTATCTTTGTGCGGCGCGCATACTAAAAGTTGGCGGACACCTTTTTATGCGCGGCTCTCAAGTCTGGTACAACGGCAGGATCATTGCGGCGGAAAACGCAAAAATCAGCCTGTTCACGCACGGCCTGCATTACGGCTTCGGCGCATTTGAAGGCATCCGTGCCTACAAATTAAAGCGCGGCGGCGGCGCGATCTTCCGCCTCGAAGACCATCTTGAACGCCTGTATGACAGCGCACGTATTCTCGACCTCAAGATCCCCTATTCAATCGACGAACTCATCCGTGCCACCCTCGCCATTTGCAAGGAAAACAAGTTCGAAGAATGCTACCTCCGCCACATCATATTCACCGCCGACGGCCCGCTCGGCCTCAACCACGGCGACAACCCTCCCGTGGATATCGCGATCCTTGCGTGGGAATGGGGCAGCTATCTCGGCGACAAAAACGTGAAAGAGGGCGCGCGCCTCAAGATTTCCAGCTTTTGCCGGCCGCACGTCAACTCGATCATGACCAAGGGCAAGATCACCGGCCAATACGTGGTGAGCTGCCTTGCCAAACGCGAGGCGATTTCGCAGGGTTTTGACGAAGCACTCCTGCTGGACCACGAAGGCTATCTGGCCGAAGGCAGCGGCGAAAACATTTTCATGGTCCGCGACGGAATCGTGAAAACCACGCCGCTCACCTCGATACTCGGCGGCATCACCCGCCGCACCGTGATCGCCTATCTCAAACAGCAGGGCATGGAGCTTGTCGAAACGCGCTTCACGCGCGACGAACTCTGGTGCGCCGACGAAATCTTCCTGACCGGCACGGCGGCCGAGATCACGCCCGTGCGCGAGATCGACTACCGCGTGATCGGACGGGGGCAATACGCCGGCAAGCCCGGGCCCCTCACAACACAGATTCAAAAAGACTACCGGGCGATCACGCGCGGCGAACTCAAGCTCCCGGGCGGCAAAGCCTGGCTCACGCCGGTAAAATAAAGTCGCACAGGAGGCGCACACGAATGCTCACAGGCACCGGACGCATCATCCTTGATTTTTACGGCAACGACAACGTGGCGCTCAAACAGCGCAAAATCGAAAAACTCTGCAACGAAATGCGCCGCAAGTTCAATATTTCAATAATGGAAGTAGAAGATTTTGACGATCCTGAACGCTGCGTGATCGGCTTTGCGTGCGTGATCCCCGCGAACTGGAAGCGCAAAAGCGCCGATACAATGATGGAAAAAATCTGCCGCACCGTGGACGACGCGGCTTTTGCGCGCGTCACGCTTGAGGACTGGGAGCTGGTGTAAGGGCTGATGCCCCACGCCGGCCGCCCCGGCCCCGCTAGAACGAATCCATCGCCGCAATGATCTCATCCGGCGACACGGTTGCCGTGCCGCGCTTTGCGACCTCGACGCCGGCGGCCAGATTGCCGAGGATCGATGCCTCTTCAATCGTCGCCCCGGTCGAAAGCGCCAGGGCGAGCACGGAAATGACGGTATCACCCGCGCCTGACACATCGTACACCTCGCGCGCATAAGTCGGAATGAGCGTCACTGCGCGCGCCGCGGACGAAAAAATGGCCATCCCGTCCTTTCCGCGCGTAATCACGATATGACGGGCGCGCGTGGCCCGGAGGATCACGTGGCCGGCCTCAAGCAGCGAAGCCTCGTCGCGGATCTGGAAACCGGCAAGCATCTCGGCCTCCCTGGTGTTGGGCGTAAGCACGGTGGCTCCGCGGTACATTTCCAGCGATGTTTTCAAGTTCGGATCCACGGCCACGACCTTGCGGGCCCGCAGCGCGATCGAAAAAATCGCCTCGGCCAGCCGCCGGCTCAGCATTCCCTTGGCGTAATCCTCAAGAATAATGGCATCGCATTTCGCGGCCAGCAGCTTCACGCGCTTCAAGAACGCGGCTTCGACCCTGGGGCCGATCGGATGGACGTTTTCGTAATCAACCCTGAGCAGCTGCTGACGTTCGCTGACGATCCGCTCCTTGAGCACCGTCCGCCGCGAAGGGTCGGTGATCAGATAGGCCGGCGATATGCCGGAAGCCTGCAACAAGCTTCTGAAATCATCGCCCCCCCGGTCACGCCCCACCACTCCCGACAAAATCGCCACCCCGCCAAGCGCATGCACGTTGTCGGCGACGTTCGCGGCCAGACCGAGCTTGTATTTTTCCTCTTCGACGGCAACGATCGGAACCGGGGCCTCGGGCGATATCCTCTCGACCGAGCCCATTATGTAACGGTCAATTCCCACATCGCCAAGAACCAGGATCTTCCTGCCCCCGAACCCCCTCAAAATAGAACGCAGCCGCGGCCGGCTCCAGTCGGCCGGACAGATGTTACGGTTTTCGCTTTGCCGCTGCTGCCGTTGTTTCAGTCGTTTCATCTTCCGCCCTTTTTTTTGCATCCCGCGCCGCCCTCTCTTCCACCGCCGCAGCCTCAAGCTGCCTGTGTATATAATGCAAAGCCCGCATCACCGAAAGGCTCCGCATGCATGGATAGTAATTGCACAAACTCCCCCGGCATTCAAATTCCTCTCCGCAGTAAAACTCGGGGACGAGGATGGTCGTCCGCTCCTCGTCCATGCAATACGGCCCCCAGCGGATGGCGCTTTGCACCTTGATGGGCGGATAAAAAGTCACCACCCGTTTGCCGAGCGCCACGGCAAGATGCATCGGCCCGGTGCTTGGCGCAACGAGCACATCCACGAACGAATACAGCCCGGCAAGCCTTCCGACCGAACCCGCATCCTCTCCGCCGAAGAACATGGGTTTGTACTTCCATTCCGTGCCGGCCGCCGGCTGCCCGATCATCTCGCGCATCCGCGTAAGCAAATCGCCTTCAAGCACGCCGCCGGTAACAAGCACCGGCCGCCCTTCGTCACAAAGACGATGGATGAGTTCGGCATAATGGGTCTGCGGCCAGTTGAGCGCCGATCCGCCCATGCCGGGATGAACCGCCACAACGCCGCCTTCGCCCGGTTTCCAGCCATGCATCTCAAGCCATTTCCGGGCATATTCCCGGCTGTCTTCCGACACATGAGCCCGCACGGGCAGCGTGCGCGTCCCGATCCGGATGCCGATCCTGCGCAGGAGCTGCAGATTGTAATCCGTCTCATGCATCTCGACTTCGCTCCGGCGCTGCCGGATCCCGCGGTTGAAAAAAATGAACGAATGGATCTTGCTAAGCGGCCCGATGCGGTATCTCACGCCCGCGCCGAAAAGTGCCATCGCAATGCGCCTGCGGCTGTGGAGTACGATCGCAATCCTCAGTGCTCTCTGCCTGAAATCCCCGACGAGCCTGAAAAATCCGCGCAAACCCGCATGCCGCCTGACCGGATCATAAACCATCACCTCGTCCACATGCGGAAGGCCCTTGACGAGCGGCACGAGCGCATCGCGCACCATGAAGGTAACGCGGCAATGCGGAAAATGTTTTTTGAGCGCCTCAAGAACCGGCGTCGAAAGGATCACATCCCCGATGTTGTCGGTCCTGACGACAAGGATGTTGAGATGATGCTGCGTATCGGCCATCTACGCACCGCCTCCGAGCCGCTCACGCGCCAGGCGCTCCATCTCTGCAACCACCTCGTCAAGCGTCATGGCGCTTGTGTCGATCTCAAGCGCGTCCGGAGCGCGCTGCAGCGGCGCGATCTTGCGGGTGGAATCACCGCGGTCGCGCTCCTCGATCTGGCGTCTTAGCTCGCTGGCCGGAGGCACGGCCCCGCCGCCCGCGGCCACAAGTTCAAGATGCCGCCGCCGGACCCGTTCTTCAACCGAGGCCGTAAGAAAGAATTTTACATCCGCATCCGGAAAAACCACCGTTCCGATATCCCGCCCTTCAAGCACGCTTCTGCCCGCACAGCCCAGCCTGCGCTGAAGCCCCAGCAGCGCCGCCCTGACATCCGGGAACGCCGAAACACGGCTTGCCGCCATGCTCACATCGGGCGTACGGATATGCGCCGTGACATCCGCCCCGTCGGCAAAAACCCTGTTTGGAGGTTCGGCCCCGTCAATGCGTCTGAACTCAAGATGGATCGTGCGCGCAAGCTCACCGGCCGTTTCTTCGTCGTAACCACCGCCATGTTTTTGCAAAATCGTCCAGGCAAGAGCGCGGTAAAGCGCGCCGGTGTCTACATGGACAAAACCGAGCGCGTCGGCAAGTCGTCTGGTGGCCGAGCTTTTGCCCGTGCCGGCCGGCCCGTCAATGGCAATGACAGGTCCGAGCTTTGGAATGGCTGCCATAATATCAATTTAGAACACGGTCGCGACTGGCGCGCAAGAGGGGTGATTCAGACCACCGGCCGGACCTTGGCGCACGCCCAGTCGATCGAACGCGCCTCCGCGGCAAACCTCTCCATTATGCCTCGGGCCAGCGGCTCGATTGCGCCCGTTTCAAAACCCAGCTCCCCGAGACCGACCGCAGGCACGGGCGCTCCCGACGGATCGATATTTATTCCGGCATGCATGAGCACCGACACGGGCGAAGCGGTCACGATCGACACCGAAAGTTTGCGGCCAAGGGCAAAAAGATCGTCACCGCGGCGTTCAATGCGCCCGAAGCGCGCCGGCACCGAAACGCGCCCCGCCGCGCGCTCGATCTCCTCCCCGGCAATGGACATGAAAAGCCGCTGCATGAGCACGCCCTCGCGGAGCAACACACCGAAAAACTCACCGATGAAATGAAGCATGAGCGCGGCCTCGATCCGGTCGTTTTCGAGCCGGTCCTCCCAGTCCACCAGATGCTCCGTCTTGACCGAGCAGGGCCCGGCGAAAGCGCCAACGGCCGACCCCTTGAGCCCAAAGCGCGAAAGCAAAAAATGCGGCCTGAGTTCCACGCCCGTATATGCCAGATCACCTTTGAAAAAACCGGAGGTAATCATCTCATTGCCCCTTCATCGCCCTCTCCAGCCTGCGGCAGGACTCGCACTCCCCGCACGGCCCGGGCCCCGGACCGTAGCAGCTCCAGACATACTCCAGCGGAAACCGCCGCTCAAGCTTCGCGGCCCCGGCCAGGATTCCTTTTTTATCCATATCTATTGTATAAGAAACCACCCGCACGCCCGAACGCGTCGAGCACCCGAGCGCCGCCGAAGCCTTTTGAAGATAATCAGCAGAATTATCCGGAAACGTCGCGGCCTCTTCACGGTTAAACCCCGCCACCACCTGCACCGCCCCGAGCCTTTCGGCATAAGCGGCGGCAATATTCACAAAAACACCGTTGCGGTTGGGCACCCATACGGCATCCGCCATGCGCCGGCAGGCGCTGCTGTCTTCAAGCACTCCGGCCGCGATACACGGCACCGCGCGGGAAGTGTCGGTAAGCGCGCTTCCGCCCAAGGCGCCGAGCCAGGCGAGTTCGACCACCTCGTGCCTGACGTCATAATATGCGCAAAACCTGCGCGCCGCCTCAAGCTCCCGCGCCGCCGCGCGCTGGCCGTACATAAACGTAAGAGCGAGGACCACGCGGGCGCGCCCGGCGCAAAACGCAAGATTGACCGCCGAGTCCAGTCCACCCGAAAGGAGCACCACCGATGATTCACGCACAAGCGGCCCCGCTGTAAGAAGCCGAGCAGTTCTCGCTTTCCCAGACCGTCACCCGCACGGCGTGCGCTGCACGCGAAGCACACGCAGCGCGTGCCGAAAGCGCCTGCGAAAACCGTTCGAAGGCAAGACGCGCGATGTTTTCGGCCGTCGGGTTCATTTCCTTGAAATCCTCAAGCTCGCTGAGGTTGCGATGATCCCAGACGCCGGTGATATCACGGATGATTTGCTTGATTTCCTTGAAGTCCACCGCCATGCCGGTGGCATCAAGTCCTTCGGCACGCAAAGCAAATTCCAGGCGCCACGAATGGCCGTGCAGCCGGGCGCAGTCCCCTTCATAGCCTCTTAGTTTATGTGCGGCCGAAAACCGCCCCTGGACCCTGAGTTCGTACATCAGATCACCATGTCGGGATCGGCCACGCGGCGGCGCCAGTCATGACGTATGGCCGGCGCGATCCTGAAATACGGCACGCCGTTACGGATGGCCTGGTAATAGACCTTGGTCTTCACGGGCTTGAATCCTCTTTGAACCCGCAGCTCGTCAAGGCGGGCCGGGCCGATATTGTACGCAGCCACATGAAAATACGGCGATAAATCCCGGTACAGGTCCCTCAGGTGCGCGAGATACGCCACCCCGATTGAAACATTGGTGAACGGATCGGTAAGCGAACGCGTTCCGGTGTATCTGATGCGGTAACGGTCGGCCACCACCTGGGCGGTAGCCGGCATCACCTGCATGAGCCCGACTGCGCCCGCGGACGACACGACCTTGATCCGAAAGCTGCTCTCTACCTCGATTACGGACAATACAAACGCCGGATCAAACTTGTACCGGCGGCAAAGTCCTACGATATGGCGGGCAAGCTTTTTTGTCTGTGATTTCGGGAACATGTCGAGCCGCTCGCCAAGCAATCCGGCAACATGATCCACGCGCATAAGCCGGTAGGAAACCCTTTCGGACGCGGCGGCAAACGAAAAACTGAAATCATCAGAAGGATCAAGAATAAAGCCGCTCGATACCACCCAAAGCCCGAGCAGCACGGACGACACGACAAACATTTTAACGATAATACGCAACTTCATTATGCTGATACTTCCTTAATGCATGGACCGGGAGCAGGTTAATGGCGCGCCGCGCAAGTGTCAAGTGCCGACATATTTTATGACTGCCGGGCCTGTTTATTTGCAGATTGTAAGATCACGTATTTAAAGAATTAAACATATTTTATTGGATTTATCTGCAAAATAACGCCCCATTATTTGCAGATGATGTTTTTATCTGATATTTTAATGAGATGGATGCTTCATTTTTTTCTTCCGAACCATGGATTGAATACTCACACAAAAGATATCTTACCCTTGATGAAATCTGGCACAGGATAAAGAACAGACAAGACATGCAAATCTCCAAAGAAACCTGGGATAGCACATTAAAAAAACAATTTTTGGAAAACAGAAAAAACCAGGCCATTCATTTTGATATAAAATCAATAAACAAGACGTTCTGGTTTTTTTTCTCCGACTCGATCCGAAAAAATCTGGATGAAATAGAAAAAACAGGTGCTGAACTTGTTAATGTCATAAAAAACGCGGGCACATTCAAAACAGAGTTTATCATCAATGCTGCTGCCGAAGAAGCAATAACCTCGGCTTTATATGAAGGAGCAAACAGCACGAGAGCCAAAGCCAGACAGCTGATTGCATCCGAAAAAAAACCGGCCAATAAAGACGAATGGATGCTTGTTAATAATTATGAGGCCATGCTCTGGATCAAAAAAAATCTTCATAGAAACGTAGCGCCGGATCTTGTGCGCGAACTGCACACAATTGTGACCAAAAACACTCTTGCCGGCGATGATGTGAATTATACCGGAAAATTCAGGGATGACGTTGTATATGTGGGTGAACATGAAGGCGTGGATTATAAATTAATCGAAGAATCCCTCTCTAAAGCCATGTTTGCCATCATGAACTGCCAACGCTATCTGCACCCCCTGATCAAAGCCATGCTGCTACACTACTTTGTAGCGTACATTCATCCTTTTTTTGATGGAAACGGTAGAACCGCAAGAACTCTTTTTTATTTCAAGGCACTCAAGAACAAAATGGAATTTGTCGAACTGCTATCAATTTCGGCGTCATTGAAAGAGCATGGCAGGCGCTACGAACGGGCATTTGAAAATGCCGTTGCACACGATGGAGATGTCACCTTTTTTGTTGGATTCTGTCTGGATTCGGTAATATTCGCCCTCGAAAAAGTCAGGAAAAAAATTGATTATCTCATGAATATTTCGAAACTTGCCGGAAACCACAAACTCAAGACCAGCCAGATTGTTGTTTTACAACGTCTTGCTTTGAATAAATTCAGGGGCATCTCGGCCGAAGAACACGCAAAATCCATCAACCGTTCCAGAGAACATGCCAGACAGGAACTGAAGGAGCTGGCTAATCTGGCATTTCTAGATGAACGCGAGGCGGGCAAGAAATCAATATTCTTTGTAAATTCAAAAAAACTGAAGGAGATCGTTTTTTCTGACTGAATGCAAATTTTCACTTCTTCCGGCCTTAAAGTGCAACATACAGTTCCAACGCTTCTTTCCATGGATAAACCGTTATACCGCGGGATTCTAATTTTCTTGGGCGTTCGTCATCCATGCTTGCAATAATCACCGGTACATCCGGAAATACTTTTTTAAACGCATACACCCCGTGCAGCTCATCAATATTTTTGCCTGTTTTGCATTCAATCGCAAGTTTGATGCCGCTTCCGGATTCAATCACAATATCAACTTCATGCCTGTCCTGCCGCCACAAGGAAAATTTGTGTTGCCGATTTTTGTAATCCCTAATCCGCGTTAATTCGTTCACAAACCAGGTTTCAAACAAATGCCCTTTTTCGGCACTGGTTGGCACATCATAGACTCTTTGTTGAATGGCCCGCACTACTCCACAATCAAAAAAATAAAATCGCGGCCTGGCTTTTTTCCTTTCGCTCCGGTTCAGGGGCCAGATGAATTGTCCAAGAAGAGTATCTTCAAGAATTGAATAATATTCCTTGACCGTACTGGCTGATACGCCCGAATCCCTGGAAATATTGGAAAATTCGATCATTTGTGCATTTGCCTGTCCGGCAATATCCAAAAACCGTTGAAAATTCTCAACCGATCGGGCCAGCGCTTCCGCCTGGATTTCTTCCTTGATATAGGTGGTTAAATAACTTTTTAACAATAATCGCGCCTCATCGAGATTGTTTTCGAGCAGGACCAAGGTGCAGATTTTTGGAAGATTACCGTATTGCAAAGCCAGATTGATTGAAAATTTATCTCCCGTTTCTTCGCTTGTGAGCGGATGAAGCTTGAAGTCCGCGGCTCTTCCGCCTAAAAGGTTGGCCCCGCCCTTTTTAAGTTTTCTTGCACTCGAGCCGGTAAGGATGAACGACAGGCCTTTTTTTTCAATCCCCAGTTGGACATAATCAAGCAAAGCAGGAACGCGTTGTATTTCATCAACCACTATCCGGGTTCCAGCTGAAAGCGCAGAAATCTCCTGCCAGAATTTTTTGGGTTCCTTTTTATAGGACAATTCGTTCTCGGGGATCAGCAAATCAAAATGATTGGTTTGCGAAAAGGTTTCAACCAATTTTGTTTTTCCAGTCATTCTTGGGCCAAAAATAAAACAGGATGATTTGAGATCAGCAAGAGGTTTGGCTAGCAGCCTGTTAAACATATACAACAAATAACATATGGTTGTTATATATTCACTATAAATAACATATATATGTTATTTATATAAAATTGAACCCAACATGCTGAATATATTAAATATAATTTAGCCATAAATATTTAATCGGTCAACATGCACAGGCTGAGGAACCCTCATGGCGCAATCAGCTTTTTACAGTTTTTAAAAAACTTGTCCAACGGCATAACCTCAATTTTTCCATGACTGAAATGCCGGTCCCCGCCATAAAGATAAAGCAAATGCGCCTGTGGATAATCACCTGCAAACAATTCCAGGCAATGAGCTTCGCTCTCCCTGAATCTTGATCCCGACTTTACTTCGATTGCAAAAAAACCTTTTGGTCCATAAAGCACAAAATCAACTTCTTCATGGTTTTTTGTATGCCATGTTGATATCTCGTAACCCAACTCATTATAACTGTTTATTGCCATCAACTCCTGCAAGACAAGTGTTTCCATGGCCGGTCCGGACATTTCTGATTCAGAATCCAGAGGTCCGCGCGGACGCAGTATCCTGAATACTCCCGCATCAAAAAAGTAGAATTTTCTATGCTTGATCAACTCTCTTTTTGCGCGTTTGGAGAAAACAGGCAGTTCGTATGACAAAAGAATATCCCTGAGTAATTCAAAATAATTACTTACCGTCCGTCTTTCGATTGCACAATCTGATGCCACGGTCGAAACATTAAGCAAACTTCCTTGCGAGAAACTTGCAGCCTGCAGAAATCTTGTAAAATCCATCATATCTTTTGCAAGTCCTTCCAGCCGCACTTCAACATCAAGATAGGTCAGAACGTACGCTTTCAGGAATGAATCCGGGTTTTCGCTTGTATATGCGGCCGGCAAAAGTCCGGTTTTAAGTGCTTTTGAAATATTAAAATCACTTCCAAGCTCTTCCGCCGTAAGCGGATAGAAATTCCTGACAAGCGCCCGTCCTGCCATGAGATTGACACCCGATCGTTTCAGTTTTCTGGCGCTTGAGCCGGTCAGAACAAACTGAAGACGCTTGTTTTTTTCAATCAAACGATGAACTTCATCAAGAATCAGGGGCAGCTTCTGTACTTCATCAATAATGACGGCGCCTCTGTATCCAGGCGGAATGCGTTTTTCGAGATTGTTATGGTCTGAGCGCAGGTCAAAAAGAGTTTCCGCCTCAAGTAGATCAAAAAAAATGGCTGATTTGTAATGCGATCCGAGCCAGCTTGTTTTACCCGTACCTCTCGCCCCGAAGATAAAAAAACTGGACTGCTTTTCCGGCTTAAAAATTCTGTCATACATGTTTCCATTATTTCATGTTTTCTGGAAACCAGATAGACAAAAATTATTTGCCTGTTTTTATCAAAATCTTCACTTCTTCCGGCAATAAAGCGCCCTTATGATCCAGTGGTATCTGCCGGTGGCGGTGGTGTCCACTCCATAGCCCCCGACATACAAGTCGCTGCCATCCGCAAGTATGGTGTAAGCCATATTATTCTTTTGGTCGCTTGAATATGCATATTCATCAACGTTGGCCCAGCTCTGCCCGCCGTCCACCGATCTTCTGACAAGCCATACGCTCCCGCCCGACGAGGTGCCCCCCTTGCCGGCAACATAGAGAGCACTGCCCGCGGCGGCGATTGACTGAAATAACGTGTCTTTATCCGCCTGCTTTACATAATCATCAACCGTGGACCAGTTGTTGCCGCCATCAAGCGACCTGCGGATTATGCCGTGGTTTTTGCCGTTAACGTCCTTGGCATATCCTGACGCAAATACGGCCCCGCCTGTTCCCGCGATTGAATAACTGGATGCCTGCGAACTTCCTTCGTAGAGTTTGAAATTTTCATTGGTGGGCTGCCAGGTATTGCCGCCATCGGTGGATTTGCGTACCGCAAAAGAATAAATACCGTTTGTGGTCCGCGAGCTTCCTGCCGCATACAAAACACCGTTGATATATTCAATCGCGTAAGGAAATCCGCCCTTGTCAAGAGCACTGGGTACCCCGTCAACATCAACCACGCTTTCAATCAGCTGCCAGGTCGCGCCGTCATCATCTGACTTGAGTACGAGCCAGTTGTACTGCGAACAGCCATAACAACCGGCCGGTATCACAATTGAATTACCCACAATCTTGAAATCACGGACCATCGTGTCGTATGTATTGAGATGCTTATAATCCAAAACCGTCTGCCACGACCCGCCGCCGTCAGAACTTTTTCTTACCATAACGCGTCTTTTGTCGGCGGAGTCGATACCCTCGCCAAGAACAAAGATATTCGAGCCCTTTTTCTCAACCGCAAGCGCCTGCGACCATTTCGTGGACAGATACTGGAACTCGTCAACCACGCGCCAGGTCGCGCCATTGTCGGACGATTTGCGCACTATCCAGGACCGCACCGTAGAGCTTACGCTTCCGGTGCCCGCAACATACATATCCTTGCCGTCCTTGAGCATCCCGCCCCAGTACATGGTGGTTGACAGATTGTTGTCCCGGTACACCCAGTCGTCGAGCGTCACCCACTCCTTGTCATATTCGCACCCGCCCGGCGCCATCCCGTCGGTCACGCCGCAGGATGCCAGCCAGACGCCGCCGAGAATCGCCGCGGCGGTTATTACACTACATGACAATAGAAACCGTAAGCCCCGACTGCCAGATGTTCTGTCTGCTCGCAAGATCGGAATCCTCCTCGTACATGGATACATGCATTTTGCTGAACTGGACAAACTCGCCCATCACGCCGACGCGTATCCTTTTGCGCCAGAACAGGGGATAGGTAAGCGCCGCGCGCACGCCC
>MEQJ01000001.1:9958-16876 GCA_001770165.1 Bdellovibrionales bacterium RIFOXYD1_FULL_53_11 | reverse complement strand
ACTTCAAACACCCCGCCCCCGCCAAGGCTGGCCAGATTGCGAAGATCGTAATTGCCGAGAAACTGGAAATCGGCAAGCAGCAGCAGCCCCCTGTAATCAAAACCGACAACCGGCGATGCGATGTTCCACCTCGTGCCCCGGTAGTTGGCGCCCGTCATGCCGATGGCCGAGTACTGATTGATCACCCGGTAATCCGTCGCCACGCCAAGCGTAATGCCGCGCGCCCAGCTCTTTTGAAATTGATACGCCACTACAAGGCCCATCGCCACCTGCATCATGTGCGGACGGCTCCCGGCCACCGTATTGGTCGTGCTGTATCCCGCTGAAAACGTCGGCGCGATGTACATCGGAAAATCCGCGATCCTCGACGAAAGCACTCCGCCCTCGCGAAGCTCTTGGCCCGCGGCTGCGGCAGGCGGCTCGCCGGCGGCGGGCTGGTTGACTGCCCGCTCGGCGGCAGGCGGCTCGCCCGATACCGCGGCGTTTGCCGCCGCCATCGCCAGCACCGGCGACAGCGCCAATACCACCACAAACCGCATCATATCCCGATCCTCAAACCCGTCATCGCCTGCAAGGCGTCCATGCGGATGTCCGAGCTGGAATCATTTATCTTGTCAAAGGACCTTTGGTATCTCAGATCCACCAGCAACGCCACCGGAGTGGCAAGCTCCCACTCCAGCCCCGCGCCCGCGTCAATCATCCACCGCGTCTTGCGGATAATTTTTTTGTCCTTGAGATCAAGCTCTCCCGGCACGAGCGCCGCCGTATGACCGAGAAAATAGTTGTTTGGCGTGACCGTAAGAGTTGCCGCCACAAGATAATCAAACTGCGGCCCGCCAAAAACATACGGCCGCAAACTGCCGAAATTGAACTTGATCTTTACCAGCGCCTGCACGCCCGCATAACTGAAATCATACGCCGCGGGATATGCATACTGCAACGACGCCGCCGAATCATGGATCCTGAATTTATAACCCGCATATGCCAGCCCCGGCTGGAACACGAGCTGCATGAACCACTGCTCATGCACCAAAAACTCGGCCGCGGCGCCGAGCGCCGGCAGCACCTTGGGCTGGATCTGCTGCGAATTATAATACAGACCGCCGTACTCGGCCCTCGGAAGCGTCCCGCCCGCCATGAGGTTGACCGACTGGAACGAAAAACCGAGCGCCCGGGACTGCGCGGGCACCAGCAATAAAAACACCACCAGCATCTTCCATGCGTTTCTTGGCTTCATGAATGTTATTGTATTGTCAAAAGAAACCAATAATCAAGGAGCAGATATGGAAGGCCGGAAAAACATCCGCGAAAGGATTGATCTCAGGCAGAGCCGGGGGGGGGGGTTACGACTTGCCAGTTAGGCGGAATTCGCGGTAGTCTTGAGAGCCTATGAATGAACCGGCAAAGAAAATTCCAACTTATGAAGACATATTGGCGCTTCCGGAAGGTGTTAGAGCCGAAATTATTAATGGTCAACTGGAAACATCCGCTGCGAAACCCAATTTTGGACATCGTTATGTAAGCCGAAAACTTGGAGGAAAAATCGGAGACGCTGCCGATTCAGGAGGACTCGGAGATGGTTGGATTATAGAAATAGAGCCTGACGTTCAATTAGGATCACATGTGATTTCCCCTGATTTGGCTGGATGGAGGAAGGCGCGTCGAGGAAAAATTAATCCGCACGAAAGTCTTGTAACAATCATTCCTGATTGGACCTGCGAAATTCTTTCGCCTTCATCAGGACGTAGAGATAGGGTTGAAAAATTTTGCATCTATCAAGAGCATGGCGTTAGTCACTATTGGATTGTGGATCCGCTTAACAAGACGGTGGAGGCGTTTATTAATGACACGGCTGCTGGTGCATGGAAACGTCTTGGTGCATGGGGGGAGAATGACAAGGCGCGGATTGAGCCGTTTCAAAACCTGGAAATTGATCTTTCAATATTCTGGGTAAATGACTCTCCATGAAAAGATTACAAGCCGCTCCCTCAGCCTGTGCATGGAATCAAAAACAATGACACCATCGGGCACAATCTCCTGATCGCGTTTATTTTTGAAAACGCCTTCAGGAATCCATCCGCAATCCCAAAGCTCCTGAAGCCGGAATCGCACCTCGGCGACATGCCAGTCATGAAGTACGGTTAGCCTGATTGAGACGCCATGTCTGAGGCAGGTCAAAGTCTTCATGCAAGAAACAACTTCGGGCTACCTCGGCACCGGTCTGCGTCAAACGGACCACCTTGCCGACACCCAATGGATACGCATGCACCCGTTCAACTATTCCGCTTTTTTCAAGTTCCAGTATTCTCCTGTACGGTTCCCTTGCAGTTTTTGTATTAAAAAATCTCTCGATCACCTGTTTCATTGTCAAAAACTGATGTTCATAACACCTCTTCAAAATATTCTTGTCCCGATCCTGTAAAACCATTCTTCTTCATCACCCTCTGATAACCATCAAGCACCAAGCAATACATAAACCTGCACGCTGAAGAGGATTTTTTTGTGCCGCCACACCAAACGATAGACCAACGCATTGGTGCATATTTTGTACATGTTTTGGTGTAGTTTTTGCGGTCCGCATCCAATCCCCCCGCGTAATCTCTAATCACGCAACAAGCCAGCGTCAAGAGCTGCGCGGCATTTTCGAAAAATAATTATTCAAGACATGTAGAGAAATGTCGGGAAATGTCGCGTGATGCCGCGAGAAGCAGCCCAGTGCGGCCCAATGCAGCCTGATGCATCCAGGCGCAACAAAACGAAACAAAACGTATTGAGGATTTCGTGCATGAGGGTTACGATCATGAATAATACCGGAAGCAAATATACATGAGAGAAAAACAGCGCATCTTCATCAGTTCGGTTCAAAAAGAATTCGCCGCTGAACGCCGCGCGCTCAGGGATTACATTCATGGTGATCCTCTGCTTGGCAGATTTTTTGAGGTGTTTCTGTTTGAAGATATTCCAGCGTCCGGCAGACGCGCAGACAAGGTGTATCTTGATGAAGTGGATCGCGCGTCCGTTTATATCGGTTTGTTTGGAAACGATTATGGCTTTGAAGACAAAGCTGGCGTGTCTCCGACAGAGCGTGAATTTGATCGCGCTTCAATAAAACATAAAGAACGGCTGATCTTCATCAAGGGAACAAAAGACAACTCGCGTCATCCCAAAATGCAAAAGCTCATAAAAAAAGCCGGTAGTCAGCTTATCCGCCGCCGGTTTGGTACAATGCCGGAGCTGACGGCATCCATTTACGCAAGCCTTGCTGAGCATATGGAACGGCAGGGATTCCTCCGTACCCTGCCCCTTGACGCTTCTGCTTGCCCAAGAACTGGGATCAAAGACCTGTCCAAGGAAAAGCTCTCGGATTTTCTGAGTCTCGCGCAGCGAAGCCGTGGCTATGCCCTTCCTGCCGGCACACCACTACGCAAGGCTCTTGTGCATCTCAATTTGCTCGATCACGGCAAGCCAAATCATGCCGCTGTTCTTCTTTTTGCCAAAACTCCGCAGCGGTTCATGGTGAGTTCGGAAGTTAAGTGCATGCACTTTCACGGTGCCGAGATTCAAAAACCCATCCCCTCTTATCAGATCTACAAAGGGACAGCCTTTGAGCTGGTGGATCAGGCTGTTGATTTTGTGCTGTCAAAAATAGACCGCGCTGTCGGAACCCGTGCATCCAGCTCTCAAGCCCCGGTCGAATATGAAATTCCTCGTGAAGCCGTTAGCGAAGCTATTGTCAACGCCGTTGTGCATCGTGACTACACATCAAATGCCTCGGTACAGGTCATGCTGTTTTCTGACCGGCTTGAGATATGGAATCCCGGCAGTCTGCCGCCAGGACTTACCATGGAATCTCTCAGGCTGCCTCATGCTTCCATCCCAAGAAACCCGCTGATTGCAGAGCCTTTGTTTCTTGCCCGGTATATCGAAAAAGCCGGTACCGGCACTTTGGATATGATCTCGCTTTGCAAAAAAGCAGGACTCTCCACCCCAAAATTTCGCCAGGACGGCGGCCAGTTTGTCCAAACCCTGCACCGCCCACCGACCCAGTCACCGACCCAGTCACCGACCCAGTCGAGTGACCCAGTCGAAAAGCTGCTTTTGGTACTAAAAAACGGCGAATTATCCCCAATCGAACTTCGCAAGGCGCTCAAATTGAAGCACAGACCGACATTCAGGGAAAACTATTTAAATCCCGCCCTGAAAGCTGATCTTATTGAATGCACGATCCCCGACAAACCCAATAGCCGATTGCAGAAATACAGGCTGACAAGGAAGGGGCTCAAGCGTTTTAGAGAGAAACGATAGTGCTGACGACAACAGCCAGATCACTTGACGTATTATTTTTATGCCGCACCGCACCCTTGCTGATATTATATTGATGGGGAAAGTTGAGCCAATTTCTATATTTATATTTTGTTTAGTCGTTGCCATGTCAGTGGTTAGCAAGTGGATCCGCTTAACAAGACGGTGGAGGCGTTTATTAATGACAAGGCGCGGATCGAGCCGTTTCAAAACCTGGAAATTGATCTTTCAATATTCTGGGTAAATGATTCCCCATGAAAAGATCACATACTAAAAACTATTTTTACCCATGCACGGGCAATAGCGTCCGGGCCAACGGCTTTGGCACGAATCAGCAACAGATGTTTTTCCATTTTTGGATGCAATAAAGCGGAAGCGTATGAAGCGGGTACTCCACTTTCCTGTCCTGAACAATCTGTTCCACGTTTTCAATTGCGCCTCTCGAATCATTGAAGCGTATGGCTTTTTTCTTTCTATATGAAATGTCTTTCATCCATTGATGCAAAGACCTGATTTTGCCTGCAGAGCCGGCCTTGACCTCAATGGCAACCAGGGCTTCGTTGTTTTCCACAATAAAATCCACTTCGGCATTGTTGTTCTTGCCCTCACGAAGCCAATAATAAAGAGAAGGTTCCCGATACAAATCCTGTTCGTACAGCAGATGCTGACCGACAAATTGTTCTGCAATAACACCTTCTGTAAGTATTTCATTTTCAGTATGGTTTTTAAAAACATTCCATCTCAATCCATGCATGAAATTCATCAGCCCCACATCCAGCGCAAGGGTTTTAAAAACATGTTCATCCGCAGAGCTGCCGAGCGGAATACCGGAACAGCTGGAATGAAGAACGCGATAAATCACCCGTGCCTTTGAAAGCAGGGCGATATTTTTTTTTGTATCGCGCGACAGTTCGTCAGGGGAGATTTTGCTGTAAATGACTTTTCTGCATGGTGTTGGAAATATTCTTCTGAAGACATGATCGATTTTATGCAATTGTGATTTATTCGCATATTTAACAAAATCAGCCTGATAAGTTTGAATTATGCTTGAATGAATCACCGGTACGGATTCAATTCCGCTTTCAATGAATCCACGGACAGCTTCCGGCATGCCTCCGGTAAACATGTACTCTCTAAGCAGCTTTAATCCATTATTGTGGAGAGGCGCGGACAGGGGATTTTTTATGTCGAATGCGTCCAGCCTGCCAAGGAAATGTTTTTCATCTTTCGCGAGAAGAAACTCTTCAAAAGTCATGGGGCCCATGTATAAAAAATCAATACGACCGACCGGCATCGAATATTCATGTTCATTCATTGTAAAATCAAGCAATGATCCGGCCCCGATAACGGGAAGGTCGGGCAATTCTTCAAAAAAATATCTAAGCGCGGGCAGGGCAGCCGGAGTTGCCTGCATTTCGTCCAGGAAAAGCAGGGAATTCCTGTGATTGGTGATCTTTTTGCTGAAAACATCTTCAAGCGCTTCCATGATCTTTTTGATTTGCAGACTGGAAAAAATTGAGTCCAGATTCGAGTATTTTTCCAGATTAATCTCAAAAAGTTCTATTTTTTTATCAAGACAAAACTGCCTGACAAGCGTGGACTTTCCAACCTGGCGTGCTCCACGAATCACAAGAGGTTTTCTTCTTGTACTGGTCAACCAGTTGTCTAAAAACAAGCCCTGGATGCGCCTCATAATGCCCCCATTTATATACATTATATGTCTGTAAATGGGGTCATATCAAGACATATCTTAGGGCATGTCGGTGATCACGCCGTCAATGGCATAGCCTTCAAGCGTATCCTTCGACGGAATATTTCCGGAATCCGAAAACCACGCCAGCACCATGAGCCTGCGTGCCCGGGCATAGGCAAAATCAAGCCTGGAGGCGTTGTTCCAGTTCATGACAATCGCATCGTATCCCTTTTTGGCCGCCAGATCGGTGTGCGCCTTGGTGTTCAAAAACGTTAAAAGGCCCGTTTTGACGTGCTCGTCAAACAGGCGGGCATAATCGAGGGTTTTTGCATGAAACGCCGTAAGGATCACTTTTCCGGCCATGCCCTTTTCCTTGAGCGTCTTCATCACCCTCCACGCCAGCATCCGGTAATCGGTGCGCGGGCAGAAGTTGACGCCGCCCCAGTCTCCGCGCGCACCCGCAAATACCTTGAGATGAACATCGGCCAGAAAATCCTTCTTTTTATCGTAATAAGGCCGGATCGCCTCAAGCACTTCTTCAAAAGACGGCACCTGTTTGTCCCAATGCGTGCGCCCCGAACCGTCCCTGAGCCGGAGGCGCCGCAGATCGGCAAACCTCTTTTTCGATACACAGCCCGCGCCATTGGTGGCCCTGCCAACAGTTTGATCGTGCAGCAGTACCACTTCGTAATCGGCCGTAAGCTGCACATCAAACTCAACGGCATCCGCGCCGCCGCGCAATGCGGCCGTAAGACCTTCAATCGAGTTTTCAGGAATATCCGGATTGTCCCTGCCCATCCCGCGATGACCGATAACGGCCACCGCCTGCGCCTGAACAGCAGCAAAAAAAACAACAAAAAATATCTTGAAATTCATTCCCGCGCCCCCCCGGACGGGAATTTGATATATTCAATGACAACTCA
>MEQJ01000001.1:2783-9891 GCA_001770165.1 Bdellovibrionales bacterium RIFOXYD1_FULL_53_11 | reverse complement strand
AAAGTCCGTTTTGGGCGTATCGTCCAGCGGAAGGCTCATCCGGTAGGCGTCTTCGCCGTCCGAATAAAATGATTTTGCCACCCCGGTGATGACAAAACCGCAGAACTGATAAAGCTCGACCGCCGGCAGATTGCTCTTTCGAACGTCGAGCACCGCCTTTTTGGCCCCCGCCTTGAGCGCATCACCGACCGCCTGCCGGATCATGGTTTTGGCAAAGCCGAGCCGGCGGTATTTTTCGTCCACCACAACATCAAGGATCTGGCACTCATCGAGCAGCAGCCAGTATACAATGTAACCGGCTATGCGCGAGTCAGTCTCGTCGTCCGTCATCAGAAGGACATGGCTGTAGGGTTTTTCAAATTCGGCCCGAAAATGCTCTGGAGTCCAGGGCGCCTTGTGGACCGCGCGCTCGATGCTCGCGATTTCGTTTACGTCATCCGGAGTCGCCGGTCTGAGAGAAAAACGTTCGGCCATGACGGCAAAATACAGTCTGACAGGCGCCTTTGCCACGATTTTCTGTTTTGTTCAAATTGTTGACAATTTTAGATGATTAACATATTGATTCAACCCTCCGGGAGGATTTATGAAAAAAATATTCGTTCTTATGGCTCTTGCCGCGCTCGCCACGCCTGCTGCTGCCAGCGCCGCGTTCATGCACTTTGTCTGCAGAAGCCCGGACAACAGCGCAATGGTTGAATTCAAACCGCTTTCAAACGGCACCATCGAAGTCTCGGTCATTATCGGCAAGGAAAACCTGAACGTAAAACAATCCTTCAAAACCGCATCGTGCACGGCATCGACACTTGATCTTAGAGTCGTAAGCTGCGTCAGCGGCGCGCAAAATTTTTCCTCGGTAAAACTCTCCCGCCTTTCCACGGTCGGCAGATCATCCAAGCTGGCTTTCAGCGGCACCATGACCGGCCGGGAGCCATACTCCTTCAATGAGGCAAATTGCGGCCCCGTATATCCTGACCCCGAGCAATAATCTTTTTTTCGTGCTAGGCTGCCTGCATCATGACACAAGTACAAAACGACGAAGCAGGTATCACGCTGCCCGACGCGACGTCGGCGACGGAAGAACCGGTAATCCACTCTGATCTCGAAATAATGCGCCACTCGGCGGCCCATGTGATGGCCCATGCCATAAAAAATCTCTGGCCCGACGCGCGCTTTGGCATCGGCCCTACGGTCGAGGGCGGTTTTTACTACGACATCGACATCACCCAAAAGCTCACCCCCGCCGACCTGCCGCGCATCGAAGAAGAAATGCGGAAAATCATCAAGGCGGATGAACCCTTCACCAAGCGCGAACACACGATCGACGAAGCGCTTGCGATGTTCCGCGCGAGCGGCCAGAAGTTCAAGGTCGAGCTGATCGGGGATCTTCGCGATCAAAAAGGCGCCCGCACCGTAACAACCTACCAGGAGGGCGCTTTCACCGACCTCTGCCGCGGCCCGCATGTCGACAAGGCCGGGCGCATCAAGGCCTTCAAACTGCTTTCAGTCGCCGGCGCGTACTGGCGCGGGAGCGAAAAAAATCCGCAGCTCCAGCGCATCTACGGCACCGCGTTTTTTTCAAAAGAAGAGCTCGACAAGCACCTCAAGATGCTTGATGAAGCCATGAAGCGCGACCACCGCCGCCTCGGCCGGGAGCTGGATCTTTATTCAACCCACGAAGAGGCGGGTCCCGGGCTCATCTACTGGCACCCCAAGGGCGCCCGCATCCGCGCTGTGATCGAGGATTTCTGGCGCAAGGCGCACTACGCGGGCGGCTATGACCTCCTCTACACCCCGCACATGGGCCGCGACATACTCTGGAAGACAAGCGGACACCTGGATTTTTATTCAGAGAACATGTACTCGCCGATGAACGTCGACGAGCGCAAGTACTTCATCAAGCCGATGAACTGCCCGTTCCACATCATGATCTACAAGACCGGCAAGCGCTCGTACCGCGAGCTTCCGCTCCGCTGGGCCGAGCTCGGCACCGTGTACCGCTACGAACGCTCGGGCGTGCTGCACGGGCTGCTGCGCGTCCGCGGCTTCACGCAGGACGACGCGCACATCTTCTGCACGCCCGCGCAGATGGAAAGCGAGATACGCGAGGTGCTCCGCTTTTCGCTGAAGATATGGAAGGCCTTCGGGTTTGGCGACATCAAGGCATATCTTGCCACGCGCCCCGCAAAAAGCGTCGCGGGCAGCGACGACATGTGGAACGCGGCGATTGATTCACTTAAAAAAGCGATCGAGGCCGAGAATCTCAAGCACGAGATCGATCCGGGCGGCGGCGCGTTTTACGGCCCCAAGATCGACCTCAAGGTGCGCGACGCGCTCGGGCGCGAGTGGCAGATGACGACCATCCAGTTCGACTTCAACCTGCCCGAGCGTTTCGACATGACGTTCGTGGACCAGGACGGAAAAGAGAAGCGCCCGTTCATGATCCACCGTGCGCTTTTGGGGTCGCTCGAAAGATTTTTCGGCGTCCTGATCGAACATTACGGCGGGGCGTTTCCGGTCTGGCTCGCGCCCGTGCAGGCGCGCCTCATCCCGATCTCAGATAGCCACAGCGGCTACTGCAAGGAGTTTCTGGCAAAGCTCAAGGCCGCCGGCCTCCGGGCCGAGGTCGATACCCGCAACGAAACGATGGGCTTCAAGACGCGCGACGCGCAGACGTCAAAAATACCGTTTTCGCTCGTGGCGGGCGACCGCGAAACCGCCGCCGGCAGCTTTGCCGTCCGCAAGTACGGCGAAAAGGAATCACGCGTGATGCCGATGGACGGAATCATTGCGATGCTGCGGGAGCTTGACGAAGCGCCGCACCGGGCGCTTGTTTAAAAAAACCGGCCCGTCAACGGGGCATTTTCAGGACTCTTCCGGCGCTTTCGCGGCAATTTGCGCCGGCGGCGCCAAGCACTTCCTCAAGCCGCTTTTTGAAATCATGGTCGCCCGACAAACGCCGGCGCAGGTCTTCCCTGAAGGCCGCGTATTCTCTTGAAGGCTTGAGCGCACCGGTATCCAGAAGTTCGGGTGAATACGACGCATATTCAGCAACGGGTTTCAACTGGGTGTTGATCAGCACCATCCTGAGATACGGATATTTTTCCTTGAGCGGGATGATTTCAACGCCGCTTCCCCGGCGGCCGAACAATATTTTCAAAACATCCGCGCTACCGTCCCTGGAAGAATGAAGCGCGAGCGGGACGACTTCCGCCGCGATCCGGCGCCTTGCCAGATAGGCGCGAAGCTCCTGGTCCGCGGCATCAAGCCCCCTGCCGGTTTCCGTGAAATCAAAAAGCAGGATTTTCCTGTTCCCGAGTTTTCCGGGGGCCGGAAAAAACCTGTCGAAATGAGCGTCGAGCCGCCTGCGGGTGAGCGCATCCGTTACGCTTTGCCTGTTGCCTGCCGAATACGGCAGCTCGGCCGCCCCAGCCGGCGATATTTCCTTGAGAAGCGCTAGAACGGGCGCGGGTGAGCGGCCCACGCCAAGATAGAAATATCCGGACGGCGGATATTTTTTCAGGATCTCAAGGGTGAGTTCCTTCGTTTCCTTGTAAGCCGCCTGCGGAAAGTCATATGCATGCACGCCGCCCGGCGCTGACAGCGCAAAAAGCACGGCCGGTATCAACGCCCTCAGACTCACGTTTGCCTGCCTTGCAATCATTTGATTTCCAGCGACGTCCAGACGTAATCCGCCCGAGCCTCCCAGATCGGATGCGGAGCGACGGCCATGAATTTTTCGGGATCGCTCATGCCGCCAAGATCAACCTGCGAGATATTGATGATCCTGGCATTTGTCCGCGCCCGGATACGGTCCGGAAGCCCGCCGCCGTAAGCCGCATGAAAGTCACCGACAATGATTACCAGCACGTCTCCGGGCCGCGCGGCCAGATGGCGCACGGCGTTCCACGCCATGGTGTCGTCCCAGGTGCTCTGCGCGGCAAAATAATTGCGCACCTTTTGTTCCGGTATGTGCCCGTCGGTCATGAGCGCCTTGAACCGCATGTAATACCCGTCGTTCCCGAGGGCGAATCCGGGCGGCATTGCTTTCCAGTCTTCCGCCGTCAGGGCCTCAAGACCGTTTTTTGAAATTTTAGAAGTGAGCCATGACGGCGCATTCAGCGCCGCCGTAAGGCCGCCGCTTGCAAACGGAAACCAGACGATGGCGCGGTAAAAATCAAAAGGCAGGCTTCCCCATTTCAGTTTTTTCAAGAACTCCGGCTCGGGCAGATCCCCGGCAAAATACCTGTCCACAAGCGGCTGGTCGGGATACCGGAAAAACTCCATGCCGACGCTGATGCCATTTGCGGCTGAATGCTTTTTGAGGGCACCCAGAAACTGCTCCTGGTGGCTGTGATGCATCTTGAGGTCGTGCTGTTCGCTTAAAATCACAATCGTACCGGGCGTGATATCGTGCGCGATCTTTTCCAGGCCGACAGGACCGGTGGTCCACCCGTCATATAATACGCCCGGGATTATTTCACCTGAAGCAATTGCATTTGAACAAACCAACAACGCCATCATCAGCCGGATTTTGCCCATTGATCAAATTACATCAATTCCGCACGCAAAAGGCAAACGCCTTGTTCTGGACATTTGCGGAGCTGCACACTCCCAGCCAGTAGCGCGCCGGCAGGGCGCCGTCGGCACAGGCCGTACACATCGTTGATGCGCACGGACAGGAGGCCATGAGCCGCGAGCCCTTCGTGCAATCCGCGCCGCCGCCGACAGCGGTGAATCCGGCGCCGCAATCGGCGATCACGGTTTTTGAATTAGCCATCGCATACACATGCTTGAATTGTTTGGAATCCGTAACCGCTTCGACAGAGAGTTTTGCCGCCGTAACCGAATTGTCAGTGATCACTCCGGGCGGGCCCTGCGGTCCGGCCGGTCCGGCGAGCCCGGCCACCGGCCCGGTCCAGGTGCCGTCCGCCGCAACCACCGCCATGCCGCCCGACGATATGATCGATCCGGCGGCATCGAGCTTCACGAGCTGCGAAGAATCATAGCCGTCAACCGTGTCGGCCCGGAGAGCGAACGCCGACGAGGATTTGCGGATTCTGGGCGAAAGTGTTTCAAATACACTTCCGTTGTGTATTTCAATCTCCATCTCGACCGCCGCTGCGTCGCTCACGCCGACAAACACCTGCGGGCCCACCGGAAGCGCGCCCGGGGGGAGGGGCTCGCCGGTTAGCGGATCAAGCGCAAAGCCGCCCTGCGCCGCGTCGCCGAGCAGGACGGAAAAAAATCCGACCGTGACACCGACTTCCTGGTACTCCGCATACCAGACGCGCGCGCCGTCAACATATATCCCGAAGCGCATCTGCTTCGAGGCCGTGACCGGATTGCCGGCCTGGTCGGCGAGAAATCCCTGATATGCAAGCCCCGCGGGCACGCCGGCGGCAGACGAAGTCCAAGGAATCATGACCGCCAGAAAAACCAGCATGCTTGAATAAAACCTGTAATCCGAACGTTGTTTCATGGAGCACCGCCTTTGAGAATGAAACTCTGACTTTGCAATTGCCGCGCAACATTGCCCCCGCCGGCACGCGCACGCGTTACTACAAAACTTCCTGACCGGAGCGGCAGCGCGGCGGCATCTCCGGTATCCGGCTCGGCGAACGAAAATCCGGGTGGATATGTTGGCGCTGCCGGAGGCGCTGGAGCGGGTGTTTGATCGCCGGCAGGAGGTTCGTTGCCAGAACCGGCAACAGGTTTTGCGGCTTCATCGTCATCCGACAAACACCCGCCGAACCCGAAGGCCGCAGTCATCATGACAAGTGTTATCAGCAGATACCGGCTTGGCTTCATGCCATGCCCCCCTTCTATATAAATTGTGGCAAGAAAACCGAAGACAATGCCAGTAAAAAGTTAAGTTACAGTAACCCCAGCCCGGAAAACAAACAGTTTCAAAGCGGCGTGATTAATGATTTTTTTCAATAATCCCAACACCTTGTAATATTATATTTTTTTAGTCAGATAAATACTAAACCTTTCCGATATGGTATACTGAGAAGGTTCGGGGAGGGGTACCGTGAATAAAAATAACACACTTGTTGTCAGCGCCATTGCGTGCGCTTTGCCGATAATGCTCTCTGGCGGCTGCCTTTCGAGTTCTATCGAAAAGAAACTCAACACCGGCATTGTTACCGAAAGCACTCAAACCAGCGCCACCACCGTAAGCGGCACCAAAGCCGTGCGATTGATCTTCCGGGCCTCCACTTCCGGGAGCTTTGAAGCCTACAGCGGCGACGGCACCGCGCCCACTCCGGGGTCCGGCCATAAAGCCGTGCGGGTATTCAGCCCGGACAACTCACTCCTGGCCTCCACCACTTCGGGCTCCTGGCCGTCATGGCTCACGTCCGCCGAAATCGGCATCAGCGGCGCATCCAACACCTCGGCCACGGATACCAACTGCGCGCGCTTTTCAAACGCGGCCGACGCCGCCGCCACCTGTGACTTTGACGGCAGCGCCACCACCGAAGCGGTAAGCTGCGGCGCGAGCGCCGGACTTTACAGGGTAAGCGAGTTTGACTGCACCAACGGCACCATGCGCACCGGCGACGGCGGGCCGCAGGACGGCGCGTACATCCGCGTGACTTTCAGCCGCACGGCGCTCGTCACGACCGAAAACATTCTTGCCGTTCTCGAATACGCCTCATCCGCACTGGGCCAGGCGCCGGCAAATCCGGCCACCTGCTTCAGCGGCGGCGTGTTCAGCCCGTCCGCCACCGGCTGCTCGGACCACGTCTGGCAGGCCTATCTGAAACACAACGCCTACGAAGTCGTGCAGCCGTTTGTGATGCTGGTGCCGCCATCATCCGGATACGTGAGCGCAAGCGCGAATACGGGCGGCGGCGGCGTGACAACAAAACAATTCATCCTGCCGCTGGCGGCCGACCAGACGCTCAGCATATTCCAGCTCAGCCGCATCTCGGCCACGGCTCATGCAAATCTCACCACAAACTGCGCCACCAGCTCGGCGCAATGCGTGGGAGTCGTTTTCTATTCGCTTACATTTTACAGGATCTGACGGGGGAACAAGAGGGGGAAGGCAAATGAACTGGCGCATGACGGGCAAACACAAAAGGAGGATCGCGCAAACGGCGGC
>MEQJ01000001.1:2382-2758 GCA_001770165.1 Bdellovibrionales bacterium RIFOXYD1_FULL_53_11 | reverse complement strand
CCTGCGCCGGCGATCCCTATCAACCAAAAGCCACCGGCACCGCAGCCGCGCCGCTCACCGACGAGGCCCAAAGCTCGATGGGCCTGCACGTCGTGTTCAACCAGTCCGACTTCTACTCCCTCGCCTCTCCCAATTATTACTACTGCGCGGGCGACACGAAAAACTATTTCAAACCCTTTGACTACCAGAAGCCCGGCGCATCAACACTTGGCGACCTGGGAGGCGCAACCGCCGGAACATACACCGGGCCGTCAAGCTATGTCGCCGCAGTCGGCGCCACGGGACCGGTGGCCTACAATGCCGACCCTTCAACCGCCGGAACCTTCAAGCCCAGGTTCATCAAAAACATTTCCGTGGACATCACCGATGCCAGCTC
>MEQJ01000001.1:1056-2325 GCA_001770165.1 Bdellovibrionales bacterium RIFOXYD1_FULL_53_11 | reverse complement strand
TTCATCAACGCTTGGCGGCTCGATGCTCATGATCGGCGGCATCAGCGGCTACCATTACAGCTCCTACAACCCGTCAACCCTCTCATATAGAGGTAGCGGCCTCGCCTGCGGAATCGCGTCGACGGGCTACTACACTTCGTGCGGACAGTCCCTTTACGCGCTTGCGGTCGACTCGCTCCCACCCAAAAACGCGGGCACAGCGCTTGCCCCGGGCGCGAGCGCGACAACAAGCAAAATCTCCGCCTGGGCAAATCTCACCGCCGGCGCCACGGGCGTAACCGGCCCGCTTGCCTCGGCGGGCGCGTCGCTGGCATATTCGGCGTCGGCCAGAAAAGTCCTGCACCACGGCGGCGCCGCCCCGCTTGACGGCGTGGGCCCCACGGGCGCGGCCGCCGATACCGACACCTCCTGGGTTTACGACGTAAGATACCAGGACTGGCTCAAGGTCAGCAGCGGCGGCTCGGTGAGCAGCACCATCAAGACCATGACGGATTACGACAGCGCGACACCAATAACGCGGCAACTGGCAAAAGACGTGGGCGCGCGCGCGGCGTTTGGTTATGCGGCGGTGCCGAACATATCCCTCGCCGGAATGAGCAAGAACGGCCTGGTTGGCAACTCCTACGCAACCGTCGATACCACCGAACGCATAATCTCGGTCGCCGGCAGGACCGGCGCGAGCAGCACCAGCAAACCGAGCCAGTACTCATACAAATTCAACCCGACGTTCGGCCCGGAATACAGGGACGCCTATCTCCAAACCGGCGGCGTCAACTGGGCGGTAAATACGCTCGTACAATGGCTGGACAGCCATCACACGCAGCTTCTGGGGAATGAGCAGAATTCCGGCAGTAGATTTCAGCCGGATTACGATGACGGAGACGCAATAACGGATACGACCGCATACAACATCGGGCTTGCGCGGGCATATGCAGCGGCAAACACCATCGGATACCCGGTGGCAATCGGCGGATTTCATGGAAGCTCGGCGCAAACAACAGCCATCGGAACAGCTTCCGGCCGCGTATATTACGGCAAAAGGGCAAGCAACGATGATACAACCAGGACGATAAATTTTTCCCCGATCCCGAACAACATCACCGACGGCGCAACCACCAGCATGGGACCGGTGGATTGGAGCGGAATCTTGGAAGGCACGATAGTAAAAAGCGACATCGCCTGGTACGGAGGCGCTTCGCTGCTTCCGGGATTTGACCTGTCGTTGAATGAACTTGCATACTTCGGAGGGTCCACCTGTCGCGACTATCT
>MEQJ01000001.1:0-1024 GCA_001770165.1 Bdellovibrionales bacterium RIFOXYD1_FULL_53_11 | reverse complement strand
GTCGGCTCGTCGGCGGCCTCCGGCGCAGGCACAGCCCCGCAAGCCGCTGGCATGGCCTCTGCGCGCGGCGAAGACGGCGGCAACAACGTGATCATAGTCTCCTGGGGAGGCATGACCGGCATTGCAACAGCCACAAGCGATAATATTTATCTATTATATAATAATGGCGGAACAAAGACCTGGGTCACCAAAACCCCGTCCACGAGCACCAAACCCACGGCACTGGTCGACGCATCGATGGTTTACAGCCACGTCACGCGCAAGTTCTACCTCTTTGGCGGGTTCAAGGTGCAGGACACGCGCGAAACGCTGGCCGACACCTGGGAACTCAGCGTGAGCGGCACCTGCCCGGCCTGTACCTTTACGTGGCGGCAGCTCAACCTGACCGGCGGGCTCACGTGCTTTCCGGAGTGCCCGGCCGAGCGCCGGTCGCACAAGATGACCGAGGTCAATTACAACAACACCGCTCCGGCCGCCGAGCCGGTCGGAACAGACCTCTGCTCCGAATCAGCGCCCTGCTCGCTCGGAATATTCATGGAAGGCGGCGAAAGCAACGAAAGTATACTGTATTCAGACCGCTGGATGTTCGACCCGACGGCAAACGCCGGCATGGGGCACTGGCAGCGGGTTGACGGCTTTCCGCCGCGCCATCTCGCGGCAATGTCCACGGTGGATTACTTTGTACCAAGCACAAATTCCTACGCACACCGGGCCATACTTTTTGGCGGCGAAACCGCGCTGGCAAGCCCGGCGCAAGCCACGGGCTCCAATTGCGGCGCCGGCGGGGGGCTGCCGTGCCTGTTCGTCCCGCCCACGCTCGGCGACACCTGGATGTTCGATTTTGACACCAACACCTGGAACCGCGTCGAACTTCTGGGCAAGGGCTACTACCAGCTTGTACCGGCAGACATCACGGACGAATTCGAAAAGAGGCAGGCCTACAGCGCAGATGCCCCGGTGCCAACAAACATATCCGTCCTCACGCCGCCGCCGCTTGCCGGCGCCACGATGGTCACGCGCACCA